>NZ_AYVK01000001.1:0-297167 GCF_000503155.1 Mesorhizobium sp. LSJC285A00
CTTGCCATGATCGACGTGGCCAATCGTGCCAATGTTCACATGAGGCTTGTTACGCTCGAATTTACCTTTTGCCATGTGATGTCTCCAATCTGCTCGCCCGTACGGGCCTTGAATTAAGTTACCGATGCAACCCGTTCAGGTTACGCGTATTTCTTCTGGACTTCCTGGGCGACCGCGGTCGGCACAGGCTCATAGTGATCGAACTGCATCGTGTAGGCCGCGCGGCCCTGGCTCATCGAGCGCAGGTTGTCGACGTACTTGAACATGTTGGCCAGCGGCACCATCGCGTTGATGACGACAGCCACGCCACGCGCTTCCTGGCCCTGGATCTGGCCGCGACGGCCGTTCAGGTCGCCGATGACGCTGCCGACATAGTCTTCCGGCGTCACGACTTCGACCTTCATGATCGGCTCGAGCAGCTGCACGCCAAGCTTGGGTGCGGCTTCACGGAAGCAGGCGCGGCCGGCGATTTCGAAGGCCAGAACGCTGGAGTCCACATCGTGGTAAGCGCCGTCGATAAGCGTCGCCTTGACGCCGATCATCGGGAAGCCCGCGAACGGACCCGACGACATGACGCTGTTGATGCCCTTTTCGACACCCGGGATGTATTCCTTGGGAACCGCACCGCCGACGATCTTGGTCTCGAACTCGAACTCCGAGCTTTCCGGGTTCGGTTCGAACACGATCTTGACGCGGGCGAACTGACCGGTACCGCCGGTCTGCTTCTTGTGGGTGTAGTCCTGCTCGTGCCTGCGGGTGATCGTCTCGCGGTAAGCCACCTGCGGCGCGCCGACATTGGCCTCGACCTTGAACTCGCGGCGCATGCGGTCGACGATGATGTCGAGGTGAAGCTCGCCCATGCCCGAAATGATGGTCTGGCCGCTTTCCTCGTCGGTCTTGACGCGGAAGGACGGATCCTCGGCGGCCAGGCGGTGAAGGGCGAGGCCCATCTTTTCCTGGTCGTTCTTGGTCTTCGGCTCGATGGCGATCTGGATGACCGGATCGGGGAATTCCATGCGCTCGAGGATGACCGGGTGCAGCGGATCGCTGAGCGTGTCGCCGGTGGTCGTGTCCTTGAGGCCAGCCAGAGCGACGATGTCGCCGGCAAAGGCTTCTTCGACGTCGGCGCGCGAATTCGCATGCATCTGCAGCATGCGGCCGATGCGCTCTTTCTTGCCCTTGACGGTGTTATCGACCGAGATGCCCTTGGTCAGCTTGCCCGAATAGATGCGGGCAAAGGTCAGCGAACCGACAAACGGGTCGTTCATGATCTTGAAGGCCAGCATCGACAGCGGCTCGTTGTCGTCGGCATGACGCTCGATCTCGGCGTCGGTCTTGGCGTCGACGCCCTTGATGGCGGGAACATCGGCCGGCGACGGCAGGTATTCGACGACGGCGTCGAGCAGCGGCTGCACGCCCTTGTTCTTGAAGGCCGAGCCACAGAACATCGGGTAGAACTTGACCGCGATGGTGCCCTTGCGGATCAGCGCGCGGATCTCGTCATTCGACGGCATCTTGCCTTCGAGGTAATTCTCGAGTGCCGTCTCGTCCATTTCGACAGCGGCTTCGATCATCTTCTCGCGGTATTCTTCGGCGCGAGCCTGCAGGTCGGCCGGGATCTCGACGACGTCCCAGGCAGCGCCCAGCGTCTCGTCGCGCCAGACCAGCGCGTTCATCTCGACGAGATCGACGACACCCTTGAACTCGGTCTCGGCGCCGATCGGCAACTGCATGACGACGGCATGCGCACCAAGACGCGAGCCGATCATCTCGACCGAGCGGTAGAAGTCGGCGCCGATCTTGTCCATCTTGTTGCAGAAGATCATCCGCGGAACTTTATACTTGTCGGCCTGGCGCCAGACGGTTTCCGTCTGCGGCTCGACACCGGCATTGGCATCGAGCAGCGCAATGGCGCCGTCGAGCACGCGCAGCGAACGCTCGACTTCGATGGTGAAGTCGACGTGTCCGGGAGTGTCGATGATGTTGAAGCGGTACATCTTGCCGCTGCGACCCTTCCAGAAGGTCGTGGTGGCGGCGGACGTGATGGTGATGCCGCGCTCCTGCTCCTGCTCCATCCAATCCATGGTGGCAGCGCCGTCGTGGACTTCGCCGATCTTGTGCGACTTGCCCGTGTAATAGAGGACGCGCTCGGTGGTCGTCGTCTTGCCGGCGTCAATATGCGCCATGATACCGAAATTGCGGTAGTCTTCGATTTTGTATTCGCGGGCCATCTTGGATGCCTTCTCAGTCTCGTTCGCGCTTTACCAGCGGTAGTGCGCGAAAGCGCGGTTGGCTTCAGCCATCTTGTGGGTGTCTTCACGCTTCTTCACGGCGGTGCCGCGGTTGTTAGCCGCGTCCATCAGCTCGCCGGAGAGGCGGTCGACCATGGTGGTCTCGTTGCGGTTGCGCGCAGCTGCAATCAGCCAGCGGATCGCCAGGGCCTGGCGGCGCTCGGGGCGCACATCGACCGGAACCTGGTAGGTAGCGCCGCCGACGCGGCGCGACCGGACTTCCACATGCGGCGCGACATTGTCGAGCGCCTGATGGAAGACGGTGACCGGCTCCTGCTTGGTCTTCGACTGAACCTGGTCGAGCGCACCGTAGACGATGGTCTCGGCAACCGACTTCTTGCCGTCATACATGACGGCGTTCATGAACTTGGTGACGATCAGATCGCCGAACTTCGGGTCCGGATTGATCTCACGCTTTTCTGCACTGTGACGACGCGACATGGCTTTTGTCTCTCAATCTCGTAGCCCGACGCATTCAAGCAGCGCCAGGGCCGGAAAATCTTACTTCGGACGCCCCTTACTTCGGACGCTTGGCGCCGTACTTCGAACGGCGCTGCTTGCGGTTCTTCACGCCCTGCGTGTCGAGCACGCCGCGGATGATGTGGTAGCGCACGCCCGGAAGATCCTTGACGCGGCCGCCGCGGATCATGACCACGGAGTGTTCCTGAAGGTTGTGGCCTTCGCCGGGGATGTAGCCGATCACTTCAAAGCCGTTGGTCAGGCGGATCTTGGCCACCTTGCGCAGTGCCGAGTTCGGCTTCTTCGGCGTCGTTGTATAGACGCGCGTGCAGACGCCCCGCTTCTGCGGGTTCTGCTGCATGGCCGGGACCTTGTTGCGCTTCACCGGCGCAATGCGCGGCTTGCGGATCAGCTGGTTGACGGTAGGCATTAAACCCTCTTGTCTCTCAATTCCGTGTCTCGCCCGGTCAGGGCCGCTCAAAGCGCCAATTCCATACGCAAATTCGGGCCATAAACCGCGCCTCGCGGTCCTGCCCGAACAAAATGCAGAGGAAGCGGGAACCGCTTCATGCGCGCCGGAAATGTCTTTTCGCTCGTAAAACGAACCCTGTTTGAGGCAAACTCCAAAGCGTGTCGCTTCGGAAGGGAGAGCCTCACATCGGTTCTGACTGGGCGGCTTCTACTCGTAAGACCGTGAACCGTCAACCCCGGCACGCCAAATATTGCGCGCTGACGACGGCTTGGCAGCCATGCGAAAAACGCATGTAATTTTCTTTCTTCGTTTTGCAAGGCAGAGGAAGAAAGTGACCGGGGCAGACAAGAAAGTGACCGGCTTTTGGCTGTCATGCGCGGGTTCTTCATGGCAAAAGGCGCCATGGACAGCCCAAAACCCCTCGCCCGCACCCGTCTCAAAAGGAATCAGCCCGTGAACGACAATGAGGAGCGCCCGGTCACCATCGTCACCGGCCGCGTCTGGAAAAAGAAGGGCGGCAAGCTGGAAGGCGTGCATGTGATGCTGGTCGCGCCCGACGACGATTCGGCCGTGCGCCGGGTGCTCGAATCGCTTGCGGCCGAAGGCTATGCCGAGGTCGAGCTCGACCAGATCGGCGATATGGACGGCGAACCCGACGAGGAGCCGCATCTGTCGGCCTTCCAGGGCGCGCTCGAAGGCGAAGTGTCGATCGTTACGTTCGAGGTTCCGCTCTGAGCGTCGCCGGCTGCTTGCGCCTGTCACCGCGCCGGCTTGCCCGGCACCGGTTCTCTGCTAAGAACCGGGCGACTTAACCAGCCAAATTCGAATCCGCGGAGTTCCCATGCCCTCGAACAATGGTCCCATCAAGCTCGGCATCGTCGGCGTCGGCAAGATCGTGCGCGACCAGCATCTGCCGGCAGTGGCCAAGGATGCGGACTACCGCCTCATCGCCGCTGCCAGCCGGCACGGCAAGGTGGACGGCATCCCGAATTTTCCGACCATTGAGGCGATGCTCGACGCGGTGCCCGACCTCGAGGCCGTCTCGCTGTGCATGCCGCCGCAGTTCCGCTACGACGCGGCACGCACCGCGCTGATGGCGAAGAAGCATGTTTTCCTGGAGAAGCCGCCGGGCGCTACGGTCAGTGAGGTCGAGGACCTGAAGCAGCTGGCGGCAGCCAATGGCGTTTCACTGTTCGCCAGCTGGCATTCGCGCTACGCGCCGGCAGTGGAGGCCGCGCGCGCCTTCCTAGCGTCGGCCAAGGTCAACTCGGCTGCCATCGCCTGGAAGGAAGATGTCCGCCGCTGGCATCCGAACCAGGATTGGATCTGGGCGCCGGGCGGTTTCGGCGTCTTCGATCCCGGCATAAACGCACTGTCGATCGCAACCCACATCCTGCCGGCGATGTTCATCACCTCGGCCGTCCTCGACTTCCCGGAAAACCGCGCCTCGCCTGTGGCGGCCCACGTGACCTTCCGTACCTCGGATGGGTTGCCGGTGACCATGGAGCTCGACTGGCTGCAGACGGGACCACAGAGCTGGGACATCCTGGCCGACACCGACAAGGGCAAGATGGTGCTGTCCGGCGGCGGCACCAAGCTCGCCATCGACGGCAAGGTGGTTCACGACGAGCCGGAGGCCGAATATCCCCAGCTTTACCGGCGCTTCGCTGAAATCGTACGCGCCGGCGTCTCCGATGTCGATTTGGCACCCCTGCAGCACGTGGCCGACGCCTTCATGCTCGGCAAGCGCAATGTGGTGGGAGCGTTCTTCGATTGAACGATGAGTTCTGCCGGACCGCAGTCCGGACACTCACCATGCAGCCTTACTCGACGATCGCAATCGCAAAGCCGTCATAGCCTTTGGCGCCGACGGTCTGGATGGCGGTGCCGTCCAGGCGCTTGTCGCCGCCGATGAAGGAAAACGCACCGCGTGCGCCTTCGACATACGCGTCACGGCCATCGTCGTTGAGCACGGTGCCGTCGCGGATGACGTTGTCGCAGATGATGACCGTCCCCGGCCGCGACAGGCGCATGGCCCATGACAGATAATTCGGGTTGTTCGGCTTGTCCGCGTCGATGAAGATCAGATCGAACGGACCGGCATTTTCGGCAGCCAGCGTCTCAAGCGACTGAAGCGCGGGGCCGATCCTGAGCTCGACCTTGTCCGGCACCCCTGCCCGCTCGAGATTCGAGTGCGCGACTTTTGCATGATGCGGCTCGAGTTCGAGCGTCACGATCTTGCCGCCGACGGGCAATCCCCTTGCCATCCAGATGGTCGAGTAGCCGCCAAGCGTGCCGATCTCCAGCACCTTCCTGGCGCCGCTGATGCGGACCAGCAGCGACAGCAGCTTGCCCTGCGCCGGCGATACGTCGATGGCCGGCAGGCCCTGGTCGCGGTTGGCCGCAAGCACCGCTTCGAGGATGGGATCTGCCTCGAAGAGAGAGGAAACGATGTAGTCGTCGACGTCAGTCCAAACCTTCTTGCTCATGTTTTCCTCGATTCGATTGGGGGTCAAAACGCGAAAAGGGGCCACTGGGGCCCCCTTCCTTCTTCTCGTCCTACCGCGCTTACTGCGCGGCGTTGACCATGTCGGTCAGCATCGGCTCGGCGACCTCGACACCGGACGCCTTGCGGCGCTCGTCGATGATCAGTTCGTCGCGCGAGGTGGCGATGCGCCGGATCTGGCTCATCGTGCCGCCGGTACCGGCCGGGATCAGCCGGCCGACGATGACGTTTTCCTTCAGGCCCTGCAGCATGTCGGTCTTGCCGGCAACCGCAGCTTCGGTCAGCACCCTGGTCGTCTCCTGGAAGGAGGCGGCCGAGATGAAGGAAGGCGTCTGCAGCGAGGCCTTGGTTATGCCCAGCAGCACCGGCTGGCCTTCGGCCGGCTTCTTGCCGTCCTCGACCAGGCGCTCGTTGACCTCTTCCAGTTCGATCACGTCGACGTGGTCGCCCGGAATGTAGGTCGAGTCGCCCTGTACCGTGATCTCAACCTTCTGCAGCATCTGGCGAACGATCACCTCGATGTGCTTGTCGTTGATCGACACGCCCTGCAGACGGTAGACTTCCTGGATTTCGTTCACGAGGTAGGAAGCAAGTGCTTCCACGCCCTTGATCGCCAGGATGTCGTGCGGCGCCGGATTGCCGTCGAGGATGTAGTCGCCCTTCTCGATGACGTCGCCGTCCTGGAGATGGAACGGCTTGCCCTTCGGGATCAGGTATTCGACCGGCTCAAGCGTCGAGTCATGCGGCTCGATGATGATGCGGCGCTTGTTCTTGTAGTCGCGGCCGAAGCGGATCGTGCCATCGATCTCGGCGATGATGGCGTGATCCTTCGGACGACGTGCCTCGAACAGCTCGGCAACACGCGGCAGACCGCCGGTGATGTCCTTGGTCTTCGCGCTTTCCATCGGGATACGCGCCAAAACGTCGCCGGGACGAACCTGCGAACCCGGCTCGACCGAAAGAATGGCCTCGACCGAGAGCAGGAAGCGGGCGTCGCCGCCCTTCGACAGCTTGCCGACCTTGCCCTTGGGGTCAAGGATGGCGATCGCCGGCTTGAGGTCGTTGCCGCGTGGCGTCGAGCGCCAGTCGATGACCTCGCGCTTGGTGATGCCGGTCGATTCGTCGGCCGTTTCCTGAACGGAAATGCCGTCGACCAGATCCTCGTACGACACCTTGCCTTCGATTTCGGTAAGGACAGGGCGGGTATAGGGATCCCATTCGGCGATACGCTGGCCCCGCTTCACCTTGTCGCCATCGTCCACGAAGATGCGCGAACCATAGGTAAGGCGATGCGAGGCACGCTCCTTGCCGGCTTCGTCGAGGATCAGCACCGCCATGTTGCGGCCCATGACCATCTGCTGGCCGTCCGAGTTGCGCACCACGTTGCGGTTGCGGATCTCGACCTTGCCCTCATACGAGGCTTCAAGGAACGAGCTGTCCACCACCTGCGCCGTACCGCCCATGTGGAAGGTACGCATGGTGAGCTGGGTGCCCGGCTCGCCGATCGACTGCGCCGCGATGACGCCGACGGCTTCGCCCTGGTTGACCGGGGTGCCGCGGGCAAGATCGCGTCCGTAGCAGACCGCGCACACGCCGATCCTGACCTCGCAGGTCAGTGCCGAGCGAATGCGGACCGACTGCACGCCGGCCTTTTCGATCTTTTCCACGTCACGTTCGTCCATCAGCGTTCCGGCCTTGACCAGAACTTCGCCCGAAACCGGATGCGTGATGTCGTCGAGCGAGGTGCGGCCCAGCACGCGCTGACCGACCGAAGCAACGACCTGACCGGCATCGACGATCGGCTGCATGGTGAGGCCCTTGTCGGTGCCGCAATCCACGGAGTTGACGATGCAGTCCTGCGCCACGTCGACCAGACGACGGGTGAGGTAACCCGAGTTCGCCGTCTTCAAGGCGGTGTCGGCCAGACCCTTGCGGGCGCCGTGGGTCGAGTTGAAGTACTCGAGCACGGTCAGGCCTTCCTTGAAGTTCGAGATGATCGGCGTCTCGATGATTTCACCCGAGGGCTTTGCCATCAGGCCGCGCATGCCGGCGAGCTGACGCATCTGGGTGGGCGAACCACGCGCACCCGAATGCGACATCATGTAGATCGAGTTCATTGGCTTTTGACGGCCACTGTCCTCGAACTCGACGGCCTTGATGCGGGCCATCATCTCGTCGGCGACCTTTTCCGAGCACTTGGCCCAGGCGTCGACGACCTTGTTGTACTTCTCGCCCTGCGTGATCAGGCCGTCATTGTACTGCTGCTCGTATTCCTTGGCCAAAGCTTCGGTGTCGGAAACCAGCTTGATCTTGGCGTCCGGGATCAGCATGTCGTCCTTGCCGAACGAAATGCCGGCGCGGCAGGCGTGGCTGAAGCCGAGGGCCATGATGCGGTCGCAGAAAATGACCGTCTCCTTCTGACCGCAGTGGCGGTAGACGGTGTCGATCATCTTGGAGATGTTCTTCTTGGTCATCTCCTGGTTGGCCGTCTCGTAAGGCACATTGACGTTCTTCGGCAGCAGCTCGCCGATGATCATGCGGCCAGGCGTGGTGTCGTAGATTTTCGACACGACCTTGCCTTCGGCGTCGACCGTGCGGAAGCGACCCTTGATCTTGGAGTGCAGCGTCACCGCCTTGGTCTCGAGCGCATGCTGGAGTTCGCCCATGTCGGCAAACACCATGCCTTCGCCCGGCTCGTTCTGATTGACGATCGAGAGATAGTAGAGACCCAGAACCATGTCCTGCGACGGCACGATGATCGGCGCGCCGGAAGCCGGGTGCAGGATGTTGTTGGTCGACATCATCAGCACGCGGGCTTCAAGCTGCGCTTCCAGCGACAGCGGCACGTGAACGGCCATCTGGTCGCCGTCGAAGTCGGCGTTGAAGGCCGTGCAGACCAGCGGATGCAGCTGGATCGCCTTGCCTTCGATCAGGATCGGCTCGAACGCCTGGATGCCGAGGCGGTGCAGCGTCGGTGCACGGTTCAGCAGCACCGGATGCTCGCGAATGACCTCGTCGAGGATATCCCAGACTTCCGGACGCTCCTTCTCGACCAGCTTCTTGGCCTGCTTGACGGTCGAGGAGAACCCCTTGGCGTCGAGGCGGGCGTAGATGAACGGCTTGAACAGTTCGAGCGCCATCTTCTTCGGCAGGCCGCATTGGTGCAGCTTGAGCTCCGGACCGGTGACGATGACCGAACGGCCCGAATAGTCGACGCGCTTGCCGAGCAGGTTCTGGCGGAACCGGCCCTGCTTGCCCTTCAACATGTCGGACAGCGACTTCAGCGGACGCTTGTTGGCGCCGGTGATGACGCGGCCGCGACGGCCGTTGTCGAACAGCGCATCGACGGCTTCCTGCAGCATGCGCTTTTCATTGCGCACGATGATGCCGGGCGCGCGCAGCTCGATCAGCCGCTTCAGGCGGTTGTTGCGGTTGATGACGCGGCGATAGAGATCGTTCAGGTCGGACGTCGCGAAACGGCCGCCATCCAGAGGAACCAGCGGGCGCAGGTCCGGCGGGATCACCGGAACCACCTTCATGATCATCCATTCCGGACGGTTGCCGGACTCCATGAAGTTCTCGACGACCTTGAGCCGCTTCAGATACTTCTTCTGCTTCAGCTCGGACGTGGTCGAAGCCAGTTCCGAACGCAGGTCGCCGGCGATCTTCTCCAGGTCCATGCCGGCCAGAAGGTCATGAATGGCCTCGGCGCCGATCATGGCGGTGAACGAATCCTCGCCATACTCGTCGACGGCGATCATGTACTCTTCCTCGCTGAGCAGCTGGTGCTCCTTCAGCGCGGTGAGGCCAGGCTCGGTAACGATGTAGTTCTCGAAGTAGAGGACGCGCTCGATGTCCTTCAGGGTCATGTCGAGCAGCGTGCCGATGCGCGACGGCAGCGACTTCAGGAACCAGATGTGAGCGACAGGTGCCGCCAGCTCGATGTGGCCCATGCGCTCGCGGCGAACGCGCGACAGCGTGACTTCGACGCCGCACTTTTCGCAGATGACGCCCTTGTACTTCATGCGCTTGTACTTGCCGCACAGGCATTCATAGTCCTTGATCGGGCCAAAAATGCGCGCGCAGAACAGACCGTCACGCTCCGGCTTGAAGGTGCGGTAGTTGATGGTCTCCGGCTTCTTGATCTCGCCGAACGACCAGGACAGAATCTTCTCAGGGCTGGCGAGCGATATCCGGATGGAATCGAACACCTGCGCCGGCGCCTGCGGATTGAAGAGATTCATGACCTCTTGGTTCATGCCGTTCTCCTTTTCGGGGTCCTCGAAAACCCCTTGCATCTAACGCGGGCCAAATGCCCGCTGAGTGGTCGGCCCACTGGCCGTAGAATTTGTTGCATCCGGTCGCGGCGTTCCGCGACCGGATGTCTTGTTTACTCGGCCGCGCCCCTATTCGGCAGCATCTGGCAGCCGGACAGGGTTGTCGTCGAGCTTGGTATTCTCCAGCTCGACATTGAGGCCGAGAGACCGCATTTCCTTGACGAGCACGTTGAAGCTCTCGGGAATGCCGGCCTCGAACGTGTCGTCGCCGCGCACGATCGCCTCGTAGACCTTGGTGCGGCCGGCGACGTCGTCCGACTTCACCGTCAGCATTTCCTGCAGCGTGTAGGCGGCGCCATAGGCTTCCAGCGCCCAGACCTCCATTTCGCCGAAGCGCTGGCCACCGAACTGCGCCTTGCCGCCCAGCGGCTGCTGGGTAACGAGCGAGTAGGGACCGATCGAACGCGCGTGGATCTTGTCGTCTACCAGGTGGTGAAGCTTGAGCATATAGATATAGCCCATCGTCACCTTGCGATCGAACGGCTCGCCTGTGCGTCCGTCATAGAGCTGCGACTGACCGCTGGTGTGCAGGCCCGCCTGCTCCAGCATGATGTTGATGTCGACTTCATGCGCGCCGTCGAACACCGGTGTCGCGATGGAGACGCCGCGGCGCATCTGCTCGCTCAGGCGAACGATGCTCTCGTCGTCATATTCGCGGACCGGCTCGTTGCGGTCATTGGCCGGGATGAAGCTCTCGAGCGTCTTGCGCAACGGCTTGATGTCTCCAGCCGTCTTGTACGCGTCGATCAGCTCGCCGATCTTCTTGCCCATGCCCGCGCATGCCCAGCCCAGATGGGTTTCCAGGATCTGGCCGACATTCATGCGGCTCGGCACACCCAGCGGGTTGAGCACGATATCGGCATGCGTGCCGTCCTCGAGGAAAGGCATGTCCTCGATCGGAACGATCCGCGACACGACACCCTTGTTGCCGTGACGTCCGGCCATCTTGTCGCCCGGCTGCATCTTGCGCTTCACGGCCACGAAGACCTTGACCATCTTCATGACGCCCGGAGGCATTTCGTCGCCGCGCTGGACCTTCTCGACCTTGTCCATGAAGCGCTGCTCGAGCGCCTTCTTGGAATCGTCGTACTGGCCACGCAGGGCTTCCAGTTCGCTCTGGAGCTTTTCGTTCTCCACCGCAAACTGCCACCACTGCGAACGCGGATACTCGTCCAGCGTGTCCTTCGACAGCTTCGAGCCCTTCTTGAAGCCCTTCGGCCCGGCAATCGCTTCCTTGCCGACGAGAACGTCGGAAAGGCGTGAATAGACGTTGCGGTCGAGGATCGCCTGCTCGTCGTCGCGGTCCTTGGCGAGGCGTTCGATCTCCTCGCGTTCGATCGCCATGGCGCGCTCGTCCTTCTCGACGCCGTGGCGGTTGAAGACGCGCACTTCGACGACGGTGCCGAAGGTGCCCGGAGGCATGCGCATCGAGGTGTCGCGAACGTCGGACGCCTTTTCACCGAAGATGGCGCGCAGGAGCTTTTCTTCCGGCGTCATCGGGCTTTCGCCCTTCGGCGTGATCTTGCCGACCAGGATGTCGCCCGGCTGCACTTCCGCGCCGATATAGACGATGCCGGCTTCGTCGAGGTTCTTCAGCGCTTCTTCCGAAACGTTCGGAATGTCGCGCGTGATTTCCTCCGGTCCAAGCTTGGTGTCGCGGGCCATGACCTCGAATTCCTCGATGTGGATCGAGGTGAAGACGTCGTCGGCCACGATGCGCTCGGAGAGCAGGATCGAGTCCTCGTAGTTGTAGCCGTTCCACGGCATGAACGCGACCAGCACGTTGCGGCCGAGCGCCAGATCGCCGAGCTCGGTCGAGGGACCGTCGGCGATGATGTCGCCCTTGTTGACGCGGTCGCCCATGCGCACCAGCGGACGCTGGTTGATGCAGGTGTTCTGGTTCGAACGCTGGAACTTCATCAGCCGGTAGATGTCGACGCCCGACTTGCCGGGATCGAGATCTTCCGTGGCGCGGATGACGATACGCGTCGCGTCCACCTGGTCGACGATGCCGCCGCGGCGGGCGCCGATGGCGGCGCCCGAGTCACGGGCAACGATCGGCTCCATGCCGGTGCCGACGAACGGCGCTTCGGCGCGCACCAGCGGCACGGCCTGACGCTGCATGTTGGAGCCCATCAGCGCGCGGTTGGCGTCGTCGTTCTCGAGGAACGGGATCAGCGCCGCGGCCACGGACACCATCTGCTTGGGCGACACGTCCATCAGATCGACGTTTTCGCGCGGCGCCATCATCACTTCGCCGGCGCTGCGGCAAATGACGAATTCGTCGACGAAACCACCATTCTTGTCGAGCTCGGCATTGGCCTGCGCAACGTGGTGCTTGGACTCTTCCATAGCGGAGAGATAGACGACCTCATTGGTCAGCTTGCCGTTGACGATCTTGCGGTACGGGCTTTCGATGAAGCCGTACTTGTTGACGCGCGCGAAGGTCGCCAGCGAGTTGATCAGACCGATATTCGGGCCTTCCGGCGTCTCGATCGGGCAGATGCGGCCGTAATGCGTCGGGTGCACGTCGCGCACTTCGAAGCCGGCGCGCTCGCGGGTCAGACCGCCCGGGCCAAGTGCCGACAGGCGGCGCTTGTGGGTGATCTCCGACAGCGGGTTGGTCTGATCCATGAACTGCGACAGCTGCGAGGAACCGAAGAACTCGCGCACGGCGGCAGCCGCCGGCTTGGCGTTGATCAGGTCCTGCGGCATCACCGTATCGATCTCGATCGAGGACATACGTTCCTTGATCGCGCGCTCCATGCGCAGCAGGCCGACGCGGTACTGGTTCTCCATCAGCTCGCCGACAGAACGCACGCGGCGGTTGCCGAGATTGTCGATGTCGTCGATCTCGCCCTTGCCGTCGCGCAGCTCGACCAGCGTCTTGACCACGGCCAGGATGTCGTCCTTGCGCAGCACACGCACGGTATCCTCAGCCTTGAGCTCGAGGCGCATGTTCATCTTGACGCGGCCGACGGCCGACAGGTCGTAGCGCTCCGAGTCGAAGAACAGCGAGTTGAACATGGCTTCGGCGGTTTCAAGCGTCGGCGGCTCGCCCGGGCGCATGACACGGTAGATGTCGAACAGTGCGTCCTGGCGGCTCTCGTTCTTGTCGACGTTGAGCGTATTGCGGATGTAGGCGCCGACATTGACGTGGTCGATGTCGAGAACCTTGATCTCGCTTTCGCCCGTGCCGAGCAGCACCTTCAGCGTCTTTTCGTCGATCTCGTCGCCGGCTTCGAGGAAAATCTCGCCGGTGCCGTAGTTGACGATGTCCTCGGCCAGGTAGTTGCCGAGCAGATCCTCGTCGGTCGCCTTGATCGCCTTCAGACCCTTTTCGCCAAGCGCCCTTGCCTGGCGGGCGGTGATCTTCTTGCCGGCCTCGACGACAACTTCGCCGGTGTCGGCATCGACGAGGTCGCCAACGGCCTTCAGGCCGCGGAAACGCTCGACGTTGAACGGGATGCGCCAGTGGTCGCCGGCGCGCTTGTAGGTGATCTTGTTGTAGAAGGTCGACAGGATCTCTTCGCCGTCCATGCCGAGCGCCATCAAGAGCGACGTCACCGGAATCTTGCGGCGGCGGTCGATACGGGCGTGCACGACGTCCTTGGAATCGAACTCGATGTCGAGCCACGAACCGCGATAGGGAATGACGCGCGCCGCAAACAAAAGCTTGCCCGAGGAGTGCGACTTGCCCTTGTCATGGTCGAAGAAGACGCCCGGCGAACGGTGCATCTGCGAGACGATGACGCGCTCCGTGCCATTGACGATGAAGGTGCCGTTGAGCGTCATGAGCGGCATGTCGCCCATATAGACGTCCTGCTCCTTGATGTCCTTGATCGACTTTGCGCCGGTATCCTCGTCGATATCGAACACGATGAGGCGCAGCGTCACCTTGAGTGGCGCGGCATAGGTCAGGTCGCGCTGACGGCATTCGTCAACGTCGAATTTCGGTCCTTCGAACTCGTACTTCACGAACTCCAGCATCGAGGAGCCGGAGAAATCGGAGATCGGGAAAACCGACTTGAAAACGGCCTGCAGTCCCTCGTCCGGACGCCCACCCTTGGGCTCCGCCACCATCAGGAACTGGTCATAGGATGCTTTTTGAACCTCGATCAGGTTCGGCATCTCCGCAACTTCCGGAATCTTTCCGAAGAACTTGCGTACGCGTCTGCGGCCATTGAAAGTCTGGGTCTGGGCCATCGTCGCTCCTTAGCTATAAACTCGGGGCGAGCCTCGCCGCGGCTCACCTTGCATGCGCGGCCACCTCGGCGGCGGCCCCTGATCTGTTTCCCGCCGCCTGGCGGCGACGGCTAAAACGGGAGAAAACCCGTTTCCTGAAGGCCGGTTTCGGCCCTCAGGAAAGAGGTTCTCGTACATCTCGCGCTACGCATCCTCCCCTCTGGTGAAGGGAGTGGCGGACGGCGCGAGGCCGCCCGCCGCTTTTACGCTTACTTCAGGTCGACCTTGGCGCCGGCTGCTTCCAGCTGGGCCTTGAACTTCTCAGCGTCAGCCTTGGAAACGGCTTCCTTGACCGGCTTCGGAGCTGCTTCGACCAGATCCTTGGCTTCCTTGAGGCCCAGGCCGGTGATGGCGCGGACTTCCTTGATGACGTTGATCTTCTGAGCGCCTGCCTCGGTGAGGACGACGTCGAATTCCGTCTTTTCCTCAGCCGGAGCAGCAGCAGCGGCAGCGCCGCCGGCAGCGGCAACCGCCACCGGAGCAGCAGCCGAAACGCCCCACTTTTCTTCCAGAAGCTTCGACAACTCGGCCGCCTCGAGGACGGTCAGCTTCGAAAGGTCGTCTACGATCTTTGCCAGATCAGCCATTGTTGTATTCCTTCATCAGGTTCGAACGTGTGTTTGTGATAGCGAGGAACGGCCTCATGCCGCCTCGTCCTTCCGGGCGTAAGCGCCGATGACGCGCGCGACCGAAGCCGCTGGCGCATTGACGATCTGGGCGATCCGGGTTGCCGGCGTGGCGATCATGCCAACCAGCCTGGCGCGCAACTCATCGAGCGACGGAAGTGTGGCGAGTGCCTTCACACCGTCGGCGTTGAGCGAGGTGGTGCCCATTGCGCCGCCGAGAATGACCAACTTGTCATTTCCCTTGGCGAAATCGGACGCGACCTTCGGCGCCGCAATCGGATCCTCCGAATAAGCGATCAGCGTCTGTCCCTTGAACAGGTCGATGATCGATGCGGAGTCCGTGCCCTGAAGAGCGATTTTGGCGAGACGGTTCTTCGCGACTTTGACGGTGCCACCGGCAGCGCGCATTTTCGACCGAAGGTCGTTCATTTGCGCGACGGTGATACCGGCGTAGTGGGCCACGACGACTGAACCAGCGCCTGCAAAGGCACCATTCAGGCCCGTGACGAGTTCGCGTTTTTCCGCTCTGTCCACTGCCTATCTCCAGTTGACCCCTGCCCCGCTAGTGGGACAGGCGTCGGGTTGCCTTTTTGCCGGCCGGGCCATCCATTACAGATCTCCCGAACGACGCTCGAGGATCCTGCCCCCTTTCGC
This sequence comes from Mesorhizobium sp. LSJC285A00, assembly GCF_000503155.1. NCBI lineage: Bacteria > Pseudomonadati > Pseudomonadota > Alphaproteobacteria > Hyphomicrobiales > Phyllobacteriaceae > Mesorhizobium > Mesorhizobium sp. LSJC285A00. Next base: position 15,591 of record NZ_AYVK01000001.1, read on the forward strand.
CACATCGACGGCAAGCCGGAGATGCGCAGACAAAAGGCAAACACGGTTCGAACCTTTCATTGGAGCTTGTCGCTCCGTTGTCCGGTTTTCACCCGTCTCATGCAGGCCTAGTTCAATTAAGGCTTCTGGGCCGCCTGCAATCTCGGACAGGATGTCCGGAAGCCTCTCGACTTCCGGTACCGGGCCGCCGACAAGTCGGAGGCCCGGAATTCACTTGCGGATCAGCGCCTTGGCAGCCGATCCAGATGTTCGTATCAAGACGCTGCGAGCGTCGAGACGTCGAGCTTGAGGCCCGGGCCCATCGTCGAGGTGACCGACACCTTCTTGACGTAGTTGCCCTTGGCGCCAGCCGGCTTTGCCTTGGTCACGGCATCGGCGAAGGCGCGGACGTTTTCTTCCAGCGCCTTGACGTCGAACGAGACCTTGCCGACGCCGGCATGAACGATGCCGGCCTTCTCGACGCGGAACTCGACAGCGCCGCCCTTCGATGCCTTGACGGCGGCGGCGACGTCGGTGGTGACGGTGCCGACCTTCGGGTTCGGCATCATGCCGCGCGGGCCCAGCACCTTGCCCAGACGGCCGACCAGCGGCATCATGTCCGGCGTGGCGATGCAGCGATCGAAGTCGATCGTGCCCTTCTGGACGATGTCGACCAGATCCTCGGCACCGACGATGTCGGCGCCGGCGGCGCGAGCCTCATCGGCCTTGCCGCCACGTGCGAACACGGCGACGCGGACAGAGCGGCCGGTGCCGTTCGGCAGGTTGACCACGCCGCGGACCATCTGGTCGGCATGGCGCGGGTCGACGCCGAGGTTCATCGCAACTTCGATGGTCTCGTCGAACTTCACCGTCGAACGGTCCTTGAGCAGCTTCAGCGCCTCACCAAGGGCATAGGCCTTGTTGGGGTCGATGCCGTCGCGGGACTTCGATACACGCTTTGCAATCTTTGCCATGATCTCAGCCCACCACTTCCAGACCCATCGAGCGGGCGGAGCCCTCGACCATGCGCATGGCCGCCTCGACGTCGTTTGCGTTCAGATCCTTCATCTTCTGTTCGGCGATGGCGCGCACCTTGTCGCGACCGATCGTGCCGGCCTTGATCTTGCCCGGCTCTTTCGAACCCGAAGTCAAGTTCGCCGCCTTTTTCAGGAAGTAGCTCACCGGCGGCGTCTTCATGACGAAGGTGAAGGACTTGTCCTGGTAATAGGTGATGACGACCGGGATCGGCGATCCCTTTTCCATTTCCTGGGTCTGCGCGTTGAACGCCTTGCAGAATTCCATGATGTTGATGCCGCGCTGACCAAGTGCCGGGCCGATCGGCGGAGACGGCGTAGCCGATCCCGCTTTGACCTGGAGCTTGAGCTGGCCTGCAATTTTCTTAGCCATCTCTTTCCTGCCTTTATCTCATGCCGGCCCCAGTATCGGGAACACCGGCGGTTGCAGTCTGGTGGTGCGGTCCGCGCGGCCGGCTAAAGCCGCATTCGCCTCCCACCCGTTCATGGCCGCGCGCTTTCCGCGCCGCCTCCCCTTGCCGGCGAACCGGCGCAGGGTTTTCGGATCAGCCCTTTTCGACCTGTCCGAATTCCAGATCGACCGGCACGGCGCGCCCGAAGATCGAAACTTCCACCTTGAGCCGCGCCCGCTCCTCGTCCACTTCCTGGACGAAACCGTTGAACGAGGCGAACGGACCATCCGAAACGCGGATCGCCTCGCCGATCTCGAAAGTGACCGAGGGCTTCGGCCGCTCGACGCCTTCCTGAACCTGGTTCAGGATGCGCTGCGCCTCGGCTTCGGTGATCGGCACCGGCTTGGAGTCACCGAGGAAGCCGGTGACCTTCGGCGTGTTCTTGACCAGCGAGAACACCGCATCGGTCAGATTGGCCTTGAGCAGCACATAGCCCGGAAAGAACTTGCGCTCGGCATCGACCTTGCGGCCGCGGCGGATTTCGACGACCTTCTCGGTCGGCACCACGATCTGCTCGATATCGGCGGACAGGCCCTTCTGCTTGGCCTTGTTCTCAATGTCCTCGGCGACCTTCTTTTCGAAGTTCGAATAGGCGTGGACGATGTACCAGCGCGCGGTCATTTCAAGACTTCTCCGTAATCGCCGGACTTAATGGCCGAGGCTCAGTAACCGCTCGATCGCGTAGCCCATGGCCACGTCGGCGGTGAAGAAAAAGATCATCGCGATGACCGCGAATACGAGCACCATCACCGTCGAGATCATCGTCTCCCGGCGCGACGGCCAAGTCACCTTGGCAGTTTCCGCGCGGACCTGCTGGAGAAAGACGAAAGGATTTGTGGTTTTCGAAGCCATATGCCGCTCTGTCTTCAAGACCCGTTGGCCGGGTCTCCTGGATGATCCCGCTGGCCGGGACGTGCCGCCTGGGTTCAAGTCGACGCCGAATCAGCGCCATTTCGCCCATGCAAATCGGACGCGTAAAGCCGGCTTCCCAGCTCCACGCGTCGCGTGTCTGTTGTGTCTACATAAAACCGATTCTTGATCCACGCAAGTGGCAAGTGTCCGCTTTATGACCAAACGCCGCCTCGGAACCATCCAGTCGTCCCGTCCCGGCTATCGAGGCCTTATGCCTCAGTTCGCCCAATATGGCAAGCCACCTGCCCTTTTTCAATGCCGGACCCCAATTCCAGGAGGTGGATCCGGAAATCAGGCACGCGATTACAAGTTCGAGGAAATGGCGTTGCGGACGAACCTGCGACCTGCTGTTTTGGAAACCAAATGAAGCGCACGCAAGATTGGAATCCAGCTGCCCATGCCGAGGCAGCTGGATCAACCCAGGGTTAGTTAGGCACAGGCGAGTTCGACCCCGGCCACTGCGCCGATTCCGCATGGTGGGCGTGGGCGCGGCGCGATCACTGCCGGGCACGGGGGCGGGTCGTCGTCATCGTCGGGGCCGAAAGAACGGCCCCGACGCCGCCAAGCCTTGAGAACGCTGCGGCGCGAGGAGGGTCGCCAAGGCAGCACCCGGCCTGAAGTCTCTTTCCCCAGCGTGGGTTTCTCATCCAGAGCCTTCAACGCACTCAGAATCTGGTCGACAGGGATTACCGTGCCGTTGTCCAGGCGGCGCAAGGCAGGCTGGTTTTCCACCGCGCAGGCATCGGACGCCCACGAGGAAAGCAGTGCCCGCTTTTCTCCACTGCTGAGGCGTGGATGGTTGATGACGTTGTCTGGATTGTCGAGCAGGCACAAAGAAGTTTCAATTTTGCCCGAGCGTGCCGCAGAAAGTGTCGGTGTCTCGTAGAAGTTGTCCATCTCCATTCTCCGCAATCTGGGCCTCCCGGCCGAAGCCGGGAGGCGGACCGCAGGGATAACTGAATCGATACGATCAGGCCGCTTTGCGGGTGCGTTCCGTATCCTGGGCGATCTGCTTGCCCACCTGGGCGTCGCCGGCCCCGATGCTAATGCGGCGCGGCTTCAGCTCTTCGGGAATCTCACGGACGATGTCGATGGTCAGGAGACCGTTCTCAAGGTTTGCTGCCTTGATCTTCATGTGGTCGGCAAGCTTGAACGTCTGCCTGAAACTGCGGTAGGCGATGCCCTGGTGCAGCAGCTGGCGTCCGCTCTGGTCATCAGCCTTCTGGCCTGCCACGACCAGTTCGGGTCCATGCTGGGTCAGCTCAACCTCATCCTGGCTGAAGCCCGCGATGGCCATCGAGATACGGTAATCGTTCTCGTCGACCTTCTCGATGTTATAGGGTGGCCAGTCGGGCCGCGTACCATTGTCGGGCATGTCGAAAAGACGGTCAAAACCGACGGTGCTGCGATAGAGAGAGTCAAAGGTTCTCATAGCCACATCCTCCTTGAAGCAACATGGGTACAAGGGCGCCGCCCAGCAGCGCCGCCTTTTGCCAAGCCAATCGGCCTCGGCGGGAAACGAATTAGGAAGGGCTGAAAACCGGTTCAAGAGCCCTGTTCAAAAAAATTCCAGTAGCCAGGCCAGCATCCCGCTTCCAATAATTCGCAGCCGCTGAAAAGCAGCTGGCGGCAGCAAAATAGGCCTATTCTGAATTGTGAACGCAAATGGCAATTGGCTCGCCAATGGCAGTTGAATCAAGGAAATTGGTTCGTGGAAATACGCCGACTTCGGCATTGCGCATCAGCGCTCTCGCTCTGCGCATGCCTTCGGAACGTCGCTCGTCGAGTACGCGGCTTCAGCCCAACCAAACGAGGAGCCAAAACAAGGCGTTTCTAAAATGCCGGATTCCAACGAGGAAAATGGCACGGGCAGCAGGGCTCGAACCTACGACCTGCGGTTTTGGAGACCGCCGCTCTACCAACTGAGCTATGCCCGTACGCGCGTTTCAGCGCAGGCGCTTCCTAAAAGCTTCCGGGCGCGCTGTAAAGAGTTGTCTGACGCGCTTTCAGATCCTTTGCCGGAAATCCGAATAGGTGATGACCAGCCCGTCCCTGCCGATCTCGATTTTTCGCCTGCCTGAAGCCGCATGCCGGCGCTCAATCCCCGGCCGGCGGCTTGTACGGCCCGCCCGGTACGCCCCAGCCCCAGGCCGGCATCGGTTCGGTCTGGGGGTCGCAGGTCTCGCCGAGGGTGGAATTCATCTTGGCAAGCCGTGACCCCCATTCGACATAGCCCATGAAGGCGGAACGGAATTCGGGATCGTCCGGCAGCCCGACCGCATCGGCGGCATCGGCAAGCAAGCTGATCCAGCGGCGGCGCTGTTCCTCCGTCAGATGCTTGCCCAAGTGATGCATGACCATCTCGCGATGGCCGCCATGCTGTTCGCTGTAGGTCTTGGGTCCGCCAAAAACCTCGCCGATGAAGGCCGCGACATGCGCGGGATGATCCGGCGACATGTGTTTGAACACCGGGCCGACCACCGGGTCGCGCGACACCTTGTCGTAAAAGGTTTCCGTCAGCCGGTTGAGGGCTTCGATGCCGCCGGCCCATTCGTAGAGTGTCGGGATATCCTGGCTCATTCTCGATCCTCCCCCGGGCGACGCCTGCCACGACGATAGCGGAGAAATCGGGCATGGCTCAACCTGGCTCGATGGCCAGTTTCTGCGATGCCTACAGTTTGGCGGGCGACTCGGCCTTGGCTGTCGGCGGAAGCAAACAGTTGTCGGGCTTGGGTGAGGTTTTGCAAATAGCGGGGCCAGTTAGCGCCTCCACCGACTCCGGCCCGGTTGTCAGCCCGACTTTGAGCATCATGTCGGGCTCGAGCTGACGCTCGACCGAGCCTATCGCGGCGAACAGAGCTGGGTCCATCTCCATCTCCTCCAGGTAGGCTTTAACCAACTGCGTCTGTCCCCTCGAGGACATGCTGAGCCTCGCCTTGGGATCGACCAGCCTTTTGGCGCCGGCGGCAAGCATGAGCGCGCAGGCCGAATCGCACTCCACTCCAAAATCGCTAATCAGCCCGACATAGGCACCGTTATCGGCCAAGCAGCCTGCCTCGGGCGGGTCGCAGCCGACGATAGTGGTGCGAGCGACGGCGACGTCGAGCTTCCGTTCATGGATAAGCCTTCCCGCGGCCAGAGCGCTGAACAGGCTGCCCCCCTGTGAGCTGATCACCACCGGCAGCCGCCGGTTGCCAAGGGTGTCGAGCAACTGGCGCAACTTTTGCGGGGTCTGAGGCGTCATCGCGCCTTCCGCCGAGATCCATTCCGGGCAATCGGGATTGCAGAGCGAGTCTCTGCCGCGAACGACAACGAAGCGCATATCTGGCGTCGAATTCCCTGGCGCTGCCTGCAACGGCTTGGGAGCTGGAGCCTTGGCCGCCTGAGAAAGTGGGGGGCCGGTCTTTGCCTTGATCGCAGCCACCACGGCCGGCTTGGCCACGGGCGTTTGTCCGCCGGCTGGCTTGTTTCCCGGTATTTCCCGGCAGTTCGGAGCCGGCGGGTCGAACATGCACAAACTTGCTCTGGTAAACAGCTCAAGAGTGTCCGTGCTGGTCGCCAGTTTCATCGTCAGCATATCGTGGAGGCCGATCTGCCTGATGTCGCTCGCCGGCGTCGCCTTCATCAAGTCCAGCACGCCCTGCCCGATACCCATCTCTCGGAGATAGGCCGAGATCTTTCTCGCGTACCCCTTGCTCATCTCATAGGTCTTGTAGCTTTCACCTTGAGTGACCGTTTGCGTGGTGACCCGATATTTTTTGCCCCGTTTGACGCGATATGTGGTCCGGTAGTGCGTGGTGGAGGGGAACCAGGTGGTCGTGATCTGGTGAACACCCAGATAGTTCCAGCCGCCGGCCACGCGGCGGACGCCACCGGCAAACATCAGCGGACAGGCGGAGTTGCAGCTGGCGCCATCAGACGCCCGGCCGAGATAGGCGGAACCTTTGCCGTAACTAAAACCACAACCATCCGTCCCGGGCCAACAGTCGGAAAACTCGGTCTTGCCTACGGCGATATCGAGCTTGTTCTTGCGGATTATCCGGCCAAGTTCGAGCGCTGCATTGACGTTGCCGCCAAAGGAATTGACGATAATCGGCAGTTTGCGACCGCCTAGCTTCTTCAAGGTGCGCTTGAGCAGGGCTGGCGTGCCGGCTGCGATGTCGCCTTCGGCGGAGATCCACTCCGGACAATTGGGCTCGCAGCCCGGTGCGTTGCTGCGCGCGACGACAAACTTCATCTCCGAGCGATCCTCGGACCATATCGTCGGATCATTCGTCGGATAGGGCACTCCCTGCAGAGGGAGCAATGTCTGCCATGTCCCGGGGGCGGCATCCTCGGCCTTCGCGGCGAAGGCAGCCATCGCCATCGCGGCCACCGTCGCCAGCCGAACCAGCCCGCGCCGCCACCTTGCAGTAGTGTCTGAACGTTGTCCCCAAACCACGCCCGGCAAACCCCTCAATGCAATCCATAATAGTTGCGGCGACGGTGCTTGCAATAGCTTTGAAACAATCGTGCAATACTTGTGCCGCGCAACGCCGGAAACAAAAAGGCAGCCCCAAAGACCGCCCTTTTCCTGGTCCATCCGGCTGACACCGGCTCGACTATTTCTCGATGGTGATGACGACGCCGGCACGACGGTGCGGCCGCCTTCACGGAAGGCGAAGCAAGGCTTCTCTTCCATGACGATAGGCGCGATCAGCCATTGGACGACGGCACCACGCGGCAATTCTCAGGTTTCGGCGCCGATCTGCAGATGCTGGACCCCGTCAGCGCATCCACCGACTGGCGCCCGGTCGTCAGGCCGACCTCCAGCATCATGTCGGGTTCGAGCTGACGCTCGACCGAACTGCCCTGGAGCGCCCGGAACAAAGCGGGGCTGATCGCCATCTCGTCGAGGTAGGATTTGACCGCCTGCTTCTGCCCCATCAGATAGAGGCTGAGCCGCGCCTGGGAACCGACAAGCCGCCTGGCGCCACCGGCCAGCATGAGCGCGCAGGCCGAATCGCACTCGCCGTCGCCATCGACGCTCAGCCCGGCATAGGCGCCGTCCTTGGCCAGGCAATTCCACTCTGCCGGGTCGCAGCCGACGAAATCGGTGCGGGCAACGGCAACGTCGAGCTTCTTTTCATGGATGATCCGGCCCGCCGCCAGGGCGCCGGAGAGGTCTCCGCCTCGCGAGCTGATCACCACCGGCAGCCGCCGGTTGCCAAGCGTGGCGAGCAATTGGCTGAGTTTCTGCGGCGTCTGGGGCGTAATTGCGCCTTGCGCTGCAATCCATTCCGGGCAGTCGGGATTGCAGAGCGGGTTGCTGCCGCGAACCACGACAAAGCGCATGCCGTCATCGTGCGGCGCGCTCTCCGGCTTCACCGGCAGCGGCGCAGCCTTTGCCACGTCCGGCAGGCCGCCGGCTGGCTTGTTCTCCGGTATCTCCCGGCAATTCGGAGCCGGAAGGTTCAGCCTGCACAGGCTTGCGCTGGTCAGCAAATCTGCAGCGTCGTCGCTGGTGACCAGCTTCATTGTCAGCATGTCGCTGAGGTCGATCTGCTGGATGTCGCTGGCCGGCGTGCTCTTCATCGTCTCGATGATGCTGAGGTCGACACCCATCTCCTTGAAATAGGCGGACAGCTTGCGCTCCACCCCCTTGCTCATCTCGTAGGTCTTGTAGCTGCCGGTGTTCTTGCGGCTGACGACCTTCTTGCTGATGACCCGCTTCTTGCCTTTCACGATCCGGTAGCGGACCTGATACTGCACGTTCATCTGCACGATCGTGGTCGTGATCTGGTGGACGCCGAGATAGGCCAGCGGCCCGACCAGGCGCCTGGTGCCGCCGGCCAGCATCATTGGACAAGCGGACGCGCAATAGCTGCCGAGCACATAGGGGCTGCCGATATAGTGCGCGCCTCTGGCGTCGTTCTCCTTGCAGTTTTTCATCCCCGGCTCGCAGCCGACGAACCACGTCCTGCCGACCGCGATGTCGAGCTTGTTCTTGCGTATCATCCGGCCCATGGCGATGGCCGCATCGACATCGCCGCCCGGAGAGTTGATGACGATCGGCAATTTGCGGCCGCCGAGCGTTTTCAGGGCAGCCTTGAGCAGCGCCGGCGACTTGGCCGATATCGCACCCTCGGCCGATATCCATTCCGGACAGGTCGGCTCACAGCCCGCCGCGTCGCTACGCACGACGACGAACCGCATCGGCGGATCCGGATCCGGCTCTGAATTTTTTGTCCCGGCCGCGAAGGCGGCGCTGCCCACGGCAAGCATCGACACCAGGCAGATCAGCCCCAGTGCCAACCATGGCCGACTATGCAAACGGTGCTGTGGAACCATCCGACCAAGCCCTCAACCCAATCTATACTGTAGAGGCTCACAGACTTGCAACAGAGATTGGGACCCCAAACAGGCACATCTGGCCAACGAAAAAGGGCGGCCCGAGGGCCGCCCCTATCCGTTTCGATCCGGCGATGCCGGGCTCGATTACTCTTTGATGGTGACGACGATGCCGGCACCGACGGTACGGCCGCCTTCACGGATGGCGAAGCGCAGCTTCTCTTCCATGGCGATCGGCACGATCAGCTCGACATCGACCGTGATGTTGTCGCCGGGCATAACCATTTCCGTGCCTTCCGGCAGCGACACGATGCCGGTCACGTCGGTCGTGCGGAAGTAGAACTGCGGACGGTAGTTGGTGAAGAACGGCGTGTGACGGCCACCTTCGTCCTTGGTCAGGATGTAGGCTTCGGCCACGAACTTCTTGTGCGGCTTCACCGTACCGGGCTTGGCCAGAACCTGGCCGCGCTCGACGCCTTCACGATCAACGCCGCGCAGCAGCGCGCCGATGTTGTCGCCGGCCTGGCCCTGATCGAGCAGCTTGCGGAACATCTCGACGCCCGTGCAGGTCGTCTTGGTCGTCGGGCGGATGCCGATGATTTCCAGTTCCTCGCCGACCTTGACGATGCCGCGCTCGACGCGGCCGGTGACGACCGTGCCACGGCCCGAGATCGAGAACACGTCTTCGATCGGCATCAGGAACGGCTTGTCCAGCGGACGAACAGGCGTCGGGATGTANACGCCGACCTGACGGGCAAGCAGGATGTGCTCGCGGGTCTGCGGCATCGGGCCGTCGGCGGCCGACACGACCAGGATCGCGCCGTCCATCTGCGCAGCACCCGTGATCATGTTCTTCACATAGTCGGCGTGGCCGGGGCAGTCGACATGGGCGTAGTGGCGCGCAGCCGTCTCGTATTCGACGTGCGCCGTCGAAATCGTGATGCCGCGGGCCTTCTCTTCGGGCGCCGCATCGATCTGGTCGTAGCGCTTGTATTCGCCAAAATACTTCGTGATCGCCGCCGTCAGCGACGTCTTGCCATGATCGACGTGGCCAATCGTGCCAATGTTCACATGAGGCTTGTTACGCTCGAATTTACCTTTTGCCATAGTCTCTTTCCTTGGACGGCCTTGACCTTCAGTTCAGTCGAATGCGGGGCGATTAGCGACTACGGCCGAAAAACACAAGTGCCTTGTGGCCGGGTGCGCTGTCCACTCGGTCTCAACCGATGATCCGATTGCGGGGATGTGGCGCTGATATAGGAACGCGCGAGCGGAAATGAAATGGGGGCTGCGGGCTCCAGCACCTGTTTGCTATTCCCGCCCATGTCCTGTCCCGCCCATGTCCTGGCCTTTGCCTGCCGGATGTGCAGCCGGCGCCTGGCCCATTGCCGCTACGGCGGCGGTCTGATTTGGTTGCCCCATGCAATTCATACCGACCTCCATACGCGGCCCGCTGTTCATGATCGTTTCGACGGGGTCGTACCTCGTCAACGACACGATGATGAAACTCGCGACCGCGGGCTTGCCGTCCTATGAAGTGCTGTTCCTGCGCGGGGTCGCGGCCACGCTATGGGGCATGCCGCTGCTGTTCCTGCTGGGCTATGGCAGGCAGATCCCTTTGATCTTCGACAAACGCGTGCTGCGCCGCAACCTGCTCGAGCTCGCGGCCATCCTCTGTTACGTCGTGGCGCTGGCCAACATGCAGATCGCCGATTCGACCGCGCTCGGGCAGATCACCCCGCTTTTGATGCTGGTCGGCTCCTCCATCCTGTTCGGCGAACGGATCGGCGGCGTGCGCATGGCGCTGATCGGGCTCGGTTTCGTCGGTGCGCTCATGGTGGCCCAGCCGACTATGCAGGGCATCTCGGTCTATGCGTTGCTGGCGCTCGGCAACGCGGCATTGGCGGCGGCGCGCGATCTTGCCGGCAGGCGGGTCGCGGCCGAGGTGCCGGGCATGATCGTCGCCATTTCCGCCGTCGTGGTGGTGCTGATCGGCGCGGGCGCCGCGCATCTCGTTTCCGAGCGCTGGGTGATGCCGGAAGCCCGGCACCTGCTGCTCATGGCCGGCGCCGGATTCTTCCTGATCTTCGGCCATTTCTTCATCTTCATGGCCTATCGCGTCGGTCCGACCGGCGTCGTGGCGCCGTTCTACTACTGCTTCACCGTCTGGGCGGTCATCTCAGGCGTGCTGGTNCATCCTGCTGGTGGTCGCGAGCGGGCTGACCATCGTCTCGCTTGATGAACGCAAACGCAGGCTGACCGTCGTCGCCTGACCTTTAAGTCAACGCGTCGAAGCAGGTTTGGCCGTCCTGCGGTCAGCCAGTCGGCAGACTGGTGCCTAAAGCGTTCGCTTGCCGGAGAACTGGTGATAGGCCCACAGCACGACGACCGCGCCGATAACGGCGACGATCAGGCTCCAGATGTTGAGGCCGGTCACGCCCGTGGCGCCAAAGGCGCTGAAGATCAGCCCTCCGACGATGGCGCCGACAATGCCGAGCACGATATCCATGATCAAGCCCTGGCCGGTCTTGTTGACGATCTTGCTGCCGATAAAGCCGGCGATGACGCCGAGGATGATCCAGCTGATAATGCCCATTTTTCCTCTCCATTCCCCGCCCGCCGATCATGGTCACATGATTGTCAAAAGCTCAAGCCAACTTGAAATTCCGCCCGCATGGTCCATTGTAGCCGGCGGGACGGGCTTGGTCGTTATGGAGGATTGACCTATGGGACTCTTTGACAACGCCGTACCCGGCGGCAACATCACCAAACCGCTGATGATCGCGCTCGGCGCGCTGCTGGTGGGAAAGATGCTGAGCGGCAGAAGCGCCGAACAGACGAGTGCCGAAGAGACGGGCGAGCCCGCCCAGCCTCAAACGCCAGCCCCCACCGGAACCACGGCCTCAGGCGACGGCGGCCTGCTTGGCGGACTGGGCGGACTGCTCGACAAGCTCAAGAATGCCGGCCAAGGCAATGTTGCTGACTCCTGGGTCGGCACCGGGCAGAACCAGCCGATCAACGCCAATGATCTCGGCAAGGCGATCGGCCCGCAGGTCATTCGAGAGATCGCGCAAAGGACCGGGCTGGACGAGCAGGAGTTGCTCAAGCAATTGTCCACAGCCCTGCCAGGCATTGTCGACAGACTGACGCCGAACGGACAGGTGCCGCAGCAACACCAGGTCGCGTCCGCCTTCAACAGCTAGACTTCTGCGCCTGCATCACGCGCAAACACGCCCGGCACCGCCTTGCGGCTGTCGGGCGTTGCTGCGACCAGCGCCGCGAACCGTCTGGCAGTCGACGCATCGACCGGCGTGTAGAGGGAAACCGAGAAATCACTGTCGCGGCCACCCGGCTGCAGCGTGGCGAAATCGAACGACATCGCGCCGGCGACAGGGTGCCGAATGGATTTCCGCCAGATCGGTGGCTCGGCGATGTCGCGGCTGTTCCAGCACGTGGCGAACGCTTCGCTTGCCGCTTCCAGTGACGAAACCAGGGCGGCCAGCACCGGATCGCGAGTCATGGCAACAGTGGCAAGCCGGAACTGCGCGACCGCCGAGCGCGAAACCTCCGGCCAGTCGACAAAGCGCTGCCGCCATTCCAGGTCGAGAAACAGCCGGGCGAGCAGGCTGCCGGACCACTCATCATCCGTCTCGAAATCCCCGAGCAGCACCGCCGCGGGGTGGTTCCAGGCGACGACCTGCCAATAGCGATTGACGACATATGCCGGGTGCGGCGCCAGCCCGTCGAGCAGGCTGAGCAACGGCGCGCTGGGCAGGCCTTGCTCGCCGAGCCGGTTTCGCCAGTCGAGATCGGGCCGCGCCAATTGGAACAGATAGGCCTGCTCGGACCGGCTCAGCTTCAGCACCCGCGCCAGCGAGCGAAGCACCTGCGGCGACGCGTTCACCTCCCGTCCCTGCTCGAGCCAGGTGTACCAGGTGGTGCTGATCCCCGCCTCGGCGGCGACCTCTTCGCGCCTGAGGCCCGGTGCCCGGCGGCGGCCATTGGCGCCATCGATCCGCGGCAAGCGGTCCCGCCGCTCGCGCAGGAAGCGGGCAAGCTCGTCGCGCCGTGGGCCGTCATACGTCATTCTGTCACCGTCAATACCAGTATAAGCGGTAGTCTTGTACCCCTTTAAAGGCAAGCTAGATTGCGGGCGATCGCCTGAAAGGATCGCCCATGCACCTCACCCGACGCTGGCTGTTTCCGCTCGCCGTCACTTGCGTCGTGTCCGGAAAGGCGTGGGCCATCGAGGCCCACAACGCAACCCAAAGGACACCACCAATGAACGCGCTCAATGAAATCCGTCAGATCGACTACACCGTCATCTTCGCCCGCCACATGGCCGCCATGCGGCACTTCTACGGGGATGTGATGGAATTTGATCTGCAGCGCGAACTCGGCGACAGGTGGATCGAATATCGGGTCGGCCCGAACACGCTGGCCTTGACCAGCCTCGGCATGATGTTCAACGACACGCCGCAGCAGCGGGATGCGCTGTCGCTTCAGCTGGCATTCCGGGTGGCGCCGGAGATGGTCGCTGCTTGCGCCGAGGCGCTTCAGGCCAAGGGCGTGCAGCCGGTCCTGCCGCTCACCGACCAGGAATGGGGCCACAGGACAGTGTTCTTCCGCGATCCGGATGGCAACGTTGTCGAGATATTCGCAGAGATCTGATGAGTGTTTGGAGCGGGTAGCGGGAATCGAACCCGCATATTCAGCTTGGAAGGCTGCTGCTCTACCACTGAGCTATACCCGCATCGTCCTCAAGGTTCGCGGGCTGGCAGTGGTGGAGAGGGTTGGATTCGAACCAACGTAAGCTAAGCTAACGGATTTACAGTCCGTCCCCTTTAACCACTCGGGCACCTCTCCAGCCTGCCGTCGAAGCCTTGCAACGAGGCATTCTCGCCGATCAGGTCGAAACCAGGGTTTTGTCCGAAATCAGCGAAGCGCCTTATGGCGGCAAGGCCAGTGGGTGTCAACCGCACCGCAAGGCAAAATGCGCTGAATTTGACAGCCTGCCCGGCAAGCCGGCTTTCTGCCTGTATCCACAGCCCGGCGACGCGGCTATAGAAGCCGGCCATGAGCAATGACAACACGCCCAAGACCGCCAAAGACACCCATTACGCCAAGCTGCGCCGCGCCCATCGCGACGAGAAGGCCGGCGGCGCGCCCGCCTTCCGGCCGCGCCAGCCGGTGCCGCCGGGCGAGAACGCCGCCGACGGGCTGGTGCGGCTTTATGGCCTGCACACGGTGCGCGCCGCGCTCGACAATCCGCGCCGGCGGATCAGAAAGATGTTGGTGACGCGCAATGCCGCCGAGCGGCTGGCGATCGCCGACCTCGCCGCTTTGCCGTTCAAGGCCGAACTGGTCGAGCCGAAGGACATCGACAAGATCACCGGTTCGGACGCCGTCCACCAGGGCGTGCTGATCGAGGCCGAGCCGCTGAAGCCCAAGCGCCTTGACGCGCTCGGCGATACCAAACTGGTGCTGGTGCTCGACCAGGTCACCGACCCGCACAATGTCGGCGCCATCCTGCGCTCGGCGGTCGCCTTCGGCGCCGGTGCGCTGATCACCACGGCCCGCCACAGCCCGCAGGAATCCGGCGTGCTGGCCAAATCCGCCTCCGGCGCGCTGGAACATATCGACCAGGTCGAGGTGAAGAACCTCGCCGACGCGCTGGAACAGCTGCACGAAGCCGGCTTCCAGACCATCGGCCTCGATTCGGACGGGCCGGCCGAACTCGAAACGAGTTTTTCAGGCGAAAAGATAGCCCTGGTGCTCGGCGCCGAAGGCAAGGGCCTGCGCCAGAAGACGCGCGAGACGGTGACGACACTCGCCCGCCTCGACATGCCCGGCGCCATCCGCTCGCTCAACGTGTCGAACGCCGCGGCGGTGAGCCTTTATGCGGCACGGAAATTCCTTGGAAAGTGAATGGTGAAATAGTGAATGGTGAATGGAAGCGTTCTTACCATTCACCATTCACCGCACTTCATGCCCCGCCATCCGCTCCAGCGCCCGCACCAGCGCCGAATGATCCTCTTTCGCCCCGCCATTCGCCGCGCACGAGTTGAACAGCTGCTGCGTCGTCGAGGTGTTGGGCAATGAGACGCCGAGCGCCTTGGCGCCTTCCAGCGCCAGGCTGAGATCCTTCTGGTGCAGTTCGATGCGGAAGCCCGGCGCGAAGGTGCGCTTTATCATGCGCTCGCCATGCACCTCGAGGATGCGCGATGCCGCCAGCCCGCCCATCAGCGCCTGCCGGACCTTGGCGGGGTCGGCGCCGGCTTTTGCGGCAAAGACCAGCGCCTCGGCGACCGCCTCGATGGTCAGGGCTACGACGATCTGGTTGGCAACCTTGGTGGTCTGGCCGACGCCGTTCGGGCCGACAAGCGTGACGTTCTTGCCCATCTTTTCGAACACGGGCTTGGCGCGCTCGAACGCCTTGTCCTCGCCGCCGACCATGATGGTCAGCGACGCCGACTTGGCGCCGACCTCGCCGCCCGACACCGGCGCGTCAAGATAGTCGCAGCCGAGATCGTTCATTTTCTTGGCGAAAACCTTGGTCTCGATCGGCGAGATCGAGCTCATGTCGATGACCAGCTTGCCCTTGCTCAGGCCGGAAGCGACACCGTTCTCGCCGAACAGCACCTCGGCTACCTGCGGCGTGTCTGGGACCATTGTGATGACGATATCCGCGGCCTTGGCCACTGCCGCGTGGCCGGTGATGCTTCTCAAGCCCTTGGCGACGAGATCGGCCGGCGGCTTCGAGCGGTGGTCGCTGGCGATGACGGTGTAGCCGGCATCCAGCAAATGCCCCGCCATCGGCGCGCCCATGATGCCAAGGCCGATGAAGCCGATGGTTTCCATTGTTTTCTCCTTTGTTGAGGCTGAGTTCCTTCGCGCCCCCTCTGGCCTGCCGGCCATCTCCCCCACTTGTGGGGAGATTGGCAGTTTCGGCGCCTCGCTCACCCTGCAATGTTGGGGATTGGCGAAAAGCCGGGATGACGTCCGATCTCCCCACCTGTGGGGGAGATGGCCGGCAGGCCAGAGGGGGGCGCGAAGGAACGCGACTTCAATCGTAACAGCTAAGCCGCGGCACTCCCCTGCCCGTTAAGCTCCCGAAACCACCCCAGCCCAGCCTCCGTCCCCGCCTTCGGTTTGTATTCCGCTCCGACCCAGCCGGAATAGCCGATCCTGTCGATATGCTCGTAGAGGAAGGGATGATTGATCTCGCCCGTCCCCGGCTCGTGACGGCCGGGATTGTCCGCAAGCTGGATATGCGCGATGCGGCCGAGGTTGGCCTCGATGGTACGGGCGAGATCCCCCTCCATGATCTGCATGTGATAGATGTCGTATTGCAGGAACAGGTTCTTCGAACCGACGCGCTCGATCAGCGCCAGCGCCTGCTCCGAATAGTTCAGGAAAAAACCCGGTATGTCGCGCGTGTTGATCGGCTCGATCAAAAGCCGGATGCCGGCCTGCTCCAGTTTCTCGGCCGCAAACGCCAGGTTTTCGGCAAAGGTATTTTCCAGCACCGAACGATCCACGCCCTGCGGCGCGATGCCGGCGAGGCAATTGACCTGCTCGCAGCCCAGCGCATGGGCATAGCTGATCGCCTTGGCGATGCCTTGCCGGAATTCCGGCACGCGGTCGGGTAGCACCGCGATGCCGCGCTCGCCCTTGCCCCAGTCGCCGGCCGGCAGGTTGAAAAGCACCTGGTTCAGGCCGTTCTTCTTCAGCCGCGCCGCAACGATCTCGGGCGCATGATCATAGGGGCCGATATATTCGACGCCCTTGAAGCCGACGCGGGCTGCGGCATCGAAGCGATCGAGGAACTCATGCTCGCCAAAGAGCATCGACAGATTGGCTGAAAAACGCGGCATTCTTTTTCTCCTTCTTCTGCTTGGCCCTAGGCGTGTTGAGATTCAGGTCAGGCAGAGTCGAAAACGGTGACTTTCGAGAACCGGAGCGGAACGTACTTTCTGTACGTGAGCACCGGAAGCGCAGGAAGGCGCCGTTTGCAGGCCTGCCTCACCTGAATATCGGCGCGCCTAATCGAGCAACACAATCGCCGTCGGCGCATCCTCATGGCTTTCGGCAAGGTCCTCGAATTCGGTGATCTTGTCGATTTCCGTGCCCATGGAAATGTTGGTGACGCGTTCGAGGATGAATTCGAGCACCACCGGCACCTGGTATTCCTTCATCAGCCGCTGCGCTTCCTTGAACGCGCCGGCGAACTCTTCCGGCTTGCGCACCCGCACCGCCTTGCAGCCCATGGCTTCGGCGACCGCGACATGGTCGACGCCGTAGCCGGCCTCCGGATCGTTGGAGCGGTTGACGTTCTCGAAGGCGAGGCTGACCTCGAAATCCATCGCAAAACCGCGCTGCGCCTGGCGGATCAGGCCGAGATAGGCGTTGTTCACGACGACGTGGATATACGGCAGTTTGTGCTGTGCGCCGGCCGCCAGTTCCTCGATCATGAACTGAAAATCATAGTCGCCCGACAGCGCCACGATGGTGCGATCCGGATCGGCGGCGCGCACGCCAAGCGCTGCCGGCAGCGTCCAGCCGAGCGGGCCGGCCTGGCCGCAATTGATCCAGTTGCGCGGCTTGTAGACATGCAGGAACTGCGCCCCGGCGATCTGCGAGAGGCCGATCGTGGTGACGTAGGTGGTGTCACGGCCGAACGCCTTGTTCATCTCCTCATAGACGCGCTGCGGCTTCAGCGGCACCTGCTCGAAATGCGTCTTGCGCTTCATCGCCTTCTTGCGGGCCTGGCNGGGCCTGGCATTCCTTCGCCCAGCCCGACCAGTCGCGCAGCTTTCCTGCCGTCTTCCATTCGGTGGCGACGTCGAGCAGCATCTTCAGTGCCGCACCGGCGTCCGAGACGACGCCGAGATCCGGCGCGAACACGCGGCCGATCTGCGTTGGCTCGATATCGACATGAATGAATTTCTTGCCCTTGGTATAGACGTCGACCGAACCGGTGTGACGGTTGGCCCAGCGGTTGCCGATGCCGAAAACGAAGTCGGCTTCCAGCATGGTCGCATTGCCGTAGCGGTGCGAGGTCTGCAGCCCGCACATGCCGGCCATCAGCCGGTGGTCGTCGGGGATCGCGCCCCAGCCCATTAGCGTCGGGATGACCGGCACGCCCGTTATCTCGGCGAATTCGATCAACAGATCCGACGCATCGGCGTTGATGATGCCGCCGCCGGCGACGATCAGCGGCTTTTCCGCGGCATTGAGCATCGCCAAGGCCTTTTCGGCCTGGGCGCGCGACATTGCCGGCTTGAACGGGACCAGCGGTTCATAGGCATCGATATCGAATTCGATCTCGGCCACTTGCACGTCGACCGGCAGGTCGATGAGCACCGGGCCCGGTCGCGACGAGCGCATCAGGTGAAATGCCTTCTGCAGCGCCATCGGCACGAGATAGGGCTCCATGACCGTGACCGCCAATTTGGCGACGGGTGCGGCTATGGCGGCGATATCGACCGCCTGGAAATCCTCCTTGTTGAGCCGTGCCCGCGGCGCCTGACCAGTGATGCACAGGATCGGGATGGAGTCCGCCGCCGCCGAATAGAGCCCGGTGACCATGTCGGTGCCGGCCGGGCCCGACGTGCCGATGCACAGCCCGATATTGCCTGATTTGGCTCTCGTGTAGCCTTCGGCCATATGCGAGGCCGCCTCGACATGGCGCGCCAGGATGTGGCGGATCGAGCCCCTCGCCTTCAGCGCCGAATAGAACGGATTGATCGCCGCGCCCGGCACGCCGAAGCCGCAGGAAACGCCTTCCTTTTCGAGAACGAGAACCGCTGCATCGACAGCGCGCATCCTGGCCATGTCCAGCCTCCTCAAGATTGTTGGTTGGTTGACAATGCCAGTGTCGTTTTCATTTTTCAATTTTTTCAGAATAATTTTTCATTTCGAGAAAACCGCTTCTATACACTGATTCGCCTGGCTTTTTCGTTTTCCATAAATCCGGCCATCAAAATCGATGAAAAAGTTTTTCATTGCGATTTCGGCGAAACCGGCGACAATGCCGCCATGGAAACCAGCGAAAAACGCCAGCGCGGCCGGCCGCGCGCTTTCAACGGTCCGTCCGAGGCCGGTTCTGTACAGTCGCTGGACCGGGCCTTGCGCATCCTGGCCATCGTCGCTGAAGGCAGTGGCCTGTCGCTGAGCGAGATTTCGGCGCGTAGCGAGCTCGCGGCGTCCACCGCCTACCGCATGCTGACGACGCTGCAGAACCACGGCATGGTCGAGTTCGATACATCGGACCAGCTGTGGTCGATCGGCGTCGAGACCTACCGCATGGGTGCCGCCTTCCTGCGCCGCCGCAAGCTTGTCGACCGGGCCCGCGTGGTCATGCAGGAATTGATGGAGAAGACCGGTGAAACCGCCAATCTCGGCGTCGCCGAGGACGATTGCGTCGTTTTCGTCAGCCAGGTCGAGACCCATCAGGCGATCCGCGCCTTCTTCCGCCCGGGCACGCGCAGCTCCTTCCATGCCTCGGGCATCGGCAAGGCGGTGCTGGCGCAGCTCGAGCCGGAACGCGTTGCCGCCATCCTGCGCAAGTCGGGCCTGCAGCGCTTCACCGACAAGACGCTGTCGGACATTTCGGCGCTGGCCCATGACCTGGCCGTCATCAAGCACCGCGGCTGGTCGGTCGACGACGAGGAGCGGCATCCCGGCATGCGCTGCGTGGCCGCCGCCATTTTCAACGAGTTCGGCGAGCCGATCGGCGGTGTCTCGGTCTCCGGCCCGACGGTGCGGGTGACGATGGAGCGGCTGGACGAGATCGGGCCGCTGGTGCGCGACGCCGCTGCTGAGGTGACGAGGATGATCGGCGGGTTCCGATCATAATGAGGAAAACGCTTCAGCTTTTGCTCGCCGCTTCACTGTGCGGATGCGTGGCGACGGCGCCCAAGCCCGCCCCTGTCTCCCAGCAAGTCAGCGAGATTCCGATCTCGCTCGCTTTGGAGGAGACAATCACGATCGGCGTTCGCCAGCATTTACATGATCCTGTATCCGCCAAATTCGGGACGATGCGTGCCGGCGAGCGAACGCTCGACGGCGCCGCGAAATCCTGGTCTGCGGCCATGTCGCTGCAAAGACGTCGTCCGGTGGTCATACAACAGACCAACCGTTCGCCGCTAAGATCTATCCGGATGAAGGAAGCAGCTTCGAACTCATCGCCATGGGCGATCAATCGCAGAATGCGAGTGTTGCCCGCATCTGCCGTGCAGCGGGATTGCCGATCTCCGAACCGTAGCCCGCACCGCGGCGCGCTCGAATCAGGAAGGAGGGGCTGCGTACAGCCCCTCCTTTCCGTGTGGGGGTGCCTCCTCCTAAAGGCGGCAATAGTGGCGGTAGCCGTCATAGCCGACATAGGTGTCGGAGTACGGATCGTAACTGGCGTAGCGGTTGGCGCAGCGGCGGACGTGCCAGGAGCCACCCTCGTCGTCGACATAGACGGTGCGGGGCTGCTGGTTGAGCAGGCTGCCGAGCACGAACCCGCCGACGCCGGCGGCGATGCCGATGCCGATTTCGCGGTTGTGGTGATGGCTGTGGGCGGCCGACGGCTGGACGGTGCCGACCAGCGAGGTGGCGGCGACGGTGCTGGCGATGAGGGCAGAAGCGATTTTGCGCGTGAACATGACGATCTCCTTGTTTCGTTGCGAGAGGCGATCCATCCGCCTCTTGATCATCTGTCGTTTCGGCGCGGAAAAAGGTTCGAAAGAATTTGGGTTTTTCTTGAAGGCCGGAAATCAGCCGATGGAAACCAAGATCTGATCGATCGAGCGCTCAACGCAAAAAAGGGCGGCCGAAGCCGCCCTTCCGCGAGGCAGGTCGTCTCGCTCAAAGGAAGATGATCACCTTGCCGTGGTGATGATGATGCTTGTGGTGATGGTGCTTGTGTTGATGGTTCCACCACCACCAGGGCTTGTCGTGGTGCTTGTGATGATGGTGGTGATGATGGCTGTGAGCGGAGGACGACTGCACGGTACCGGCGAGCGCGCCGGTGGCGACGAAGATGGCGACCAGGCCCGAAGTAAGACTGCGCTTCAACATGATGATCTCCTTGATCGAGGCGACCATTCGCCTCTGGAGATCAGTTGCGGTGACGTGGTGAAATGTTCGAGGTTTTGAGCGAGTAGTGAGTAGTCAATGGTCCGAAAGGCGTTCGCCCATTCACCATTCACCATTCATCCCCATCCCAGTCACATGCCGCAGCCAAAACGCCATCGCGATAAAACCGACGATGGCGGCGATGCCGGTCCAGTCGACATTGGCGCTCTTCACGTCCCTGATGAGCTTTACCGCAAGCAGCCAGGCAATGACGACAAGCGGCAGGATGATGACAAGTCTGATCATGCGACACCCCGTTCGATGCGTTTGCACCTGAGAGATATGTAGGGATCGCATTGGCGGTTTTCAGCATGGCGGCCCGCCCACCTCGGCGGGGTCCATTAGCGATCGAAAACGGAGTTTTGTCTTTACTGGCGCACGAAATATGCTAACCGGAGCGCCGTGCCCTTGTAGCTCAGCTGGTAGAGCAGCGGTTTTGTAAACCGAAGGTCGGCGGTTCGATTCCGTCCGGGGGCACCACCCCTTCGCTCTTCGAGCTTCGGGTGGCAGGCCACCCAAAGCTCGTTAGACGAAGGAGGACTGCCGACGGTTCTATTCGGCGGAGCTGGCAGCACGACATCAGGCCAACTCGCAGCCGTCGGACCTTCTAGGAAAATGTCGCAGCCTGTATGGCCGCCGTATCGCCGAACGTGTTTCTCACCCTGACCGATCTGTATACATAAGCGGCCCAGATCCCTGTGACTATGAAGGATGCCAAAGGTGTAACCAGAGCTCCTCCGGCAAGCAAACGGTTTACCGGGACACCAAGCACAGTCGATATCCAAACTGTGTCCAGTACGAATAAGAGAGGGATCGCGAACCACAGACATATGAACAGCTGCGGAAAGCGGTGGCTTCGCCGCAGCATCGAAACAAGCACGACCAGCTGAAGCACCAGAAATGCCAGATTGAGGGCTGCCTCGCCATAGATGGCCAAGGCCCCGTTGGGCACTGTAACAAGCTGTTGGTAGGTTTTGACCAGACTGGCCATATCGACAAGTGTGCGCAACGGCGAAAGGGACAGGCTGATCGCCAGCAGGATCAGCCAGCCGCCGAACCCCACGAGGTCATCTGGGCTCTGTGAGGATTTGCGCGACGACCGGAAGGCGAAGAAAACCGGCACGCCAATCAGCAACAGAAGTATCGCCCAATGCCACATTTACCCACCCTCGAATGCATCCCTGGGTTGTTTAGCTCGCACCTCTGGATTGTGCAAGCATTTTTACAGAGATCAAGGCATCGTAGAGATTTTCGGGTTTAGGTTTGCAGAGGACGCTTTCGTCGCTCGCAATGGGCGCATCTCACCCCAAGTCAAAATGCCGCGGAAAGGCCTGGTGCAGCAGGAGCAGCATGGTCTTGCGCAGCACGTCGGTGTCGCGGCTGGACGGGTTGAGATGGTCCCAATACCAGGCGCCATGCACCAGATAGTTCAGGCTCTCCGACAGCGTGTCTATGTCGACGCCGGTGTAACCGCCGCTGCGTGAAATCTCGATCAGCAGCTCGCGCGCTTCGGCCGTGTAGGCGAGATCGCTCGGCAGGCCGATTTCATTGTAGATCTGCATGCTCTTGCGGTCGCTGGAAAACACGACGAAGACCGAGACCCATTTCGGATGCTGCCGGGCAAAGCGCTGCGCGCAATCGACCGCGCCCAACACCCGCTCGACCGGCGACAGGCCGGGCGCCCGCACCAGCGTCAGCCACAGCGCGTCATATTGGTCGCTGAGATATTGCAGGACGGCCCGGAACAGGTTCTCCTTGCTGCGAAAATGAAAGACCACCAGTGCGTTGGACGAGCCGACATGCCCGGCAATGCGCTGCATGGTGACGCTGGCCAGCCCCTCCTCCGCGATGAGCTCGATGGTGGCGTCGATGATGCGCTGGACGCTCGCTTCGCCGCGCTCGCGCCGGCGGTCCTTGGGCGCAGCGTCGTTTGCCGCACCCTTGGCCGTCTTGCTTCTTCCCGCATCCGCGGTGGCTTTGCGTTGCGCCATTGTCGTCAGGCCTTTCCCCGGCGGCCGAAACGTCCCGCCGCTGCTTTGGCATGCCGGAGCCCTGTGGACTCACAGCGCTGGGCGTGTCCCGGCGTTCGTGTACCACTGACCCCGAGCCGTCTCATAGGCCATACCCGCCCGGAACACGTCGGCGTCGCTATAGGTGCGGCCGACAATCTGGATGCCGGTGGGCACGCCATTGGCGGCGCGGCCCGACGGCACGGACAGAACCGGGCATCGGCTCAGCATGTTGAACGGCGTCGTCATCACCCAGCCCAGCGACGGGTTCACCTCTCGTCCATTGATCTCGACCTTGCCTTTGGTCTGATCGAATTCCGCCGGCACTGCGGGAAGCGCATTGGTCGGGCAGATCAGCACATCGTATTTTTCCAGCAACGGCCCCAGCGTCTGGTACATCCTGGCCGCCACGTCCAAAGTTGCGACAAAGTCCGTGGCCTTCGACTTCTGGCCGTCCTGCGCAAACTGCCTGGCATAGCTGGTCATGTCCTTGCCGTGCTTGGCGAGCAGCGGCGACAGCGAGGCGCCGAAGAGATGTTCGAGATAGGCCATGCCGGCCTTGAGCACCTCGTCGCCCCAGCCGAGGTCCACCTCCTCGACAGTGGCGCCGAGCGAGCGGAACACATCGCAGGCGGAGAGCGTGTTTTTGCGCACGTCCGCATCGACCTCGAAGGACCCGAGATCCATGGAGAAAGCGATCTTCCAGCCTTTGATCGGCTTGTAGTCGAGCGGCAGGCGCAGTTTCGGGCGCAGCGTGGCGATGTCGAGCGGGCTCGGTCCGGCCATGACATTCTGCAGCAGGATCGCATCCCCGACGTTTCGGGCCAGCGGCCCGGTGTGGCAGTAGAAATCGAGATTGAACGGCGGCTCATCGGGATTGCGGCCGTAAGGCGGCTTGAAGCCGACGAGGCCGCAGGCCGAGGCAGGGATACGGATTGAGCCTGCAATGTCCGAGCCGGTGGCGATCGACGATGTGCCCGACGCCAGCGTTGCCGCCGAACCACCCGACGAGCCGCCCGGCGTAAAATCCGGATTCCAGGGGTTGCGCGTGACGCCCCAGCGCTTCGACCAGGTATAGCCGGCGCAGCTGAATTCGGGCGTCGCGGTGCGGGCGTGCACGATACCACCCGCCTTCATGACACGCTCGTTCATCGTCGAGGTATGGCCGCCAATGGCATCCTTCGACAGCAGCGAGCCATGCGAGGTCGGCTTGCCCTTGATGTAGCTCTCATCCTTGATGCCGATCGGCAGGCCCTCGAGCGCGCCGGTCCTGGCGCCTCTGGCGTATTTCGCCTCGGCTTTTCCGGCGAGATCCATCGCCTCGTCGAAATGCGTGAAGGTGAGGCAGTTGATCGTCGCCTTGGTTGCCTCGGCGCGGCGGATGGTGGCCTGCATCAGTTCCAGAGGCGACAGCTTCTTCGCCTTGAACAGCCGCAACGCCTCGCTGGCCGGCATGTAGCAAAGGTCGAGATCGGACATAAAAAATCTCCCGCGGCGGCTTTACGGCATCTGGCATTGGGGATGGCCGAGCCGCGATGCGCGGCCCGATGTTGGTCAGCTTCGGCCGGCGGCGCTGCTATTTCTGCAGATCGGTCCAGATCCTGGTGTAGAGCGCCTGGACGTCGGCGGGACAGGCCGACATGAATTGGCCCTTGTCGGCAAATTCGGCCGGAACATCCACTTCGGGCGCGCCCTTCATATCGGCCGGCAGGAAGGGCTCGGAGCCCTTGATGCCATTGGCGTAGTGCGCGAAGGCCGAGATCATCGCTGCATTCCTGGGGTCCATGATGAAATTCTGGAAGAGCTTGGCGTTCTCGACGTTCTTGGCATCCTTGAGCACCGCGACATTGTCCATCCAGATTGGAAAGCCCTCCTTGGGATAGCCGTAGACGATCTTGTCGTTCTCCAGCCGCTCGCGCAGCGATATGCCGTTCCAGTTGACGCCGGCGGCAATGTCGCCCCTGCCGAGACCGTCGACGGCCGCATAGTCGAGCGACAGCCATTTCGCTTTCGCCTCGATGAGCTTGTCATGCACCTTCTTCAAAAGCACCTTGTCGTCGGTGCAGTACTTACCGCCCTCATAGGCAATGGCGAGGAACATGATGTCTCCCATTTCGGGCACGACATTGATCTTGCCCACGAGTTCCGGCGGCGGATCGAGGAAAATCGCCGAGGTGTTCGGATCGCCCGCATAGACCGATTTGTTGACCGAGATGCCGGTCGTGCCCCATTGCCACGGCACCGAATATTTGCGGCCGGGGTCGAACGGCACGTCGACCCATCTCGGATCGACGTTTCTAAAGTTCTCCATCGTGTTGGGATCGGTTTCCAAGAGCAGGCCTTCGCTGATCCAGATCGGCATCACGCTGGCCGATGGAACGACGATGTCATAGCCGGAAGCGCCCTGGCGGACCTTGGCCAGAGCCGTATCGTTGGAGTCGTAGTCGGTGACGGTAACCTTGACCTTGTAGCTTTCCTCGAACTTCTTGATCAGGTCCGGGCTGGTGTAGTTGCCCCAATTGTAGATTTGGAGTTCGCCCTCGGCGCGGGCTATGCCGGTCATCGCCAGCAGCGACAGGCCGAGCGCCGTGGCGGTCGATTTCAACTGCATGCTTGTGTCTCCCATTGTTGGGACCGGCGGGATTGCGCCTCGAGTCCCTAAGTTCCCTTCGTCCTGGTGATCATTCACCGGCGAATGCCGGCTGACCAACTCGGTATCTCGGGCAACGGTATTAATTACTAAACATACAGTCAATATCTTTTAGCGACACAACTGCATCATCGGCACCGGCAGTGCGCCGGCGAAGCCGACATGATATGGTCAAGGTTGGGCCATTGATGAATTGGGGCAAGCCGTGGCGTGAGCGCCGCAGCCTGCAGGGCTTGGATCACGGTCATGCGCCTTTTTCTGGCGGTCGTGCTGCTGATGACCATGGCGCTCTTCTCCGCTGCGCGCGGCGAAGAGCGGATAGCGCTGGTTGTCGCCAATCCGGCCTCTGAGGGCTCACCGGCAATCGCCAACGCCGACCTCAGTGCCGAACTCGTTGCAGCGACACTACGATCGCTTGGCTTCACCGTCCGGCAGGTGTCGGATGGCGACCGCGCCGATGTCGCGCGCGCCATGCATGATTTCGCCCAATCCCTGGCCAATCCGGACTCCGTCGGCATCTTCTACTATGTCGGCCACACCGCGCAGGCCAACGGCAGGAACTATTTACTGACGCGCGGCACCCGGATCGATTCAAAGGAAACGGTCGACCAGACGGCATTGCCCCTCGATCTGTTCATGCAGGCGCTCGAGGCAACCCCGACATTGAAGGTGGTTCTGCTCGACAATCCCGGCGATGGCCACAACCCTACTTCCGGCGTGATGCAGGGTCTGGCGGCGGTCGATCCCCTCACCCACGCCATCGTCGCTCTGTCGGCCAAACCCGGAACCGTTGCACTGGACGAAGCCCGCCCCGTCACCGTATTTGCCGATGCGCTCACCGCTGCGCTGGTCAAGCGCGGCGCGGACATAGCCATCATCCTCGCCTCGGTCAGGCAAACCACTATCGACAAAACGTCAGGCGCCCAGTGGCCATGGATGGCATATGGCCGCTCGGCAGACGCTGCCTTTGTGCTGACGCCGGACCAGGTGGCCGGCGCGGCACCGGCGCTGCCGCTTGTGCCGGAACCGGCACCGCCGGCGATGGCGAGCGGCGGCTACATCTCCGGGAGTGGCGGTTGGGAGCCTGATGGCAGCGACTACGCCGATGGCAGCGGTCAGGAGCCCTACCCCATGGACGTTGCACCGGGCTCCGGCAGCCCCGATGCCGCGATGGGCGACAGCGCCAAGGAGGCGGCGCTCTACGAGGAATACAAACGCCAGGAACAGCAGCGCCAATTGCAGGAAGAGCAGGCTCGGCAACGATACGAAGAGGAAAAGCAACGTCCTGAAGACGCAGCTGCGGCCGCTGCCCAGAACAATCTCGGCGGGACCTATCCGCAGGATGGCGGAGCCACCGGCGCCGAACCGCCCCCCGATAAGGCAGGGATCCCCCCTGAGGACGGCATGACATCGGCCCCGCCACCCGCGACCGGCGCCGAAAGTCCGCCGGAGGCGCAGGCGCCACCGAAACCAGCGCCGCCGCCCATCGACCAGGCGCAAAGCCCTCCTTCCGGCGGCGCCCTTCCACAACCCGAGACGGGCGCTGTCGAGGTGGTGCGCCATCCAATCATCGATGCGCCGGATGAGATTGTCGCCGGCGAGACGGTGACCGTTTCGATCGCCCTTACCGAAGAGCAATTCACGCCCGAAGTGAAGGTGAAGGCAGCGCCGGGCTCGTCGGTGACGGAAGATGGCGCCCTGGCCATGGCGATGCCGGCGGGAACCGAGCAATGGCCGATCGATATCGATCTGTTCGCCTCCGGCTTCGATCTCGCTGACGGCGGCAAATGGAGCCGACGGACGACGCTCTACCGCCAGGGCGACAGCGACTTCGTCCGCTTCGACGTCAAGGCGCGGCCGATCGCCAAGGACAGCAAGCCGGCCCAGTTCATCGCGCGCATCTACAGCGCCGGGAGGTTCCTGGGATCGGCATCGCGGTCGGTTATCATTCGCCGCACCGCGCCTGTCGAGGCAGCCGCTCTGAGCGCCACAGCCGAACGCTCCGCAGCACCTGCCATGCTGATGCTGGCCGCAGCGGCGCCGCAGCCGGCGGTAACTGGCAATGTGACGCTCGGCGGCGCAGCCGGCGATGACGTCCCCGATCTCGACGTGACCATCCTCTATGACGATCCGAGCGGGCTGGGTTCGGGGCAGATCATCATCCATTCGCCGCATCTGGCCGGTCCGGTGACCGATACGTTCTCGACGCCACCTGAGATGGCGGCATGGCTGGACTCCGAATACCGCCGCCTGCTGCAGCTCGGATTGAGCCTGCGCGGCGCCGTTTCGCTGCAGCAGCCTGCCGCAAGCAGCGATACGGGGGCGCAAAAGCGCTTTGTCACGCTCGCCGCCGAAGGTTTTGGCGATGCGCTCTACCGCGACTATGTGCCGAAACCGTTCAAGGACGTGTTCTGGTCGCTGCGCGGCAAAGGCGAACTCCATTCGATCCAGATCACCTCGAACAGCCCGACGCTGCCCTGGGAATTGATCCGCCCGCGCAGCGCCGACGGCGCCATCGCCGACGGTTTTCTCGGCATGGGCTACCGGCTGGCGCGCTGGGCTCCGCGCAGCAGTGCCTCACAGGTCGACAACCCGCTCGACCGCATGACCTTCACCGGCGTCGCGGCTGTCGCGCCCTCCTATGTCGACAAACGCTCGCTGCGCTTCCAACAGGACGAGATCGCGGCGCTGAGCAAGCCTTACGGCTACCGCCGCTTCGATGGCGATTTCACCTCTTTCGAGAAACTGGTCGGTGAAGTCTCGACCGGTTTCATTCATTTCTCCGGTCATGGCGAGGTCAACCAGCCGAGCAGTGGCCGGCCGGTCTTTGCCATCGATCTCGTCGACCAGTCGCTCGACCCGGATACATGGGCTGCGCTGGTCGCCACCGCGCATGGCAAGGGCAATCCGTTCTACTTCTTCAACGCCTGCGACACAGGCCGTTCCCAGATGCTCGGCCGGCTTCGTGCAGGGCTGGGGTCCGGCGGTGCTGGCGGGCGGCGCTTCCGGCTTCATCGGCGGCATGTGGCCACTGACCGACCGCGCGGCAGCGGCCTTCTCGACCGATTTCTATGGCGGCATCAGCACGCGGATCAAGGACGGGCCGGTCTATCTGGCCGAGATCCTGCAGGATGTCCGCAGAGAATTCTACCGGACCGGCGATCCGACCTATCTCGCCTACACATTCTACGGCAACGCCAATCTGAGGATTGTCGGGCAGTAGGCGACGGATCGTCGTTGGCGGATTGGCTTCGCCTACAATGCGTTTTGCGGGCATGGCACGCCGGCGCCGCCGCAGCGTGAGGCCATCGGCCTGGAGCTCATGTCTTCGGACTGCCGCACAAGCTCCGCAAAGAGAAGGGCGAAACTTCCCATCACAAGGAAGACGATAATCAGGCGTGTCACCGGCAATAGACAGGTCTCGACTGGCTAGCCCCCCAGCCACCCATCCTCTGTCGGCTAACATGATCGATCAGGCTTTACGAGTGCTTAAGCTCGCACTTAACCATCACATTCGCCGTTCCGGCGACATGAAGCGCGAGCCGCCGATTTCGTTTCGCCGCGGCCGCAACTGCGCCGGACGATGCCTCCCTTTGCAGATGCGCTTGCCCATGCTACCCCACGCAACCGCCGCCGACCGCCATCGGCCGACTGCCATCGGAATGTCATGAGCAAAGCCAATCTCGCCTTCGTCTCCTCCGACACTGCCGATGCCAAGGCGGCGATGGAGAGCCTGTCGGCCCGCTATGGCCAGGCATCCTTCGACGACGCCCAGGTGGTGGTGGCGCTGGGTGGCGACGGCTTCCTGCTGCAGACCTTGCGCGACACGATGAGCACGGGAAAGAAGGTCTACGGCATGAACCGTGGCACCATCGGCTTCCTGATGAACGAGTACCGCGTCGGCGGCCTCACCGAGCGCATCGCGGCCGCGGTCGCCGAAACGATCCGCCCGCTGGAGATGCTAGCGGTGACGCATGAGGGCGAGACGGTTTCGGCACTCGCCATCAACGAGGTGGCGCTGTGGCGTCAGTCCTACCAGACGGCAAAGATCCGCATCACCGTCGATGAGCAGGTTCGAATCGAGGAACTGAACTGCGACGGCGTGATGATCGCGACGCCGGCCGGCTCGACTGCCTACAATCTGTCGGCGCACGGTCCGATCCTGCCGCTGGATGCGCCGCTGCTCGCGCTGACCCCGGTAAGCCCGTTCCGGCCACGCCGTTGGCGGGGTGCCCTGTTGTCCAACAAGGCGACCGTACGTTTCGATATTCTGGAGTCGGAAAAGCGCCCGGTGAACACCGCCGCCGACCATACCGAGGTCAAGGCGGTGGCTTCCGTGACGGTCCGGGAATCGCCGACTGCGACGGCGACGCTGCTGTTTGATCCCAACCATTCGTGGAACGAACGCATTCTCGCCGAGCAATTTCGCTATTGAGCCGGCGCAAAGAGTGACTACCTAATTAAGCATCGCGATTAAGCTTACGTTTTCACAATCGTGCCAATCCCGCCCGTTTCTGTTGACAAATCGTGGGCTTGCGCCTAATCGCAATACCAATCTTGCAGGCACGCTGTGCTTGCCGCGACGGATGCCGTTGCGCTTCCCCGAACCAGCCAAAGACAGCAACTCTTGTCCTCAGACACCACGACCGCTCCAGAAGCGTTGACCTTTTCAGACCTCGGCCTGTCGCCGAAGGTCCTTTCCGCAGTCACCGATGCCGGCTACACCGTGCCGACGCCGATCCAGGCTGGCGCCATCCCGCATGCCTTGCTCGGCAAGGATATTCTGGGCATAGCACAGACCGGCACCGGCAAGACGGCCTCCTTCGTGCTGCCGATGCTGACCCGCCTCGAAAAAGGCCGGGCCCGCGCGCGCATGCCGCGCACGCTGATCCTCGAGCCGACGCGCGAGCTCGCCGCGCAGGTCGAAGAGAATTTCATCAGATACGGCAAGAACCACAAGCTCAACATCGCGCTGCTGATCGGCGGCGTCTCCTTCGACGAGCAGGACAAGAAGCTGGAGCGCGGCGCCGACGTGCTGATCGCCACGCCCGGCCGTCTGCTCGATCACCGCGAGCGCGGCAAGCTGTTGCTCAACGGCGTCGAGATCCTCGTCATCGACGAGGCCGACCGCATGCTGGACATGGGCTTCATCCCCGACATCGAGCGCATCTGCGAGATGATCCCGTTCACCAGGCAGACGCTGTTCTTCTCAGCGACCATGCCGCCGGAGATCACCAAGCTCACCGAGAAATTCCTGCATGCGCCGGTGCGCGTCGAGGTGTCCAAGGCGGCATCCGCTGCCACCAACATCATCCAGCGCCTGGTCAAGTCCGGCTCCAAGCCGTGGGACAAGCGCGAGACGCTACGCAATCTGATAAAGGCCGAAGACGCCGAGCTGAAGAACGCTATCATTTTCTGCAACCGCAAGGTCGAGGTCGCGGAGCTGTTCCGCTCGCTGTTGAAGTATGACTTCGACGCCGGCGCCCTGCATGGCGACATGGACCAGCGCGCCCGCATGCAGATGCTGGCCAATTTCCGCGATGGCAAATTGCGCTATCTCGTGGCGTCCGACGTCGCCGCGCGCGGCCTCGACATTCCCGACGTCAGCCACGTCTTCAACTACGACGTGCCGATCCACGCCGAAGACTATGTCCACCGCATCGGCCGCACCGGCCGCGCCGGCCGCTCGGGCAAATCCTTCACCATCGCCACCAAGTCCGACACCAAATACATCGACGCCATCGAGCGGCTGATCGGCAACAAGATAGAGTGGCATGACGGCGACCTGTCGACCGTGGTCGCCAGTGAAGGCGGCGAGGACGAAGCGCCCCGCCGTGGCCGTGGCGCTCCGCGCCGCGCCGGCCGCAAGGACGAGGACCGCAAGGTCCATGATCGCAAGGACGGTGGCGAGCGCAAGCCGCGCGAACGCCATGCCAAGCGCAGCGACGACGCGCCGGCGGCAGATGCCGCACGCGAGGAACAGCCGGCGGTAGCCGAGGCCGCGGTCGCCGGCATCGGCGAACGGCATCAGCGCAAGGAAGCGATTCGCTCCGAAAACAGCGACCGCAAGGTCTCCGATCGCAACAACGAGAACCGCGCCCCGGAACGCGGCGACACAAGGCCGCAGCGCGCCAGCAACAGCCGCCCTGCCCGCGGCAACAACCGCGGTGAAGACAATGACGGCACCGTCGGCTTCGGCGACGACATGCCGGCCTTCATGAAGATCGTCGCCAAGGTCTGATCCCATGAGCCGCGGCGTCCCGAGGACGCGCGGCTTGCCTGGACGCGACGGGGATGTGAGATCTGGAGCCCGCTCCAGGATCGGCGCCATGCGCGGTAACCGCAAAACAGGCTCGATGTACCCGATCGCTTCCGGCCTGGAGGGCTTAAATAGCCCGTCGATGCTACAGGCTTTTGAGTTCCAGGCGGGATGCCAATAAATCCAGAAACGCCCGAACCTTGGCCGAAGATGACCGGCCTTCCTGCCACAAGGCATGGATCGGCACCGGTGCCGGCTCGAATTCCGTCAAAACCAGTTCGACGAGACCGTCGTCGACCAAATGTCTTATCTGCCACAGAGGCGAGAAGCCCAAACCCAGTCCGTGGATTGCGGCGGCATAGACCGAGGTCATCAGATTGGAGCGAAAAGCGCCTGCGACCTTCACGGTCCGGGGTTTCCCGTCGATCTGAAACGTCCATTCACCTGGACGCTCGTTAGCGGTTCTGATGATGCAACTGTGCTCACTCAGCTGGAAGGGATGGGCCGGCCGGCCGCACCGCGCGTAATAGGAAGGCGCGCCGAACACAACGCGCCGCAACGCCCCTAGGCGTTTGGCTTTCAAGTTGGAATCCGGCAAATCGCCGATGCGTATTGCCAGGTCGAGACCTTCGGCGCCAAGATCGGCAAATCCATCGGAAAGTTGAAGATCGACCTCGACCCGGGGAAATGTCTGCATGTATTCCGCGATGACAGGCATCAGGACGCTTGGGCCAAACAGAACCGGCGCCCCGATGCGCAGGACGCCTGCCGGCTCCGATCGTTGATTGATCGCCTGAAGTCTTGCGTCGTTTATTTCGTCGACCGCGGGTTTGATCCGGTTGAAAAAGGCTGCTCCGACTTCACTCGGTGTCGAGCGACGCGTTGTCCTGTGGATCAGCTCGACGCCGACTGATTGCTCCAGTGCTGCCAGGGACCGGCTGACTGACTGTAGCGAGCGGTTCAGCCGATGTGCGGCAGTCGTCAGACTTCCATGCTCGACGATCGCGATGAAAGCCTCGAAATCGTCCATCCGGCTCATGTATTCTCCCGATCTTCGACATAATATATCGCAAAAACGGGTAATTGTAACAACAATTGCGACGTCGTACCTCTCTGCAAGTTGTCCCGCGAGGACAGGCTTGATGGAAGGGAATCGTCATGCAAGTAGCCAATCCAACTGTTCTGGTTGTTGGTGCCACAGGCCGAGTTGCGGGACTTGTCGTGCCTGAACTTGTCCGCCGCAATGCCAATGTTCGAGCGCTCGTTCGCGACCCTGCGAATGCCGAAAAGGCCCGGAAGCTGGGGGCATCCGAGGTAGCGACAGGAGATTTGCGAAATCGTCAGAGCCTCGAAAGGGCGGTCGAGGGCGTCGACGGCGTCTTTCACATTGGGCCGGCTTTTGCTCCCGATGAAGCAGCCATGGGCGTTGCCATGGTTGAGGCCGCCACGCGAGCAGGAGTTCGAAAGTTCGTCTTCTCGTCGGTGATCCAGCCTACCAATACGCGACTGAAGAACCATGCCAGCAAGGTGCCTGTCGAGGCTGCTCTCTACTCGACAACGATGGAATATACGATTCTGCACCCTGCCAATTTCATGCAGAACCTCGCAGCGGCCTGGCCGTCCGTCGTTGAACATGGTGTTTTCTCGGAACCGTTTCCAAAGACGGCGAAGCTGGCCCGCGTCGACTACCGCGATGTCGCTGAGGTGGCGGCGATCGCCCTAACCGAAGCGCGATTGTCCTACGCGACCCTCGATCTGTGCGCTGACGGTATGCACCGCCGGGAAGACATCGTTGCGATGATGAGTGAGGAACTTGGCAGACCCATCTCTTCTGGTGAGCCGACATTTGGCGAGTGGGCGGCCGAGGCACGCCTTCCCTACAATGACCGCCAAATGCAGGTGCTGGCCAAAATATACGCCCACTATGCCCACTATGGCCTTGGCGGAAACAGTCTGACATTGCGCGCCGCCCTGGGCCGCGAACCGCGTTCGTTGCGCGGCTTTATTCGGAACCTGGCCCAGCAAATGGCGCAGGCCGCCTGACTGCGCTCAGCCGCGCATACTTTCACTTTTCGAGAAGGAGATGGGAGATGCGACCGTCATCCCACAAGGTTTTGAAATCGAGAAAGCTACCGGCCTCTTACAATGCGCTGGTGATGCCATTCGTTCTTTCCATCCTGATGTCGTGCATTGTTTCCGCGGTAGCGACGCTGATCAATGCGGGCTGGACAACCGGTTTCGTGGCGACCTGGCCGTATGCATGGGGAGCATCATGGCTAGTGGGCTTTCCAAGTCTGCTGCTGGTCTTGCCGATCGTGCGCCGTATCGTTGCGGCAATTGTCGATCAGCCGACCTCGTAGGCCTTATTACAGGGTCCGACATGCCAAACAAAAAACGGCCCTTGCGGGCCGCTTTTACCTTCGACTGACGGCTCGCAGCGCCATTGTCGGCTTCCGCGACGACATCATGCGGGCAGCCTTCATGCGCGCCGGCCCTCATGCCGATCGTCGTCCGAGCCTGATCCCGAGCGCTCTCAAATGCAGCCGGCCAGCTTGCACCCTTGGCAAGCTTCTATCCTGGCCCGTCCGTCACATCGGGCCGGGCATCATCTTGGTCGGTTTTTCCAGCATCGGAAACTCTGCCTTGCTGCATTTCACGTTCGGGTTGGTCGGACTGAACATGCCGTTCGGATTGTCTCTGAACAGCCAGGCATGAAGGTCGTAGTGGACGAACTCCCTCGGAATGAGCGGATAGTGCCCTTCCATCGGTCCCATGAAGGTCTGGCCAAATAGTTTTGGAGGTTCCTTGGTGTCTGGCGTCAGGGGCATCAGCCATTCCACGCCAACCAATTTCAAGCCTTTCTTGGTCGGCTCGTAGATCAGCACATTGGGGCGCATCGGATCGAGTTTCTGACCGACACTCGGGACGTTGACGAAATGGATGCCCATAGCGCCCTTCGGATAGTCCATTGCGCCCTCGATCCTGTCCCCGCTGTAATAGACGCACCCGACAGTCGACAGATAAAGGTCGCGGACGGCGACCGTGTAGTCTTCATATTTGGCGAGCGATTTCTTCAACGCTTCGATGTCGGCTTTGTTGGCGTCCTCGGCTCGAGCCGTGGCCGCTGCGCACCAAGCAGAGACCAGACCTGTCAAAATGAGGACGCCGCAACGCCCAAGACGAGCTGTTCTTGTCATGCATTCCTCCCAGATTTCCTATCTGGCCGTGCAGGACCGGGGCCGACTAAGTGACTGCGCGGCCGTTTGTATCGCCCCATCCCCTCTGGAACCGCACCAATGCTAATCCCTTCCAAGGCCTCCGGAAAGGAATTATTAGAAATCTCTAATGCGTTAGACCTTTTGACGGACCACAGGAGCCCAAAAAGAAAGCGGCCCCTTGCGGGGGCCGCCTTCGCATTTCGATGCCGAACAATTCAGGTCAGCGGCGAAAGCTGGATCTCGACGCGCCGGTTCTGCGCACGGCCGGCCGCCGTTCCGTTGGACGCGATCGGACGGGTCTTGCCGAATCCGGTGACGGCGAAGCGGCGCGAATCGACACCTTGGCCTGAGAGATAGTTGGCGACCGCCAATGCGCGGCGCTGCGACAGATCGAAATTGTGTTCGTCGCCACCGGTCGAATCGGTATGGCCGAACACGTCGACCGTGGTCTGCTTGAACTTCTTCAGCACCAGCGCAACCGAGTTCAGCACCTGGTAGAAGCCGGGCTTCACCGCATCCTGGTCGACGTTGAAAGTAATGTCGGACGGCATGTTGAGGATGATCTGGTCGCCGGTGCGGGTGACGCTGACGCCGGTGCCTTCGAGCTGGCGGCGCAGTTCAGCCTCGTTCTGGTCCATGGTCGCGCCGATGGCGCCGCCGGCCAGCGCGCCGATACCGGCACCGATCAGCGCGTTGCGGCGGTCATTGCCGCCGGCAAGCAGGCCGAGGCCCGCACCCGCCAGGGCGCCAAGGCCGGCGCCGGCTGCGGTGTTCGAAACCTTCTGTTCGCCGGTGTACGGATCGGTCGTGGTGCAGGCGCTCACCAGCACAGCCGTCGCAACGGCGACGAGCACAGTCTTTTTCATAGAATCGTCCCTCTCCAAAGCGCGGCCTTTGCGGCTCGCGCATATAAGCCCTTCTCCGGTCTTGTAACATGAAATGCGGCGAAAAACCGAGCGGCGAAAGCGGCTTTTCCCCGCTCGCGCCACTCTTCCGCTTCGGTGGCTGGTGCTGGCCTACCAGAGGTTCTTGCCGTCAATGACGACCACCTCGACCTTGTCGAGGTCGAAATCGTCGAACAGCCGCGAATTGACTGATATCTTGGGATTGTCGAAGTCCGGTTTGCCGGTTGACCAGTCCGGCGTTTCGGTGAAGGTGCCGCAGCCGCAAATGGCGCAAAACCCGTGTTTGACGGTCTTCGATCCCCATTGATAGAAGGAAACGTTTTCCGGCGAGCTGGTGAGCTTGAATTGCGACGGAACGTAGTAAGCCCACAGCGAACCGCGCTTGGAGCAGAACGAGCAGGTGCATTGTGTTACCGTCTCGGGCGCCTGCGAAACCTCGAACGTCGTCGCCTTGCAATGACAGCTGGCCTTGATGGTCATGAAAAGCTTTCCTCTCCGTTGCCGCCACCTATGCGGCAAGGCACCATAAAGGAAGGCTCCTGACAACTGTCTGTCAGCAGGCTCCGATCGATCGAGCCGAGCGGCGCTCTGGCCGAAGCGGACCCGTCGTCACCTCCCAATCGTCGTCACCTGCCGATATAGGCGGCCAGTTCGTCCGGCGTCCCGTTTGGGAAAGCCTGTTTCAGAAAATCCAGGAACGCCGACACGCGCGCGCTGAGCAGCCGCCGCGACGGGTAGAGCGTCCATAGAGAAATTTCGGGGCCGTCAATATCCCCCCAATTCACCAGTGTGCCGCCAGCCAGGTCGTGGGCCACCAACGAAATGGGAAGCCGTCCTGCGCCGACGCCGGCTCGCACCGCATCGCGGACCATGATCAGCGTCGACAAGGCGAGGACCGGCTCGATTCTAAGTGTTGCCCGGCCACCTGGTGTCTTCACCTGCCATGTTTGCCGCTCGCCTGTCCCGCGCGCAACGCCAGGAGCGGCGAGCCCATCGGCCGGGCGAGGAAGGTCCGGGCTCGCCACAACGACCAGGCGGTCGCGGAGAAACGCCCGTCCGACCAGGCTTTCATCGGGATCCGGATTGACCCGGATTACCAGATCGTAGCCTTCCTCGATCATGTCGACATGCCGGTCTTCGGTGGTCACTTCAAGCCTCACCTCAGGATACCTCAGGGCAAATCCCGCGGCGATCCTCCCCATTGCAGTCTGCGAAAAATGCAAAGGCGCGCTGATCCGCAATCTGCCCTTGGATCTCTGGCCGCCCGAGGCAATCGCCGATGCCGTCTCGTCCAGCTCGGCAAGCAACGCCCCCGTCCGCTCGAAGAGCGCCCGTCCTTCTTCGGTCAGCTTCAGGTTACGCGCACCCCGTTCGAACAGACGCAGATCGAGACTGCTTTCCAATTCGCCAACGCGCCGGGACAATGTTGCCTTGGGCCGGCCGGTGGACCTTGCCGCTTTGCCGAAGCCGCCATGGCGAGCCACGAGGTTAAAATCGGCAAGGGCTAAAAGATCCATGACTGTCCCACCAGTGAGACGACGTGTCTAAAATTGCCGTCTACTGGGCTCTTTGTGAGCCACACATATTGGGGCTGTCAAGCAACCCAACAGGAGAAATTCCATGACCATTCTCGTTACCGGCGCCACCGGCAATATCGGCCGCCAAGTCGTCGAACAGCTCGCCAAGCGCGGCGCCGATGTGCGTGCTCTCGTGCGCGATCCGTCGAAAACCAGTTTTCCGGCAGGCGTATCCGTCGTGCAAGGCGACTTTCTCGATGTCGATTCGCTGCGCAAAGCCATGTCTGGCGTTTCCACGCTGTTCCTCTTGAACGCCGTGGTGCCGGACGAATTCACCCAGGCTTTGATCGCCTTGAATGTCGCCCGATCGGCCGGCATCGAGCGGATCGTCTATCTCTCGGTGATCCACGCTGACGTCTATGTGAACGTGCCGCATTTCGCGGGCAAGTTCGGCGTGGAGCGAATGATCGAACAGATGGACTTCAAAGCTACGATCTTGCGCCCGGCCTACTTCATCCAGAACGATCTGACGGTCGAAGACGTCATCACCGGCTACGGCACCTACCCAATGCCGATCGGCCCCAAGGGTCTCGCCATGATCGATGCCCGCGATATCGCCGAGATCGCCGCTCTTGAGCTGCTGCGTCGCGAACGGTCCAAGGAGCCGCTTGCGTTCGAGAGGATCAACCTCGTCGGTCCGCAGACACTGACCGGGACGGACATTGCCGCAATCTGGTCAGACGTACTCGCCCGCCCGATCAGCTACAGCGGCGACAATACGGAGGGTTTTGAGCAAAATCTCAAGCAGTTCCTGCCCGCCTGGATGGCCTACGACATGCGCCTGATGGGCGAGCGTTTCTTTACCGACGGGATGCTGCCCGAGACCGGCGACGTCGAGCGCCTGACGGCACTTCTGGGTCGCCCACTGCGGCCGTATCGCGACTTCGCCTCAGCACTCGCTGCTTCCGTCTGACGCAAGCGCCTTCAGCACCAAGGCCGGCCTTCCGATGAGAACTGCCAACAGAACTCAGTAGGAACGCGGTGGCACGAACAGGCAGATCGTCTTGCCTGCGTCGAGGCCGGCCTGGTGCGCGCACCAGTGGAAATCGCCGTCGGGTGAGTCCTTGACCCGCTTGTCGCTCATCGGCACGACCTCCCCCGTTCCGGCGATGACATAGCCCTCCGGCTTT
This sequence comes from Mesorhizobium sp. LSJC285A00, assembly GCF_000503155.1. Lineage (NCBI taxonomy): Bacteria > Pseudomonadati > Pseudomonadota > Alphaproteobacteria > Hyphomicrobiales > Phyllobacteriaceae > Mesorhizobium > Mesorhizobium sp. LSJC285A00. The sequence goes on from NZ_AYVK01000001.1 coordinate 54,172, forward strand.
TCCAGCACCTCGCCGGTATGGGTGGTACGGCAGTCGTAGTTTGCGCAGCAGGCGAAGGGATAACTCCAGCCTTGCGGCTTCGCCGCCGTAGGCTTGGCGTCATGGGCGAAGGCGGGTGCGGTCAGCACCGCAGCAAGCATCGCGATTGCAAAGATCGGGGTCACGAACAAGGAAAATAGGAGTCGGCCAGCCGGTTGAACGGCTCTGGCCGATCGGAGAGTGGCAGCAGACATGGAAGCGTTCCTTTCAAACGAGCATCAAGCGTTTCGCTTGCCCGTTCCCGGAACGTGTCTTCCCAGTGGCCGGATCGTCAGGTCGCAGATATGCCGCGTCCGGCCATAAATGCTTTTTCTCTTCCAGCCCTCGGATGCTGGGCTGATTCCTAGGCTGGCGCAAGAAGTTGCTGCGCGAGGCCGCCACATCTACGCCGCTATCTGCAACCGCTGACGAGATCCAAGGCCAGGCTCAACTCCCGGCAGACGGGCATCGAAACAACGGGATTGGCCGAATGTGGTTCCAGCCTATACTTCGCCTGGACCGGCGACCACATGCCCTTCATATTGCGGCAAGTCGTCGGCGATGGTGAACCATGGCGCTTTGGAGCCGACGAAGATGTGCGCGGTCGGCCGGATCGTCGGATCGTCGACCAGCGTGCCCATGGCGACATGGACATAGGCGCCGTCGCGGACCAGCGAATACAGCAACGAGCCGCAGCGGCTGCAATGCGCATCGTGGCCGCTGTCATCGCCGAAATGGATGAGCCCGTGATGCCCTTCGGCAAGGGCAAGTTTCTCGCGCTCGATGCCGGCGAAGGGCTTGAAGGCGGAACCTGTGGTGCGCCGGCAGTTCGAACAATGGCAGATCGCGGCATAGACGAACTCGTCCGCCACTTCATACTGAACCGTGCCGCAAAAGCATTTGCCGGTGAGCCTGCGAGTCATGGTTCCTCCTTCGCTCCCCCGCCAAGGGATGTTCTTATTCAAGAAAGTGGCGGAAGCGCAGGTATCATCCATTCGCAGGCCGGCCTCAGCTGAATATGAACATATCCTAGTCGAGGTCGGCCACGGCTTCACCGGCACCGCCCTCGATGCGCTGCGACAACGAGGCTTCCATGAAGTCGTCGAGGTCGCCGTCGAGCACGCTCGACGGGCTGGTGCTCTCGACGCCGGTGCGCAGGTCCTTCACCAACTGGTAGGGCTGCAGCACATAGGAACGAATCTGGTGACCCCAGCCGATGTCGCTCTTCGACGCTTCTGTGGCATTGGCCACCGCTTCGCGCTTCTTCAGCTCTTCCTCGTAAAGGCGCGAGCGCAGCATTTCCCAGGCCTTCGCCTTGTTCTTGTGCTGCGAGCGTTCGGCCTGGCAGGCAACCGCGATGCCGGTGGCGATATGGGTGATGCGAACCGCCGAGTCCGTGGTGTTGACGTGCTGGCCGCCCGAACCGGATGAGCGGTAGGTGTCGATGCGTACATCGGATTCCGAGACGTCGATCTCGATCCTGTCATCGACGACCGGGTAGACCCAGACGCTGGAGAAGGACGTGTGGCGGCGCGCATTGCTGTCATAGGGTGAAATGCGGACCAGGCGATGAACGCCCGACTCGGTCTTCAGCCAGCCATAGGCATTGTGGCCCTTGATCAGGAGCGTGGCGGACTTGATGCCGGCCTCTTCGCCGTCATGGACTTCCAGCACTTCGACCTTGAAACGGCGACGCTCGGCCCAGCGCGTGTACATGCGCAGAAGCATCGAGGCCCAGTCCTGGCTCTCGGTGCCGCCGGCGCCGGCATGGACTTCGAGATAGGTGTCGTTGGCGTCGGCCTCGCCCGACAGCAGCGTCTCGACCTGGCGGGCCTTGGCCTCGCCCTGCATCGAGCGGAGGGCTGCTTCCGCCTCGGCGATCACGCTCTGGTCGCCCTCTTCCTCACCCAGTTCGATCAGGCCGATATTGTCTTCCAGCGCCTGAGTCAGGCTTTTGACGCCGGCGATCCCGTCTTCGAGGCCCTGGCGCTCGCGCATCAGCTTTTGCGCTTCCAGCGGATCATTCCAGAGGCTGGAATCCTCGGCGCGCACGTTCAGGTATTCAAGCCGCTTTATAGCCTGATCCCAGTCAAAGATGCCTCCTCAGCAGGGTGATCGCCTGCCTGATCTCGTCGACAATATTCTGCGTTTCCGCGCGCATGGCTGGTTGTTCTGTCCTGTTTTTGAAGTGGCGCTTGGGTCGGCGCGATACATAGGCACGGCATTGCTGCCTGTAAAGCGAAATGGGCCGGCTCAACAAGCCAGCCCACTCGACGTAAAAAATCAGGTCGTCAGTAGAGTCCGCCGCCGGGTGCCTGGATGGCTTCCGTAGCCTGCGGCGATAGCGGTCCGCCGGCGCCGTTGGACCCGTCGGCGCCCATGCCGATCACCCAATAGCTGTCGGCTGGGCCGGTGCCGGGCTTGAAGGCTTCGATGATGGTGCCGGGATCGCCCGACGCGGCACGCATGCCGGTCTTGCGGTTGATCGCGACCAGGTTCATGCCTTCCGGCACCTTGAAGTCGACATTGGGCGTGCCGTCCAGCGCAACGCGCATGAAGTCCTTGAAGATAGGCGCCGCCAGACCACCGCCGGTGGCGCCATGGCCGAGACCGCGTGGCGTGTCGTAACCCATGTAGAGGCCGACGACGAGGTTCGGCGTATAGCCGATGAACCAGGCGTCTTTCTCGTCATTGGTCGTTCCGGTCTTGCCGGCGATGTGGCGGCCAAGCTCGGCGATGGTGGCGCCGGTGCCGCGCTGGACGACGCCTTCCATCATCGAGGTGATCTGGTAGGCGGTCATCGGATCGAGCACCTGCTCGGAATTGTCGACCAGTTCCGGTTCGGGCTGGTTGTTCCATTCGGGCGCATTGCAACCTTCGCAGCCGCGCTCGTCCTGCTTGAACACGGTCTTGCCGTAGCGGTCCTGGATGCGGTCGATGAGCGAGGGTTTGATCGACTTGCCGCCATTGGCCATGATCGAATAGGCCGACACCATGCGCATCACCGTCGTCTCGCCGGAACCCAGCGCCATCGGCAGATACGGCGCCAGATGGTCGTAGACGCCGAACCTCTCGGCATATTCCACCACCAGCTTCATGCCCATGTCGTTGGCGAGCCGCACCGTCATCAAATTCCGCGACTTTTCGATGCCGGAACGCAAGGTCGCGGGACCGGCCACCGTGCCGTCATAGTTCTTCGGCGTCCAGGTCGTGGTGCCGCTCTGGATGGTGATCGGTCCGTCCATGATCACCGAGGCCGGCGTATAGCCATTGTCGAGCGCGGCCGAATAGACGATCGGCTTGAAGGACGATCCCGGCTGGCGCATCGCCTGCGTGGCGCGGTTGAACTCCGACTGCGCATAGGAGAAGCCGCCGACCATGGCCAGCACGCGGCCGGTATGTGGATCCATGGCGATCAGGCCGCCCTCCACTTCCGGCACCTGGCGCAACGTGTAGGCGCCTTCCGACCCTTCGTTCTTCTGCACGAAGATGACGTCGCCGGGCTGCAGTACATCGGCCGGAGACTTGGCCTTGACCGTCTTGCCATCGACCACATGGCGCATGGCAAAGCTCATGTCTTCCTTGCTGACGGCGCCTTCGACGCGTTCCTTGACGATGTCGCCTGATATCTGCCGCGTCGGCTGCAGGCCGATGGAAAGGCCGGTCGCCGAGCTGTCGAGCACGACGGCAAGCGACCATTCCGGCACGTCTTCCAGCCCCTTGACGTTGCCCAGCGCCACGCCCCAGTCGCCGGAAGCATCGATATGCGTCACCGGTCCGCGATAGCCGCGCAGCGTGTCGTATTTGAGCAAGCCGTTCTGCATCGACTTGCGGGCGATGAGCTGGATCTTCGGATCGAGCGTCGTGCGCACCGAAAGGCCGCCCTCATAGAGCGCGTTCTCGCCATAGCGCGAGATGATCTGGCGGCGCACTTCCTCGGTGAAATATTCACCCGCAAACAGATAGGAGCCATTGCGGCGCGGCGTCACGCCAAGCGGCTCGGCCTTGGCCTTGTCGCCTTCCTCGCGCGTCACGTAGCCGTTCTCGACCATCTGGTCGATGACCCAGTTGCGGCGCTCGATGGCGCGGTCGGCATGCTTGAAGGGATGGTAGTTGTTGGGCCCCTTCGGCAGCGACGCCAGATAAGCGGCTTCCGCGACGGTGAGTTCGTTGACCGACTTGTCGAAATAGGTCAGTGCCGCGCCCGCAACGCCATAGGCGCCGAAACCGAAGAAGATTTCGTTGAGATAGAGCTCAAGGATGCGGTCCTTCGAATAAGCCTGCTCGATGCGGAAGGCCAGGATCATCTCCTTGATCTTGCGCTCGTAGGTCTGGTCCGAGGACAAGAGGAAGTTCTTCGCCACCTGCTGGGTGATGGTCGAGGCGCCGACCTGGCGCCTGCCCGAACCCAGATTCTGCAGGTTGACGTAGATGGCGCGGCCAAGCCCGGTGATGTCGATGCCGGGATGGTTGTAGAAATTCTTGTCCTCGGCCGACAGGAACGCCGCCTTGACCCGGTCCGGAACCGCCTGGATCGGTAGATAGAGCCGCCGTTCGCGCGCATATTCGGCCATCAGCGAGCCGTCGGAAGCATGGATGCGGGTCGTCACTGGCGGCTCGTACTTGGCCAGAACCTCGTAGTCGGGCAGGTCTTTCGATAGATGGCTGATGTATATCGCCACGCCCGCGGCGACGATAAGCGCCAGCGTCGTGCCGATACCAAAGAAATAGCCGATAAGACGAATCATGCCCGCTCCAGTCCGAGGTCCGGGAATTTCCTAGACGAAGCCGCCTTTCGCGCAAGCCTTCGCAACTGTCCCGATCCGTGATGGAAAACCCATGTCGCCACCATGTGGGCAAAATACGGCAGTGCCCGGTTTAGGCATCCCCCACCTGAAATAAAAGCGCCTGGTGTTGTCGTCGTGCAACGCTGCCTCCGGTCGTGGGCGGCGGCGACCATCTCAGCCTCCGGTTCCCGTTCCCATCTTGGCGGAGGCAAACAGGGCGACGGCGTTGGTGATGCTCTCCGCCGCCTTGCCGCGCCAGTCGGCGTCGAGCAGTTGCGCTTCATCCTTGGCGTTGGAGAGATAGCCGAGTTCCACCAGCACCGACGGCACATCGGGCGCTTTCAGCACTTTGAAACCGGCCGAACGCTGCGGATTGTTGATCAGGCCGACGCTGGTGGACAACTGGCCGACCAGAGTGTGGGCAAAGCTCATCGAGAAATTATGCGTCTCGCGGCGGATCAGGTCGATCAGTATGTCGGTGACTTCCTTGTTGTCGTCCTTGATCACCATGCCGGCGAACTGGTCGGAGAGGTTTTCGCGGTCGGCAAGCGCCTGCGCTTCCGGGTCGGATGCCTTGTCGGAGACGGTATAGACGGTGGCGCCTCTGATACCCTTGACGCTGATCGTGTCGGCATGGATCGAGATCAAAAGGTCGGCCTCGTGCTGCCGGGCGATGCGCACGCGGTCATCGAGCCGCAGGAACTCGTCGGTATCGCGCGTCATGAACACGTCGTAGTTGGCGACGGCGGCGAGCTTGTCGCGCAATTCGGTGGCGAAGGCTAGCGTCACGTTCTTCTCGATGGTGCCGTTGAGGCCTTCGGCGCCACCGTCGATGCCGCCATGGCCGGGATCGATGACGATGGTGAAGCGATGCCCGGGATTGGAGATCGGCCCTGTGCCGACCCTGGAGCCCTTGTCGGTGGAGACGGTCGAGCCAGTGGTCAGCGCCTGGTTGGCAAGGGCTTCGTCGAACTCGCGGTCGGAGGCTGCCGACATGTCGATGGCGATGCGATAGCCTGCGCCGTCCTCGTTCTTGAGCACCTCGAGCTTGTCGACCGAGAACGGCCCCTTGCCGGTCAGGATCAGCCGCGATCCCTCGCCCTGATCGCCATAACGCACCGCTTTGACCAGGCCGCGGGCCTTGGCGTCCTTCGCGCCAATGGCGAATCGGGTGCGCGGCAGGTCCACGACCAGCCGGTTGGGGCCGCGCAGCAGGAACCATTTGATGTCGGGCTCGCGGTCGAAATCGATGACGATGCGCATCTTGGTAGCGTCGCCGGCCATCTTGTAGGCGGTGGCGCCGAGTGGCGCATCGGCGGCGCGTGAAACCGGCGCAAAAGCAAGGCAAAGCGCCAGCAGCAACAGCACACCGGCAGCGCGCAGGAAACGGCCTGCACGGCCATGGCCCTTGTCTATGATGCCCGCCAGTCCCATTTCTTTGCAGTCGCTCCCGGTTTGGCGCTTGCGCCCGCGTGGTTGGTCGAAATGCCGGTCAGGCCGCAGACTCGATTAACGATTGGTATCCAGAGAAGGTTAACCAAGCCTTTTCATCGAGGATTAAGGCCTGTGCTTCCGTTACGGCACTGCTTTTTGCCGGCATCCGAAATCGGGGTTGCCTTCCACCCCGTCAAATCATAAAAGCGATGGTGGATCACTGCAATCCTGGAACCGCTTCTCCCGCAGCTTCCTGCTACAGGTCAGATGAAAGGCGGCTCCTTTCGCTCCAGCGAAAAGGCTTCAGGTGATCGCGACGAATTTCGCAGGTGTGCGCCCGTGGCGGGGGAATCGCCTGCGTGAGGAAAACGGCCGGGTTTGTTCCCGTGCCGGCTCTGTATGAGCAAACAAGCTGGTCCGGTTCGTCCGGGCTTTGGTTCAAAAGGTTCTGCTGGTGACGATGGCTTCAAGCGCAATCATGGAAAGGTCCGCATCAAACCGCGCCATTGTGGCTGCGGGCGGCACCGCCATGGCGCTCAAGCGGCGTCCGGCGGACATTCAGACATCCGGCACCCACATCCCAGACACGCAGCAGCGGGCTTTGCCTCGCAAGCTGCGGCTGACGGCTGCCGGGAGGAAACGAAATAATGCCCAACAAAATGCTGATAGACGCCTCCCACCCGGAGGAAACACGCGTTGTCGTTATCCGCGGTAACCGTATTGAAGAATTCGACTTTGAATCTCAGGACAAGAAGCAGCTCAAAGGAAACATTTATCTCGCCCGCGTAACGCGCGTCGAACCTTCCCTTCAGGCAGCCTTTGTCGAATATGGCGGCAACCGTCACGGTTTCCTCGCCTTCAGTGAAATTCACCCCGACTATTACCAGATCCCGGTCGCCGATCGTCAGGCTTTGCTGCGCGCTGAAGCGCAGGAAGCCGAGGACGAGGAGAACGAGGACAATGACGGCGACGACCGCCAGAGCCGCGATCGCGGCCGGCGCGGCCGCCGGCGCGGCGGCAAGGGTCGTGAGCGGGGCGAACACAAGCGCGACGCCGGCGCCGATGATGAGAACGGCGAACATGGCGATGCCGGCAGCGATGCCGTCTCCGAAGCGCCTGCTTCCGAGCATGCCGCGGCCAATACCGCCGGGCATGACGATCATGGCGGGCATGGCGACAGCGAAGCCTCCGACGCCGAGACATCCGGGACCGAACCGTCGGAAGGCGGCCCGACATCGATCGCGGCAAGCGTCGAAGCGGATGTGATCTCCGAAGCTGTCCCTGCGGCGGAGCCGGGTGACGAAAGGTCGTCCAGCGAGGCAAGTGGCGAAGCCACCTCCGAGGACAATGATCGCGGCATGCTGGAAGAGGTGCAGTCCTCGCATCCGGACGACCACGAGATCGAATCCGTAGGCGCCGAGGATGCGCTGGAAGAGGTGCGCAGCCGCCGCAAGCCGGTGCGCCGCCAGTACAAGATTCAGGAAGTCATCAAGCGCCGGCAGATTCTGCTGGTGCAGGTGGTCAAGGAAGAGCGCGGCAACAAGGGCGCTGCACTCACCACCTATCTGTCGCTTGCCGGCCGCTATTCCGTGCTGATGCCCAACACCGCACGCGGCGGCGGCATTTCGCGCAAGATCACCAGTGCGGTCGACCGCAAGCGCCTCAAGGAGGTCGTTGCCGATCTCGAAGTGCCGCAGGGCATGGGCGTCATCCTGCGCACCGCCGGCGAAAGCCGCACCAAGGCGGAAATCAAGCGCGACTACGAATATCTGATGCGGCTTTGGGAAAACGTCCGCAACCTGACGCTGCAATCCACCGCCCCTGCCCTCGTCTATGAGGAAGGCAGCCTGATCAAGCGCTCGGTGCGCGACCTCTACAACAAGGATATCGACGAGATTCTTGTCTCCGGCGAGGAAGGCTATCGCGAGGCCAAGGATTTCATGCGCATGCTGATGCCGAGCCACGCCAAGGTGGTTCAGCCGTTCCGCGACACGACGCCGATCTTCGTGCGCAACGGCATCGAGGCGCAGCTCGACCGCATGCTGCAGCCGCAGGTGACGCTGAAGAGCGGCGGCTACATCATCATCAACCAGACCGAGGCGCTGGTCGCCATCGACGTCAATTCGGGCCGCTCCACCAAGGAGCACTCGATCGAGGACACCGCTCTCCACACCAACCTTGAAGCGGCGGAAGAAGTCGCCAGGCAATTGAGGCTGCGCGATCTCGCCGGCCTGATCGTCATCGACTTCATCGACATGGAGGAGAACCGCAACAACCGCTCCGTCGAGAAGCGGCTGAAGGATCACCTCAAGAACGACCGAGCCCGCATCCAGGTCGGCCGCATCTCGCATTTCGGCCTGATGGAGATGTCTCGCCAGCGCATCCGCGCCAGCGTGCTGGAATCGACCATGAAGCCCTGCCCGCATTGCGGCGGCACCGGCCATGTGCGCTCCGATTCGTCGGTGGCGCTGATGGTGGTGCGGGCGATCGAGGAATTCCTGCTCAAGGATTCGCGCAGCCACATCACGGTGCGGACCCCGGCGGCGACCGCTCTCTATGTGCTCAACCACAAGCGCGGCACGCTGGTGGAACTCGAAAGCCGCTTTGGCCTGACCATCACCGTCGAGGCCGATGATACGGTCGGTGTGCAGCACTACGCGATCTTCCGCGGCGCCATTGCCGAAAAGCCGGAAGGCTTTGTCGAAGCGCGAACCTTCCCGGCCTATGTCGAGCCGGAAGAGCCCGAGGACGAGATCGTCATCGAGGAGGAAGACGACGAGGTTGTGGTACAGGCCGAGCAGCCGCGCCAGGCGCAGCCGCAGTCGCAGCAGCAGCAGCCGAGATCGGCTGAGGACGGCGAAGGCCGCGATCGCAAGCGTCGCAAGCGCCGCAGGCGGCGCGGCGGCAAGGATCGCGAACGCGAACATGGCGATCGCGAGCATGGCGCCGAAGGTGCTTCGGTTTCGGCGGCAAGCGACGACTTTGCCGCTGAACCAGGCGATGACGATGCAACACAGCAAGACGAAGCCCAGGTTGGCGCCGTCGAAACGGTGGAAGCATCAGATGACGCCCAGGGCAAGAAGCGCCGTCGCGGCAAGCGCGGCGGCAAGCGCAATCGTCGCGAAGACGGCACGGAGACCGAAGCCGGCGAAACCGCCTCGGTGGCCGAGGCCGCTGAAGTCGGAACGGCCGCAAGCGAGCCAGTAGCAGCCGTAGCGGTTGAAGAAGCAGCGGCTCCCGCCGCGGCGAACGACGACGCTCCAGCCGAAAAGCCGAAGAAGAAGCGCGCTTCAAGGGCAAAGAAGGCTGTGGTGGAAGTCGCCGATGAGACGGCGGCCGAGGCTGCACCGGAAGCTGCCGTCGAAGCTGCCGCCCCCGCTGCGGCCGATGCCGCCACGGAAACGACCGTCGACGACGAGCCCGCCAAGGCTCGCCCGTCACGGCGCAAAGCCGTGGCCGCGGATACCTCCGCGGTGCCGGTGGTTTCCTCCAGCGTTGCCGACGAGGCAAAGGCCGAGGAAAAGCCGAAGCGCGCCGGCTGGTGGCAGCGGAAGGGCTTTTTCTAAGCTATTCAGCCGATTAAGATAGGTTCCTGACAAAAATCCCGCGCCGTTCAAACCACGGCGCGGGATTTTTGCATGCGCGAATGACGGAAGGCGTCAGGGGGCGAAAATCGACCAGTTCATCATCCTGGCCAGTTTTTCCAAGGCGATCGACCCCAGCTTGGAATTGCCGTTGGCGTTCAAGCCCGGCGACCATACGGCGAGCGAAGCAACACCCGGCACGATCCCCAATATGCCACCGCCGACGCCGCTTTTGCCGGGAATGCCGACACGGAAGGCGAAATCGCCGGAACCGTCATAGTGGCCGCAGGTCAGCATCATGGCGCCGATGCGCCGCGCCCGCTCGGCAGACACCACGGAGTGCCCGGTTGCCGGGTTTCTGCCGCCATTGGCGAGGAAGCGGCCGGCCAGCGCCAATTGCCGGCAGCTCATGGCGATGGCGCAATGGTGGAAGTACACGCCCAGCGCCAGCTCCGGTGCATGGTTGAGATTGCCGAAGGATTTCATGTAGTTGGCAAGCGCGAAGTTGCGATAGCCGGTGGCGCGTTCGGAAGCCGCGACCTCGCGGTCGATGATGATGGTTTCGTCATCGGCAAGGAACTGGATGAAGCGCAGGATTTCGCCGATCGCCTCGCGCGGCTGGTGGCCGGCAAGCAGTATGTCGGACACGACGATGGCGCCGGCATTGATGAACGGATTGCGCGGAATGCCGTTCTCATGCTCGAGTTGCACGATCGAGTTGAACGGATTGCCCGACGGCTCGCGTCCGACACGCTGCCACAGCGCGTCGCCGACATTGCCGAGCGCCAACGTAAGCGTAAACACCTTGGAGATGGACTGGATCGAAAACGCCTGGTCGGCGTCGCCGGCGACCAGCACGCGGCCGTCATTGGTCACGGCGGCAATGCCGAATTTCTTCGGATCGACCTTGCCGAGCTGCGGAATGTAGGTGGCGACGTCACCGCGATCGGTGCGCTCGGCCATCTCGGCGGCGACATCGGCCAGCGCTTGTTCAAGATCCGGCATGCTCGTCCCCGCTATTTCAGCCAGCGCTCGATGCGCGCCATCGCCTCGACCATGTCGTCATGGCTGCCGGCATAGGAAAAGCGCATCGTGCGGTGGCCCTGAAGTGGATCGAAATCGCGGCCGGGCGTAGCCGCCACATGCGCCTCGGCCAGCATCTTGCGCGCAAAGGCCATGCTGTCATTGGTATGCCGGGTAACATCGCAGAAAGCGTAGAAGGCGCCGTCCATCGGCGCCGCCAAGGGAAATCCGAGTTCCGGCAGGCGCCGCATCAACAGCTCGCGGTTCCAGGCGTAGCGCGCCTTTACCGCTTCCAGCTCTTGCGTCGCCTTGAAGGCTTCGATCGCCGCGATCTGCGACAGTTCCGGCGGCGAGATGTAGAGGCTCTGGGCGATGCGCTCGATCGGCCTCACCAGAGCTTCCGGCAGCACCATCCAGCCAATGCGCCAGCCGGTCATGCAATAATATTTCGAGAAGGAATTGATCACCGCCACGCCTGAGCCATAGGCCAGCGCAGTGGTGTCGGGCGCGGCATAGGCCAGGCGGTGATAGATTTCGTCCGATATCACCGCGATGCCGAGTTCTTCGGCTGTCCTCACCAGTGCGGACAACTCGTCGACGGGAATGACCGCACCTGTCGGATTGGCCGGGCTGGCGAACAACACGCCCTTCAGCGGTTTTTCCTGGTGCGCCGATTTCAAATGCTCGGCGTGCAGGTAGGCGTCCGTGCCGAGCTCGATCTCGACGATCTCGATGCCGAGCGCGGCCATGATGTTGCGGTAGGCCGGATAGCCGGGTGATGCGATGGCGACGCGGTCGCCGGGATCGAACATCGCCAGGAAGGCCAGATTGAAGGCGGCCGACGATCCCGTGGTCACGGCGATCCGGTTCGGCGAGACATCGATCCCGTAGTGGTCGCCATAATGCGCGGCGATCGCCTTGCGCAGATCCGCCAGACCGAGCGTGTCGGTATAGCCGATGCGTCCGATCCTCAGCGCATTTGCGGCTGCTTCCCTCGCGCCCACGGGCGCCGGATCGGATGGCTGGCCGACGGCCATGGAGACGACAGGCACGCCCGTCGCCTTCAGCCGGTTGGCTTCGGCCAGAATGTCCATGGCGTGAAACGGCTCGACTTCACCGCGGCGCGACAGCGAAACTACCATTTGACCTCCGTCCGGCCCGCCGCTCGAAGCCATGAACCGGCGGCAGCGCCGCACAAATGCCCGATTGATGTGAGGATCACAAGTTCGCCTAGTTTCGGTGCCGTGACTTTTCATCGTTCGCCCGCTCGTTTACCAGTGTACCTCATGCTGAGCCGACCCAAATCGACGATGTCCAAATCTTCCATCGGGAAGACAGCGCGCGGCTTCGCGACGCTTTTGCTTGCGGCCGCCATCGCTGTCACCGGCTCGGTGACGGCCTTCGCCCAGGCGGTGCCGGTCGTGCGCGATGCCGAGATCGAGGCGCTGGTGCGCGACTATGCGCGGCCGATCTTCAAGGCGGCCGGTCTTGCCAATGACGGTGTCGATATCGTTCTGGTCAACGATCAGAGCTTCAACGCCTTCGTTACCGGGCGCCGGCTGTTCATCAACACCGGCGCGCTGATGCAGGCCGAAACGCCCAACGAGATCATCGGCGTCATCGCCCATGAGGCCGGCCACATCGCAGGCGGCCATCAGCAGAAATTGCGCGACCAGCTCGAGCGCGCCAAGACCATGGCCATCATCGCCACGCTGCTTGGCGCCGGCGCCATCGTTGCCGGCGCCACCACCAACAGCCGCGGCCTTGCCGGCGCCGGCATGGGTGTCGCCGCGGGCGGCGGCGAGATGGCGCAGCGCAGCATTCTTGCCTACCAGCGCACCGAAGAGTCGACCGCCGACCGCTCTGCCATCACCTATCTCAATGCCACCGGCCAGTCCGGCATGGGCATGCTGAAGACCTTCGCCCGCTTCCAGAGCGCGCTGTCGCTTTCCGGCACGCAGGTCGATCCCTACCGCATCAGCCACCCGATGCCGCAGGAGCGCATCGCCAATCTCGAAGTGCTGGTCAAGCAGAGCCCTAACGTCGACAAGGTCGATCCGCCGGCACTGCAGCAGCGGCACGACATGATGCGCATCAAGATCGCCGCCTATATGGGCGGCCAGGCCGCGGCCACGCGGCTGATCCGCAAGGCCCCGGGCAGCCTCGCCTCGCGCTATGGCGAAGCGCAGATGGCCTATCTCTACGGCAATCTGGGTGCGGCGCTGACCAAGGCCAATGCACTGATCAAGGAACAGCCGAAGAACCCCTACTTCCAGGAAATGCGCGGCGACATACTGATGAAGGCCAACAAGCCCAAGGACGCCGCGGACGCCTATGCCAAGGCGGTCAGCCTCGATCCGGTGAGGTCGGGCCTGTTGCCCGTTTCTCTCGGCCAGGCGCTGATGGCCATCGGCACGCCCGATTCGCTGAAGAAGGCGGTGGTGCAGATCAACAACGGCCTCGGGCGCGACAAGGAAAACACGGTCGGATACCGCTATCTCGCCCAGGCCTATGGCGAGCTTGGCAACATTCCGGCGGCGGAACTCGCCACCGCCGAGGGCCACTTTTATTCCGGCGATTACACGAATGCGAAAATTTTCGCCATGCGCGCGCAAAAAGACTTGAAGCGCGGCGAGCCCGGCTGGATTCGGGCGCAGGACATCATAAACTACAACCCTTCAGGCAAACTCAAGAAATGAACCTTCCGGTCGCCCGCTGCGACTAGGATAGATCGGAACCGGCAAGAGGATCAGACGATGAACAAGGCAATATTGCTCGGCACGACGGGAGTGGCGGCTGCTCTTGCCATGCTCGCTTTCGGGTTCGTCGCCGGCAGTCCGCAGGTGGCCAAGGCCGGCACGGCGCAGACCGTGCAGACCGCCTCTGCCGACACCAAGATCGATCGCACCGAGGTCGAGGGTATTATCCGCGACTATCTCCTGAAGAACCCTGAAGTGCTGCTCGAAGTGCAGGAGGCGCTCGAGGCCAAGCAGAAGGAAGAGCAGCGCATAGCCAGCCTCGGCGTCATCGAGAAGGCCAAGTCCGAGATTTTCAACTCGACCTTCGACGGCGTCGTCGGCAATCCGAAGGGCAAGGTCACCATCGTCGAATTCTACGACTACAATTGCGGCTTCTGCAAACGCGCCATCGACGACATGCAGGCTCTGACAAAGGCCGATCCGGAGCTGCGCTTCGTGCTCAAGGAATTCCCGATCCTCGGGCCGGATTCGCAAAAGGCCAGCGTCGTCTCGATGGCTTTCCACCTGATGCATCCGGAGAAATACGGCGAGTTCCACAACGCCCTGCTCGGCGGCCAGGGCCGCGCCACCGAGGCGGCGGCCATCAAGGTTGCGCTGTCGCTAGGCGCCGATGAGGCGAAATTGCGCGAGAAGATGAAGGATCCGACCATCACCGAGGCTTTCTCCAAGACCTTCGACCTCGCCAACAAGCTGGCCATCACCGGAACGCCTTCCTACGTGGTCGGCAATGAGGTGGTGTTCGGGGCGCTCGGCCAGGAAGTGCTGGCTGAAAAGATCGAGGCGGCGAAAGCCGCGCTCTGATCTTGCACGCGAGCCTATTTCTCACGGGCACATTTCCGCCTGTTGTGGACAGTGAAAGATCGCACTTGTGCTCTTTCCGCGGGCGGCTATGCCCATTATAGAAGGCCCTGCGCGCCGGCTTGAGGCCGGCGTCGGAAAAGGTCGGCATTTTTGAAAACGATTTTCGTCCTGAACGGCCCCAACCTGAACGCGCTCGGCAAGCGCGAGCCGGGCATCTATGGCGGCAAGACGCTTGCCGCGATCGCCGACGACTGCAAGCAGGCGGGCGCCGCGCTTGGCCTCGAGATTGATTTTCGCCAGTCGAACCATGAGGGCGACCTCGTCGACTGGATCCAGGAAGCCGGCGACAAGGCAGCCGGCATCGTCATCAATCCGGGTGCCTACAGCCACACCTCGATTGCCATTCACGACGCCATCCGCGCTGTCGCGCCGCTGCCCGTCGCCGAAGTTCACCTCTCCAACATCCACGCGCGGGAACCATTCCGCCACGTCTCCATGGTCGCGCCGGTCGCTGTCGGCATGATCTGCGGGTTCGGGCCGCTTGGCTACTCGCTGGCGCTGCAGGCGCTGGCGGCACGCCTATGACCGGCCCACAAACAGAAGGCTCGAAAATGTCGATAAAGAAGACCGGTGTTGACCAGCAACTGATCCGCGATCTGGCGGGCATACTGAACGACACCAATCTCACCGAGATCGAAGTCGAGCTCGGCGACCTGAAGGTGCGCGTATCGCGCCAGGCGCCGGCCGTCCACGCCATCGCCGCACCGCAGGCCGGTTATGCTCCGGCAGCGCAGCAGCCCGCGGCTGCCGCACCAGCAGTGGCCGATCCGTCCAAGAACGCGGTCCCCTCGCCGATGGTCGGCACCGCTTATCTCGCGCCCTCGCCCGACGCCAAGGCCTTCATCGAAGTCGGCCAGAAGGTCAAGGAAGGCCAGACGCTGCTGATCATCGAAGCGATGAAGACGATGAACCAGATCCCTTCGCCGCGCGCCGGCACGGTGACGGCGATCCTGTTCGAGGACGGCCAGCCGGTCGAGTACGGCATGCCGCTCGTCGTGATCGAGTAGAGCGGGCCGGATGTTCCAGAAGATCCTCATCGCCAACCGCGGCGAAATCGCGCTTCGGGTGCTGCGCGCCTGCAAGGAACTCGGCATCCAGACCGTGGTCGTGCATTCGACCGCCGACGCTGACGCCATGCATGTCAGGCTCGCCGACGAAAGCGTGTGCATCGGTCCGCCGCCGTCGCGCGACAGCTATCTCAACATCCACCAGATCGTCGCAGCCTGCGAGATTACAGGCGCCGATGCCGTGCATCCGGGCTATGGCTTCCTGTCGGAAAACGCCAAGTTCGCCGACATTCTCGCCGCCCACAACATCACCTTCATCGGCCCATCGGGCGACCACATCCGCATCATGGGCGACAAGATCGAGGCCAAGCGCACGGCAAAGCGGCTCGGCATTCCGGTTGTGCCGGGCTCCGACGGCGCCGTCACCGACCAGAAGGAAGCCAGGCGCATTGCCGCCGAGATCGGCTATCCCGTGATCATCAAGGCTTCGGCAGGCGGTGGCGGGCGCGGTATGAAGGTCGCCCTTACCGAAGCCGATCTCGAGATCGGCTTGCAGACAGCCAGCACGGAGGCCGGCGCGGCCTTCGGCGACGATGCCGTCTACATCGAGAAATACCTGGAAAAGCCGCGCCACATCGAGGTGCAGGTATTCGGCGACGGCGCCGGCCGCGGCGTGCATTTCGGCGAGCGCGACTGTTCGCTGCAACGCCGCCACCAGAAAGTCTGGGAAGAGGCGCCCTCGCCGGCCCTCAACGCCGAGGAGCGCGCCCGCATCGGCAATATCTGTGCCAAGGCCATCGCCGACCTCGGCTACTCCGGCGCAGGCACCATCGAATTCCTGTACGAGAATGGCGAGTTCTACTTCATCGAGATGAACACGCGGCTGCAGGTCGAGCATCCGGTGACGGAGGCGATCACCGGCATCGATCTCGTCCACGAACAGATCCGCGTTGCCTCCGGCGGCGGGCTTTCGGTGCGCCAGGAGGACATCAAGTTCAACGGCCACGCCATAGAATGCCGCATCAATGCCGAGGACCCGCGCACCTTCACGCCTTCGCCCGGCACGATTACACATTTCCACACGCCTGGCGGTCTCGGCATCCGCGTCGATTCCGGTGTCTATTCCGGCTACAAGATCCCGCCCTATTATGACAGCCTGATCGGCAAGCTGATCGTGCACGGCCGCAACCGCGTCGAATGCATGATGCGGCTGCGGCGGGCGCTCGACGAGTTCGTCGTCGACGGCATCAAGACGACGCTGCCGCTGTTTCGCGACCTGGTCGGCAATGCCGATATCGCCAATGGCGACTACGACATCCACTGGCTGGAGAAGTATCTGGCCAAAGAGGAATAGCGCCCGAATTGCCGCTATGATGCCGCGATGACCCGCCCTTACGCTCCCGGCTATCGCATTCCGACCGACCTGTTGCTCAAGGCCTATGCCTCGGGCGTCTTCCCGATGGCCGAGAGCGCTTCCGACCCGGAAGTGTTCTGGGTGCGGCCGGAGACGCGCGGCATCATTCCGCTCGATGGCTTCCA
This sequence comes from Mesorhizobium sp. LSJC285A00, assembly GCF_000503155.1. Lineage (NCBI taxonomy): Bacteria > Pseudomonadati > Pseudomonadota > Alphaproteobacteria > Hyphomicrobiales > Phyllobacteriaceae > Mesorhizobium > Mesorhizobium sp. LSJC285A00. Next base: position 71,184 of record NZ_AYVK01000001.1, read on the forward strand.
CACGCCGAAGAGCTTGAAGAAGACGATCCGCAAGCACCCGTTCGACATCCGCTTCGATTTCGATTTCGAGGCGACGATCGACGGCTGCGCCGAAAAGCGCGAGGAGCGCCGCTCGACCTGGATCAACGCGCCGATCCGCGAAGCCTATATCGAGCTGCACCGTCTTGGGCACTGCCATTCGGTCGAGGCATGGCGCGAGGAACGGCTGGTCGGCGGCCTCTATGGCGTCTCGCTCGGTCGCGTGTTCTTCGGCGAAAGCATGTTCGCCCGGGAAACCGACGCGTCCAAGACCTGCCTGTATCATCTGGTCGAGCGGCTGAAGGCGCGCGGCTTTGCCCTGCTCGACACGCAATTCACCACTGAGCATCTCAAACGCTTCGGCGCGGTCGACGTGCCGCGCGTCAAATACGAGAAGATGTTGGCCGAGGCGCTGAAGGGCGAAGCCGTTTTTTATCCCTGATCGGAGACCGAGCGGCCGAGCCGGCTCGACCGGTGAAAGGGGTCAGCCCTTCGCGGTTTCCATCGGCGTCTGCGAATGGAACATCATCTTCCAGCCGTTGACACGGTGGACATAGCCAGTGCTGACCAGCGCCGCGTAGGGCTCGCCGTTTTCCCGTGTCGCATGAGCCTCATAGGTCAGCATAATAATGTCGCTGCCGGGCTCGATGATACCCTTGAGGTCGATCTGAAGGTCGCGCCAGCGGTTGGGCTTGGTCGCGGTCTTGGCCAGATCGGCATTGTCCATTGCCTGTGCCATCTCAGGAAATGCCACCAGGCATTCTGTGTCGACATTGGCGGCGTAGTAAGCTTCGTCGCCCGTCCAGAACCCCTTTTCGAGTTCGAGCAGGTCGTCTTTGCTGGCCGTGATCCGTTTGCTGTCCGACATCAGAATATCCTCCAAGCGCGCAAATGCGCGGTCGTCCATGGCCCAACGCATGGTGGCCATGACGGTTCCGGAGGATCAGTTGGTGTTGGTCGCGTCAGGCTCCGTGGGGTCCGGCTGTTCGGCGGCCGGAGCAGCGGCGGGCTTTGGCTTGGACGTGTCGACCTTGGGCGTCTCGGCATTGGCCGCGTCGGGCGGCGGCACATCCGACTTCTGCTTGCAGCCCTTTAGCCAGACGTCATAGACGGCGTGCTCGACGGCGTTTAGGCCGGGGCTCTCGGCGAACATCCAGCCGGTGAAGATGCGGCGGATCTTGCGGTCGAGCGTGATTTCGTCGACTTCGACGAAGGAATCGGTCTTCGGCTCTTCATTCTCCGGCCGCGAATAGCAGATGCGCGGCGTCACCTGCAAAGCGCCGAACTGCACGGTTTCGTCGATGTAGACATCGAAGGTGATGATACGGCCGGTGATCTTGTCGATGCCGGCAAATTCGGCGACCGGATTGGTGATGCGATCGGAGATTGCGGGTGCTGCCGCAGGCGCCTGCGCCGCGGCAAACGCTGTCGGGAACATGGCGATAGCGCCAATTGCCGCCAGTCCGGCCATCGATGTCAGGCTGAAAATGTTCATGCGGAGATACCGGTGGTTTGGGCCCGGGTGATTCTGTCACGCCCAAGGCTATTCGCCGTTGTCATATCAGCAAGCAGCTAAACGCCAATTGTGGCGACAAAGGACCGGCCGGCGGTCAAGAACCAGGCGTCCACGCATCGTAGTCGCCCGTCACCTGCGGACGGTGCTGATTGGTGAGCACGGAACCCTTTGGGCGATAAGCCGCCGGTGTTCCCGTGAGGTTCGGCTCATGCGCCTTTTCCCATTCGCGCGGCCGATAGTCGTCGCTTGGCGGCGCCACATCGACGCGGTGATGCATCCAGCCGTGCCAGCCCGGGGGGATCGCCGACGCCTCCGAATAATTGGCGTAGATGACCCAGCGGCGGGTGCGGCCTTCCGAATCAACGCCGCCTTCGTAGTAGACGTTGCCGGCCCCATCCTGGCCGACCTTGTTGCCGTGGCGCCAGGTGTGAAAACGGGTTCCCAGCGTCTGGCGGTTCCACCAGGTGAAAAACTGCAGAAGGAAAGTTTTCATTCAGATCCTCGCGGGCGCGCGGCGGTGGCTGTCCCTGCTTATGGCGTCAGGCCTTGGCGAAGGCAAGGGTTTTGCGGCGCCTGCGGCACTGACGGCATGCCGAAACGCTCGGTCATTGGCCGATCCATTTCGCACCTGCGAACCGACGCTTGCCAAGCCGGCTGCGTCTTCCTAAAGCTCTCATCGCCCGGCGCTGCCGCATGACCCCGAAAATCGAAATCGATTTTCGGAAAGGATCATGCGCAAACCCAAGTGCTACAGCGTCCTTTGCGCGTCCACGGGACGCGCGGCGCTGTAGTAACGCCGGCTGCGAGAGGTGAGGAATGGCCTTAGCTGTCGCCAGGATCAGTGCGGAGACAATACGCGCCCGCAAGGGCGGCGTGCCGATCGTATGCCTTACCGCTTACACCTATCCCGTCGCCCGCCTGCTCGACGATCATGTCGACCTTCTCCTGGTCGGCGACAGCGTTGCCATGGTGCTGCATGGCCACAAGACCACGCTCGGCGCCTCGCTGGAGATGATGATCGCCCATGGCCAGGCCGTGATGCGCGGTTCATCAAAGGCCTGCGTGGTGGTCGATATGCCGGCCGGCAGCTACGAGACTTCGGCCGCGCAAGCCCTTGCCTCGGCGCGCCGCATCTCTGAGGAAACCGGCTGCCAGGCGGTGAAGCTGGAAGGCGGCGTCGAAGTCGCCCTCCAGATCGCGGCAATCGTCGCGGCCGGCATTCCAGTGATGGGCCATATCGGCTTGCAGCCGCAATCGGTGGAAAAGGACGGTGGCTACAAGATCAAGGGCCGCACGCCGGAGAATGTGGCCGCGCTCATGCGCGACGCCGACGCGGTCGAGAAAGCCGGCACGTTTTCGCTGGTCATCGAGGGCACGGTCGAGACCGTTGCCGCCGACCTCACCCGGCGCATTGCCATTCCCACCATTGGCATCGGCGCCAGCCGCGATTGCGACGGCCAGATCCTGGTCATCGACGACATGGTCGGCCTGACGGTCGACCGGGTGCCGAAATTCGTCAAGGAATACGCCGATTTGCGCAGCGCGGTCGCCGATGCCGCGGCGCGCTACGCAGCGGAGGTGCGCAGCCGCACCTTCCCCGGGCCGGGCCACGTCTTTTCAGCCGCGAGCGACAAGGACAAGGCATGAACCGGCCCCCCATCAGCCAGCCGCTCGTCGTCGACACCGTGCCCGGCCTTCGCGCGCAGATCCGCGAATGGCGGCGCGAAGGCCTGAGCGTCGCCATGGTGCCGACCATGGGCGCTTTGCATGACGGCCATATCTCGCTGGTCGGGGCCGCGCTCGCAACGGCCGATCGCTGCGTCGTCTCGATCTTCGTCAACCCGGCCCAGTTCGCCCCCACTGAAGATCTCGACAAGTATCCGCGTCAGCTGGCCCGCGATCTCGACCGGCTGACCGAGGCCGGCGCACAGCTTGCCTTCACGCCTACGGTTTCCGAGATGTATCCGGCAGGCTTTGCGACGAAGATTTCGGTCGGCGGCCCGTCTTCTGGCCTGGAATCGGATTTCAGGCTGACCTTCTTCGAGGGCGTCGCCACGGTCGTGGCCAAGCTCTTTCTGCAAGCCCTGCCCGACTACGCCATCTTCGGCGAAAAAGACTACCAGCAGCTTTGCGTCGTCCGAAAGCTCTGCCGCGATCTTGACCTTCCGGTGGAAATCGTCGGCGCGCCAACCGTGCGCGATGCGCATGGCCTGGCAATGTCGTCGCGCAACGCCTATCTCGACGCCGCCGAACTCGACGTCGCGCGACAGCTCAATGTCATCTTGCGCCAGACGGCGGCAGCGCTCGCGGCCGGCGCCGATGAAAACGGCGTCACCGGCAAAGCCACTGCCGCGCTTCTCGAGGCAGGCTTCGACAGCGTCGACTATGTCGCCGCGCGCAAGAGCCTGACGCTCACCTCGTGGCGGCGTGACGGCGATGGCCGCCTGCTTGCCGCGGCGTGGCTTGGCAGAACCAGGTTGATCGACAATGTGGAAGTTTCCTCATTTATTCCCTGAAAAATTGCAATTCCGTTCACTTTGATTTGTATCGCAGAGCGGCCCGAGTGCTCTTAGACAACGGCTCATCAGGCACGTTCTGGCCAGCCCGTAAGCGCTCACAATACACCGAACGCCGCTGTGAGACGTTTCACAGACGTAACCAAGCCGGCTATGTTGTGTGCGACCTCAGGCGGAGACAGTGTGTGACCTGCCACTACGCTGCAATCCTTACGAGGCTCTACGTGTCTGTCCAGGCCAACATATTCGGTCGCGCCCTGCCGCAGATCGTCGAAGCGATTTACGATTCGATTGCCGATGTCGGCCGTTGGCCATCGACGCTTGAATCAATCTGCAAATTGGCGCTCGGCCGGCTTGCCATGCTGGCGGTCGTCGATACGGCGAGAAACTCGGCCCGGTTTTCGACTTCCTGCGGCGATCCGGTCCTGCTTGAGCCGCTGCAGCGCGACTACGCCTGCGAGGTGCCCTTCTTCAAGGCGGTGCCGAAGATGGAAATCGACATGCCGTTCACCGTCGATAGCGTCTACGCCCTGCAAGGCCCTGACGCCCGCCAGAACTGGCTCGAAAGCCGCATCGTGCGCGAGTGGGTGGAACCCAACCGTCTCGACGATTTCTTCTGGGTGGCGCTGATGAAGCAGCCGGCGCGCGCCGGCACGCTGATGGTGGTTACCGACAAGGACAGGCCCCAGATTTCAGCCAGGGATATCGACCTGATGTCCACGCTCGCCCCCCATGTCCGGCGTGCGGTGACCATCGGCGACCTGTTCGAGGCCGAGCGGCGCAAGGCCGACGTCTTTCGCTCGATCCTTGAGAGCCTCGACCATCCGGTGCTGATCGTCGCCGACGATATGCAGATCATTTTCGCCAATCGGGCAGCCGAAGCCCTGCTCACCGAAACCGCCTCAGTGTCCTCGGTGCGCGGCCAGCTGTCCTTCGCTTATGCCAACGCCAACACCGCCATCGGCCGCGCCGTCCAGCTCGGCACGCGCGACGAATTCGCGCTCGGACCGTCCGGCATCAACATTCCGCTGGTGAAGGCCATGTCTCCGGCGGTGGCGCATGTCATGCCTCTGGCGCGACGCGACATTTCGGCCCGCATATCGCCGCGCGCCGCCGCGGCCATCTTCATTGCCGCCGCCGGCGCCACATCAGTGCCGGCGCTGGAAGCGATCGCTGCACTGTTCGGACTGACAGCAGCGGAAAAGCGTGTCGCCGGCCATGTCGCCGCCGGGCTGACACGGCGTGAAATCGCGGCTGCCAGCGGCGTCTCGGACGGCACCGTCAAATCACAGCTGGCGACGATCTTCGACAAGACCGCCACTGGCGACCAGCGAGAGCTGGAACTCCTGATGCGCGAATTGACGCCGCCGCTGCGCTCGGCCTGAAGCCATACTCGGAGCCAATCGTCAGATTTTTCAACTATTTGCCGGTACGCAGGCGTAATCCACAATACCAAGCCGGCATCGTTGCAATTCGGCCAAAATCATGGTGCGGTTCTGCTCCGGTCCGGAGACGGTGCATCGTGCACGACCGGACGTGGAAACCATTTCCTGGGCGGTCCCCGAACTTGATACCGACACGAATTGAACGGCTGCTGCCTTACCTCTTCCTGCTGGCCCTGCTTTGCATCGCGCTCGCTTTTCGTCCGCTATTGCCGGTCGATGAGACGCGTTATCTCAGCGTCGCCTGGGAGATGTATCTCGGTGGACATGTCTTCGTACCGACGATGAACTTTGCGCCCTATCTGCAGAAGCCGCCGCTGTTGTTCTGGCTCATCGATCTCGTCTGGAACATCTTCGGTGTGAGCCGCGCGGCGGCGATGCTCGTCATCTTCGCCGCCTCGTCGCTGGTCATCTGGCTGACGACACTTCTGGCCAAAACCCTGTTTCCCGAGCGCCCGGACATCGCCAGTCGCATCCCCTGGCTGGTGGCCGGCAGCACCGTCTTTGTCATCTATTCGACCCTGATCCTGTTCGACATGCTTTTGACGGCTTGTGTGGTCGCCGCACTGCTGTCGTTGCTGGCCTTCGCCAGGACCGGCAACCGGTGGCAGGCGGTGCTGGCGGGTCTGTTCATCGGGCTCGGCGTGCTGGCCAAAGGCCCGGTCGTGCTCATTCACATCGGCGCGCCCGTCNCTGGCGGGTCTGTTCATCGGGCTCGGCGTGCTGGCCAAAGGCCCGGTCGTGCTCATTCACATCGGCGCGCCCGTCCTGCTCTATCCTCTCTGGCGTGACCGGCGAGCCGGCCTTGCCCCTTTGCAGTTCTTTGCCGGAGCCGGCCTGGCAATTCTCGCCGCCCTTGTCCCGGTCGCCATATGGCTGGCGCCCGCGACCATCCTGACCAAGGGCAGTTTCGTCTACGATCTCGTGTGGAACCAGTCGGCAGGTCGGGTTACCGGAAGCCTGCACAATTCGCATGGCCGGCCGTTTTACTTTTACCTGATGCTGTTGCCGCTCATGTTCGTGCCCTGGGCCTTTATCCCCCCGGTGTGGCGGCTGAAGCCGGCTGCCCGGATACGCAGCCTGATCGGCACGAAATCCCCGGATCTGCGTGCCCTGCGCCTGCTGTCGTTCTCGTTCATTGCGGTGCTGCTGGTCTTCAGCGCCATATCCGGCAAGCAGCCGCACTATGTCGTGCCGGCACTACCATTCGCGACCATTCTGCTGGGCTACTTCATGGCCGAGATTTCAGTCGCCAGGCTGAGGGCTACGGCCTTTGTCATGCTTGCCCTTTTCGCCATCGGCCACGCCGCCGCCTCGGCAACCGTGTTCAAACGCTACGATCTCACGCCGCTGGCGAGCTTCATCGACGAACGAAAGGACGCGGACTGGGCCGTCGCTTACGACTATCAGGGCGAGGTCGGTTTCCTTGGGCGAATAGAGAAGCCATTCGAGAACGCCGACAAGCCTGAGGAATGGCTCAAGTCTCATCCCGGCGGCTACGTCATCGAAAAGCAATCGAAAGATCCGGGCACATCCGAACAGATCGCCTTCCGGCAGCCGGTGGAACGCGGCTATCTGGTCGTCCTGAAGGGACAGCACTGAACGTTTCGTCGGACGCCTATCCCAGCGGCTTCTCGAAGATCAGCGCCGGCAACCCCGAACCGCCGCCGCAATCGGCGGTGCTGCCGACCGGCAAAAATCCCTTCGAACGGTAGAAGGCGATGGCCGGCACGTTGGCCTCTTCCACCTCGACGCGCAACCTGTTCGCCTCGGGAAAGCTGGCTTCGACCTCGTCCAGCAAGGCCTGGCCGATGCCTTGCCGCTGGCAGGCCGGCAGTACATAGAGCTGGTTCAGCAGCNTTCAGCAGCACGATCTTCGTATCCGTCGTTGCGGCGGCAAAAGCCATGCCGCCGATACGCTTGCCGTCATCGGCGACCAGGAATTCCGAGTTCGGCCTTGTCAGCCGCGCCTTGAGCGAGGCGATCGAATGCCAGTCGTCGGTAATTTCGGTCACCCGCTCGGCGCCATAGATCGTGTCGTACGTTGCGTGCCAGGTTTCGACCAGCAGCGCGCGGACGGCAGCAAGGTCACGTTCGCTGGCGGTGCGGACGAACATTGTTCTATTCGATACCGAGCTTGGCCTTGACCAGATCGTTAACCGCTTGCGGGTTGGCCTTGCCGCCGGTGGCCTTCATCACCTGGCCGACGAACCAGCCGGCCATGGTCGGCTTGGCGCGAGCCTGCTCGACCTTGTCGGGGTTGGCGGCGATGACTTCGTCGACCGCCTTCTCGATGGCGCCGGTGTCGGTGACCTGCTTCATGCCGCGGCTTTCGACCAGCTGGCGCGGATCGCCGCCCTCGTTCCAGACGATCTCGAACAGATCCTTGGCGATCTTGCCGGAGATGGTGCCTTCCTTGATCAGGTCGATCACGGCACCGAGCTGCTCCGGTGTTACAGGAGCATTTTCAAGGTCCTTGCCGGCCTTGTTAAGCTGGCCGAGCAGGTCATTGATGACCCAGTTGGCGGCAAGCTTGCCGTCGCGGCCCGAGGCCACCTGCTCGAAATAGTCGGCGATCGGCTTTTCCGACACCAGGATCGAGGCGTCGTATGTCGACAGGCCAAGTGAAGAGATCAGGCGCGCCTTCTTGTCGTCGGGCAGTTCCGGCAACTCCTTGGCCAGCGCGTCGACATAGGCCTGATCGAATTCCAGCGGCAAAAGGTCGGGATCGGGGAAGTAGCGGTAGTCATGCGCCTCTTCCTTGCTGCGCATCGAGCGCGTCTCGCCTTTGACGGCGTCGAACAGCCTGGTTTCCTGATCGATCTTGCCGCCATCCTCGAGGATGGCGATCTGGCGGCGCGCCTCGAACTCGATGGCCTGGCCGATGAAGCGGATCGAGTTGACGTTCTTGATCTCACAGCGCGTACCGAATTCGCCGCCGGGCCTGCGAACGGAGACGTTGACGTCGGCGCGCATCGAACCTTCGTCCATGTTGCCGTCGCAAGTGCCGAGATAGCGCACGATGGTGCGCAGCTTGGTGACATACGCCTTGGCCTCGTCGGCGGAGCGCATGTCGGGCTTGGAGACAATCTCCATCAGCGCCACGCCGGAGCGGTTGAGATCGACATAGGACATGGTGGGATGCTGATCGTGCATCGACTTGCCGGCGTCCTGCTCCAGGTGCAGGCGCTCGATGCCGATCTCGATGTCCTCGAACTCGCCCTGCCGGTCGGGACCGACCGAAATGACGATCGTGCCTTCGCCGACGATCGGCTGCTTGAACTGCGATATCTGGTAACCCTGCGGCAGGTCGGGATAGAAATAGTTTTTCCGGTCGAACACCGACTTGTGGTTGATCTGCGCCTTCAATCCGAGGCCGGTGCGGATCGCCTGCTTGACGCATTCCTCATTGATGACCGGCAGCATGCCGGGCATGGCCGCGTCGACGAGGCTGACATTGGCGTTGGGCGCCGCGCCGAAAGTCGTCGACGCCCCGGAAAACAGCTTTGCTTCCGAGGTCACCTGCGCATGGACCTCGAGGCCGATGATGATCTCCCAATCGCCGGTAGCGCCGGCAATAAAACGTTTGGCATCGGGCGTGCGGGTATCGATAAGGGTCATGGTGGCCTGCGCTTTTGGCTCGCGAAAACTGCGATTTTCGTGATTTGGGTAATCGGTCTTCGCTAGTGCAAACCGCTTCGCGAGACAAGCGCCCAAAGCAGCGCAGACCAGCGGGCTGGCCTTTTCAGCCCCTTTCGGCCGCTCGGCAACCGATAGAATGAACGCCGCCGGCCGGTATTCGGTCGGCGGTTTCTTCGTCAGGTCAGGCCGTTGCGATATAGGCCCTGATTTCGTCGGCCTCGCGCTCGACATCCTCGATGCGGCGCTTGACCACGTCGCCGATCGACACGATGCCGTCGAGCAGCCCATCCTTTTCCACCGGCAGATGGCGGAAACGGCCTTTGGTCATGATCTCCATCACCTCGTTGACCGTGTGGTTCTCGTTGCAGATCTTCACTTTCGGCGTCATCGCCGAGCGTACCGTTATATCAAGTGCGGCAGCGCCTTCCCTGGCAACGACCCGCACGATGTCACGCTCGGAAAGGATGCCGACGATCTTGCGATCGCCATTGGTGATGACCAGTGCACCGATCTTGTGGTCGGCCAGGATTCGAATGGCTTCGCTGAGCTTTACATTCGGCCCGAGCGTGAACACGTCATGGCCTTTTCTCTCGAGAATTGCCTTAACCGTCATGGCGTCCTCCTCCTCCTGCTTGGCTAGCCAGCTCCCGCCCTGACCGGCTTCACATAAGAGTGAACATCGTGCGCCGTGATCGGTTGCTTTTCAAGTGTGCCAGTGGGGTGTGCCAGTGGGCTGCGCCAATAGAGTGCGCTAGTCGGGGGTGCGCTGGTCGTCGGGGATCTCCCATTCAGGCGCCCGCCAGCGCCGGTCGAACCAGCGCAACCCGAAGAAGCCTGCGACGAGGCCGCCAATATGCGCTTCCCAGGCGATCTGGCCGGGTTCTCCGAGCCCGAGACCGTAAAGGCCGGTGGCGAGGTTGATGACCATCCAGGCGCCGAGAAAATTGACGACGCCGCGCATGCGCAAAACCATTGCGATCGGCAGCACGGGACCGGCAAAGGCCGCCCTGCCGGAGGAGCGGTCGGTACGGAACCCGAAGCGAGCCGCCGCACCCATCATGCCCGATATCGCCCCGGAAGCGCCGACCAGCGGTGCTTCGCCATATGGATGGACCGCCCAGAACAGCACCACCGCGGCCAGCCCGGTGGCGGCGAAAAACAAGGCGAACCAGAACCAGCCGAGACGGTTGGCCAGCGGCGACCCGAAGGCGGCCAGCGCAACCATGTTGATGGCAATGTGAGCAACGCCGCCATGCATGAAGGCATAGGTGAAAGGACGGGTGAAGAGGAACCAGTCGAAACCGTATTGGCCGGTGTAGAGGACCGGAATGAAGGCGCCATCGGTGAGCAATGTTATCTGCTGCTCTTCGGTCAGCACATATTGCTGCAGCAGGAAGACGGCGACGCAGATGCCGATCACCGCCAGCACCACCGGTGGCAGGTTGAACACCGGCTCGCGGCGCGGCGGCGGCGCCTCCGCGGTCTGTTCGGTCTCCAGGGGGCCGGCCGGTTCGCTCATATGCTCTGATCCAGGGATTTGCGTGTCGCGAGCATCTAGGCCATGCCCGGACAAATCACAAACTACGAATCACAAAGCGCGAATCACAAACCGCGAATCAAAAAGAAGCCGTCCAAGGTTTCCCTTGAACGGCTGGTCGAGCCCCCTGCTCCCCTAAAACTATTGACCGAAGTGCTGTTGGTCGTCGCGAAACGACCGCTTCTGGAGTGGTTTTGGTGTGCCATGGCGAGCCTGTGCGCGCAACGTAAACCGTTTGTTAACCTTAACGTCCCCGACCCGTGAACAAGTCTTAACGACGCTGGCACGCATCCTGCTCCGGAACGCATGTAGGTCATCGGAGGGCGCCCTTTCTGTTCACCGATGGGACCATCAGACGGCAGAATGCGCGGAGTTTCATAGCATGAACCAGAACGGATCAATCGCGCTGTTCCATTATTGGAATCGCCTGCGTCATGGACGTCCTGCCCCAAAGCGTTCGGAAGTCGAACCGGCCGATATCAAGGCGCTTTTGGCCGACACCTTCATCCTGGAAAGGGATACGCGCGGCGAAGCGGTGTTCCGGCTTGCCGGCACCAGGCTTTGCGCCGGCTACGGCCGCGAGCTCAAGGGTTTTTCGTTCCCCTCGCTATGGCGCGAGAAGGACCAGCGGCTGGTGTCGCGCCTCATTCACGGCGTTTTCGAGCAGAAATCCGTGGTGCTGATCACTTATGAGGGGTTCAGCCGCAGCGGCCGGTCCAACCACTTCGAGTTGCTTGCGCTGCCGCTCGACGGCGGCGTCGAGAACCCGCGCTGCCTCGGCGTCATCAGCGCCGTGGAAAAGCCGTTCTGGCTGGGCGCCGACCCGATCACCGATGCGCTGATCGATGCCATCCGCGTCATCGATCCCGACAAGGACCCGATGTTCCTGAAAAACCGGCCGGAAATATCCGTTCCGTCGTTGGCTCCCACCGAACTCGAAGCGGCGGAGACCATCTCGGCGCTCGGTCGGTCGCGCCGTATCCGCCACCTCGTCGTGTTCGACGGCGGGCGCGAGCAATAGTCTCCAAGCCGGCGCTAATCTTAACTATCGGCGACCCACTTTTCTCCTTTGTTAACCTGCTTGGCTGTAGTTTTGGCCGAGATTCCACGCACGACGCGGGAATGCCAACGGGGTGTAGGCAGTCATGAGGTCAGCGGCGGTCGAATACGCACCGTCCCGCGCCGAAAGGCGTAACTTTCAGCGCGTCCGGGTCAAGATCTACGGGCGCTTCATGCTGGAGGACCGCACCGAACACCCTTGCCAGGTCGTCGATATGTCACCGGGCAATGTCGCGTTGCGCACCGAGCGCGTCGGCATGCCGGGCGAAAAAATCATTGCCTATATCGATCATATCGGCCGCATCGAGGGCGTGGTGACGCGCACTTCGCAGGACGGCTTTGCCATGACCGTCATTGCCTCGGATCGCAAGAAGGACAAGCTGGCCGCGCAGTTGACCTGGCTCGCCAACAAGCATGAACTCGACCTGCCGGAAGACCGCCGCCACGAACGCGTGGCGCCGCGCAACCCGACAAGCGTCCTGCAGCTCACCGATGGGCGCCAGTATCAGTGCCGCATCATCGACCTGTCGCTATCGGGCGCGGCGGTCGAGATCGACGTCAAGCCGGCGCTCGGCATCCAGGTGATGCTAGGCACCATGCGTGGCCAGGTGGTGCGTCATTTCGAGGATGGCGTCGCCATCGAATTCGCCGTCATCCAGCGCCCGGAAACGCTCGATTCCGAGTTCAACGCCCCGCGCGCCTGAACGATCGGCAACAGGCAGCAAAAACGAACCGGCCCTGCGCGGCCGGTTTTTTGTTGCCGGCGTTCCGCCTGCCTCTGCAGCTTGTAGCGGCACGCAGCAAATCCACGGCTCCACCCGGAAATCCGCGCCCCGACACCGCGGTTTTACGCCGAGACCCTGAACGATTTTATACTCAAATAGATCAAATTTTACGCGTATTCTATTGAGGTTTTACTCAATGTCTACTTCGGGTTTTTGCGTCAAATAAATCCAACGCTGTCATTGTCTCCTCAAACGGGGAGACTGACGAATGGCAAAGATTTGGGGCAAGCTGTTGCTCTTGGCAATGGCGATGCAGCTTTCCGCTTGGGGAACGGCGCAAGCAGCAGGACCGGCCTACATGCACACTGGCGGCCGCACGACACAGCCGGTCGGTCACTACGAATTCTGCCAGAAGCTGCCGCAGGAGTGCGCTCAGCGCACGCCGAAGCAGGCACCGGTCGAACTGACCCGCAAGCTGTGGGCGGCGATCGTCGACGTCAACAATTCGGTCAACACCCGGATCGTGCCGCGCACCGACATGGAAATGTGGGGTAAGGAAGAGGTCTGGTCCTATCCCGACAGCGGCTTCGGCGACTGCGAGGACTATGCGCTGGAGAAGCGCCGCGAATTGATGGCGATCGGCGTTCCCGCCGGCAATCTCTTGATGACCGTGGCGCGCCAACAAAATGGCGACGGCCACGCGGTGCTGACCGTGCGCACCAGCCTCGGCGAGTTCATCCTCGACAATCTGGAGTCCAAGGTGCTGTCCTGGACCGACACCGACTATACATACCTGAAGCGCCAGTCCGACCAGAATTCCGGCGTGTGGGTGACGATCAATGACGGTCGCGCCGACGCGGTTGCCAGCGTCCGCTAGGACGCCATCACAGAGGTCAAGCACATCGAATAATGCGACGTGCCTAACGAGAAAGCCCGGTCGAGTCCCCACCCTCCCCGTCCCCAACGACCGGGTTTTAAGGAGCCGGCCCCGTCCCCGGGCCGGCTCCACCATTTCAGACCATGATCCCGAGCCGAAGGACCGCGGCAGCGAAAAGTGAGAACCGGTTTTTGCTGCGCTGACCTGCCGTTCGGAAAAGATCATCGTCAAACAGGAATAGAGTTCAGGCCTTCTTCAGCCCCGCCTTGAAGCGCTTGCCGTTTGCGACATAGTGCGCGGCCGAGGCGCGCAGCCTGGCGACCGCGGCGTCGTCCAGCGTCCTGATCACCCGCGCGGGCGAGCCGACGATCAGGCAATTGTCGGGGAACTCCTTGCCTTCGGTGACCAGCGCGCCGGCGCCGACCAGGCAATTCTTGCCGATCCTGGCGCCGTTGAGGACTATGACGCCCATGCCGATCAGGCTGTTGTCGCCGATCGTGCAGCCATGCAGCAAGGCGCGGTGGCCGATCGTGCAGCCCTGCCCGATCGTCAGGGAAAAACCGGGATCGGTGTGCATCACCGTGTGTTCCTGGACATTGCTGTCGGCGCCGATGACGATCGCCTCGTTGTCGCCGCGGATGACCACGCCAAACCAGAAGCCGGCATTGCGGCCGACGCTGATGTCGCCGATCAACGTAGCGTCCGGCGCGATCCAGTTGCTGTCGGCATCCTCGAAACGGGGCGCTTTTCCGTCGATTGCGTAGGTCGGCATTTGCAGTCTCCGATTCGTCGCAGGCCGGGACAAACCCTAGAACAATCCGAGGAAAACCGCGTGCCGGTTTTCTCCCGCAATTGCCTCAAGGCAAATACCGCGCCAGCGATTCCACCAAAAGCTGAAGCGCACCAGGAGAGCCGATGCCCCAGGAGGCAATGGCGATCAGCACGATGCCCAGCGTCAGCGCCCAGGCGATCACCGTGCAGCCGCAGGACATCAGCATCAGCGTCGAAATGCGGCCCTCGCGCCGCGCATCGAGCGCATCGTTGGCGAGCATGAACGGCCCGGCGCAAGCGGTCGCGGCCAGCGAGCGCAGGATGTACGCTGGCGACACATAAGGCTCGGCAAAGGCAAGCCGGCGGCCCGCCGCCAGTTCCATCACGGACCCGGTAAGCCCGCAGGCGGTGAGGCCGACGGCGAAAGCGAAGAGAACGGGCAGTAGCAGGCTCATCTTTACCTTCCGTTTACCATGAAATCGCACAGTCGCGTCCAGCGCAGCAAGAGCCATGCCGCGGCATGTGTGCCGCCCAGGGACAGAGGGCGGCGACTATGGGGATTGCGATGAAGCAGGCAGCGACCGCAGAAGAGTTCAACGTCGTCGATTCCGTGCTGATGAAGCGGGTGTTCTATGCTTTTGCCGCATTGGCGCTGCTGTCGCTGGCGATCAGCCTTGGCGGAAAGTGGTTCGGCCGCTCGATCGCCATGGCCGGCTACACCGACGACACCACGGTCCACAGGGTAGTGATCGGCAACAATGTCATTGCCGTGCCGGCCAACGCCATCCGCTTCCTGCAGGCGCGGCGCGACGGCATCGCTTCGCGCCTCGACCTCTATCTGCGCTATCCCCAGATGGACGGCTACAGCGAAGCCGCCCGCGACGATTTCAACCACACGGGGGCCGCCAAAAACATCATCTTCCTGTCGTTTGAACCGCAGATGATGTCGCGCGACATGAGCGGCCGTTTCGCGCCGATCTATAGCGCGCTCATCAGCCAGCCCGGCGCGCCCGGCCCCGGCGGCACGACGATTTACGGTTTTACGGAAAAATCAGGCTATCTCAACGAGGTGCTCGCGGTCGCCGGCCGGGCCGGCAAGGACCCGTTCGTCGCCCGCTGCCTGAGCGGACCGAGCGCCGAGGAATCGCTGGCGCCCTGCGAGCGGGACATCCAGGTCGGCGACAGCCTCAGCCTGACCTACCGCTTTCCCCGGGAGTTGCTGGGCAACTGGCCGGCGCTTGACGCCGCTATCGTCGCCGAGGCCACGCGCGTCTTAAAGACCGCACGGTAGCGGCCCTCTGCTTTTGTCATACATGGGCGCGAAGCCGCGCGGACCCGAGGATCCGTTCCATGCGCTTAAGGCAGCGAAGCGGTGCAGAATTACTGTTGGGAAACAGCAGAGGAAGTTCTGGACCGCCACATTCCTGAGCCGAGGCCTGGAATATATCCCAGGGTCTCAGCGACGCCGCTGTGCGGCTGCTTCTCCCCGGGATGACGATGGCGCAGCTGGCTGCCGCCAATCGCCGAAGTCCGTAGCCGTCTGGGCTCAGGCCAGATCGATGTCGAGGATCGCCATCGAGAAATTATAGTCGCCGTCGTCCTCGTCCTTGAAGACGATGCCGAGGAACTCGTCGCCGACATAGACCTCGGCCGAATCTTCCTTGCGCGGCCGCGCCTTCACCTCGAGTTTGGGATTCTGGAAGACGCGCTTGAAATAGGCGTCCAGCTTTCTGATTTCGTCCGGCTTCAAAAGTCTTCTCCGATCGTCGGGCTTGCTCGTTGGAACGCGCTTCTGGCACGTCGACAATGGCGATGTAAAGGCAAGCCGGCTGGATAGAACGCGAACCCTGGGGCCGGATGATTTCAGGTCGAATCCAAATCCGCCTCTAAATCAAGGAGGTAGAGCATGATGTCGTCCGAAAACCGCCTCACACGTTTCGGCATCATGCTCCAGGGGCAACGGCGCCGGCAACCGGACTCAGTCCGGCACGCCGGGTGTTGCAAATCAGATGTCGAAGCTGACGACCTGATCCATCGACTGCGACGGCAAAAGCTGGTCCATCTGCCGCGAAGGCTGGTCGCAACCGGTCTCGCCGACGACGCGGGCCGGTACGCCGGCAACCGTCTTGTTGTGCGGCACCGGCGACAGCACGACCGAGCCTGCCGCGATCTTCGAGCAATGGCCGATCTCGATATTGCCGAGAATCTTGGCGCCGGCGCCGATCAGCACGCCGTAACGGATCTTGGGGTGACGGTCGCCGCCGGCTTTGCCGGTGCCGCCCAGCGTCACGCCATGCAGGATCGACACATCGTCCTCGATCACCGCCGTCTCGCCCACGACGAGGCCGGTGGCGTGGTCGATGAAGATGCCCTTGCCGATGCGGGCGGCCGGGTTGATGTCGGTCTGGAACACCGAGGACGAGCGGCTCTGCAGATAGAGCGCGAAATCCTTGCGGCCCTGATTCCACAGCCAATGTGCCAGCCTGTGCGTCTGGATGGCATGGAAACCCTTGAAATAGAGCACCGGCATGATGAAGCGGTCGCAGGCCGGATCGCGGTCGTAATAGGCCTGGATGTCGACACGCACGATCGACGACCATTCCTTGTCGTCGGCCAGCATCGACTTGAACGTCTGGCGGATGAGGTCGGAGCCGATGTCCTGATGCGCGAGCCGCTCGGCGAGCCGATGGATGACAGCTTCCTCCAGGCTCTCCTGGTTGAGGATTGTCGAATAGAGGAACGCCGCCAGAAGCGGGTCGCGATTGACCGCTTCCATCGCCTCGTCGCGGACCGAACGCCAGATCGGATCGACCGGCTGGACCATTGTGGGGCGGGAAATGCTGATGCTGTTCATCGACGTCTTGTCCTGCGTCCTGGCCGCTGCCTATTCTCCGGCGGCACATATAAGCCAGATCATAGCACGATTGAACTCAATTTTCCTTAGTGCTCGGTGAAATGGATTTGGTTCACGGAAATTCAAGCCGCCATGGAAAACGAACCCTTGATCGACGCTCCGCTGAAACGCGCGCTCTCCGCGCTCTATCAAGCTCCGGATCGCCACTATCACAACCTCGCCCATATCGAGGCGTTGCTGGCGCTGGCGGACGAATATCGAGCATCGCTGCATGATTCCGGCGCCGTCGAAGCCGCAATCTGGTTCCATGACGCCATCTATGACAGCCGCGCCAAGGACAACGAGGCCAGGAGTGCGGCACTTGCGCAGGACAAACTTGGCGCCCGCACCGATCCGGAGCGCCTCGGCCGCATCGCGGCGATGATCGTCGCCACCGCCACGCATGAACTGCCCAGCCTTCAACCACGGGGCCTCGCCGATGAGAACGCCCTCCGCGACGCAGCGCTTTTCCTCGACATGGACCTGGCGATCCTGGGTGCGTCACCCGGCGCTTTCGACGCCTATGAACAAGCGGTCCGACGCGAATATGGCTGGGTCGAGGAGCCGATGTGGCGCGCCGGCCGCGGCGTGATTCTCAAGACTTTCCTCGCGCGCCAGCATATTTTTCACTCGCAGGAATTCCGCCAGAGGTTCGAGCCCCAGGCCAGGCAAAACATGGCGCGGTCGCTCGAAACGCTCAAACCCTAATCCGGAAAGGTCTCAATGCGCTGCGCATAGGCTTTGAAACCGGCGCGCCGGTAAACCGCTTGCGCGCCAGGGTGATCGAAGGTGTCGGTGTGAAGCCAGACCCTTTGCGGCGCATGCAACCAGACGGCGCGAAGCGCCTGGTCGAGCAGGAATGGCCCAAGCCTGCGGCGGTGGAAGACGGGGATCAGCCCGAAATGAACCAGTTCGACCTCAGGCTGGCCGACGCCGTTGAATTCGCACAGGCCAGCGGCCACGCCCTCGACGCGCAGCACGTGGATATGTGTCGAGGGCAGCGCCAGCAGGCGCTCGAGGTCTTCCGCCGGCATGCGCAGCCGCTGGTCCCATTGCACGGGCTCGCCGACCGCGTGGTAGAGGCTGATATAGTCGGCCACATCAAGTGTTTCACGCGCCACCGTGGCGCCCGATAGCGGGCAGTCGAAAGCCGGCGCCGAATTCGGTTCGCGCATGTCCATATAGGTGACGAGAAGGTCAACCAAAGCGGCACCGCCTCCGGCTGCAAGCCAGACGAAGATCGATCACCTGAAGGCGCCAACGGACTTGGTGGCCGCCCAAACAAAGAACAGGCCGATCACCAACGACAGCCCGTTGAGGATGATACCGACGATGCCGAGGACACGATTGTCGTTTGAACGTCCCAGTGCCATCAAGCCAAAAACCACGCCGGTGATGTGCGCCAGCGGCGCCGCAACGAGAAACACCAGCAGAAAAACCCCGCCGAGGACGTTTTGAGCGGCCAGCGACGCCTCGCCTGGCATCAACGCCAGCGTGACCACCGCCGCAAAATCCATTGCGAACGCCAGCAGGGCCAGGATCACCGAGCGTTTGCCCAAGCTGCTCCGCCCCGCCACGCCGGGCATTGCTATCGTGCTTCTTCCCCATCCGGCCATTACTCGTCCCCGATCAGGTGAAAGCGCCGATCGTCGATGCCATTGCCACAAGCAGCAGGAAGCCAACCGCCAGGGAGCCGCCGTTGAGCAGGATGCCGACGACCCCAAGCACGCGGCTATCGTTCGAACGCACCAGCGCCATCAGCCCGAAAATCAATCCGGCAATATGCGCCAACGGCCCTGCCAGCAGGAAAACCGCCATGAAGAAACCCGTGGCGATGTTCTGGGCACGCTCGGATGCGTGGGTCGGAAGCGCCACCATTGTGGTCAGCGCCATCACACCGGCACCGAAGGCGAGCAGCGCCAGGATGACGGAACGCTTGCCGAACATGCTTGTCACGACGGCGCCCGGCAGAGCGTCGGCGCTTCTTCCCCATTGTGCCATTGTTTGCCACCCCTCGCCGGCCGCCCAATCCATATCGCCCGAAAATCGCTTACCGGTTAAAGCGGATTTTCGGCATAAAACTCCAAAACCCGCTGCTTGAAGGTCTTGTCGCCCACAGCCAGCATATGGTCGCGGCCGTCTATGTGAAACACCTTGGCGTTCGGCATCAGCGCGGCGAGCTCGTCGGGCGAGCCGCCGATATCGTCTGTCGTCCCGACCGCAATCAGCGTTGGTTGGGCGATGCGCGTCATGTCGTCTTCGCTGAGCAGTTCGCGCGACGTGGCGATGCAGGCGGCCAGCGCGCGGCGGTCGCTGCGCGTCTGATCGGCAAAGGCGCGAAACGAGCGACCGCGCGGATGGCTGGTGGCGGCCGGATCGTTGGCCAGCAGCGCCTCGGCGATCGGATCCCAGTCGCCGACGCCGTCGACCATGCCGATCCCGAGCCCGCCGAAGACAAGCGTCGCCACCTTGTCGGGATCCGACAGTGCCAGGAACGCCGCGATGCGCGCGCCCATCGAATAGCCCATGACATGCGCGCGGCCGATGCCAAGATGGTCGAGCAGGGCCGCCGCGTCCGAGCCCATCTTGGCCGGGGTGTAGTCGGCCTCGTCATAGCTTTTCGACGACGAGCCGTGGCCGCGATTGTCGAAGGCGATGGCGCGATAGCCGGCATCGTTCAGCGTCTTGAACCAGCCGGGCGATACCCAGTTGACATAGTGGCTGGAGGCAAAGCCGTGGATCATCAGCACCGGATCGCCCGGCCCCGACGCCGGCTGGCGGTCGAGGAAGGCGAAGTCGAACCCGTCATGGGAGAAGAATTGCATCGGGAGCGGCTCAGCCGGCGCCGGGCGTGGGCGCGTTGCCCTTGTCCGATGGCGGCATGCCGGGGCCGGACACCGTGCCGACGGCCGGATGGCGCAGCAGATCGCCATGGTCGATGCCGTTTTTGGCGGCAGTGCCGGCCTTGAGCTCCAGCACGAAGCGCACTGGCACACCCGGCGAGATAACTGCATCGGACAATGGAGTGCCGTGCTTGACGGCCCGGACCTTGCCGTCCTGTCCAACAAAGATCAGGTCGAGCGGCATCGGCGTGTTGTGCATCCAGAAGCCGACCTGCTTCTGCATCTCGAAGACGAACAGCATGCCATGATTGTCGGCCATATCCTGGCGATACATCAGGCCGGCCTCGCGTTCCGAGTCGGTGTCGGCGACTTCGATCGAAAAGGATTTATCGCCGCCTTCCGTCGCCACGACCAAGGGTGTCGGATCGACGGGAAGGATCATCGCCTGACCGCCGGCGATCGTCTGCTGGGATGCGGTCGGCTGCCCGGAATAGAAGTAAGCGCCTGCGGCTACCGCAACGATGACGCAGAGCGCGCCCGCTGTCAGCCAGTTCCTGTACGCCATTGGAAATCCTCGACCAAAGACCATGATCCCTAAAAGTGGTCTCAGGTATTCGGATAAGATCGTGGTGAAACCAAGAAAAAGAGCCGTCCTGAATTGGTCGGCTGGAGTTCATCGTAAGGGCTCGCGTCCTAATGCGCGACCGGCAAGGTGCCCATATCGGGGTGAATCTCGGCAGCCATGAGGCCCTTGTCACCGCGTCCGAAACGCACCAGCACGACCTGTCCGGGCCTGAGCTCGGTGATGCCATAGCGGCGCAGCGTCTCCATATGAACGAAGATATCCTCGGTGCCCTCGCCGCGCGTCAGAAAGCCGAAACCCTTGGTGCGGTTGAACCACTTGACCAGCGCCCGCTCGAGCCCGCTTTCCGGCGTCACCGCCACATGGGTGCGCTGTTCCTGCATCTCAGCCGGATGGACCGCGGTGGTGGTGTCCATGGACAGCACCCGGAACGCCTGCAAACCACGGTCGCCATGCTTGACAAGGCACACGACACGCGCGCCCTCCAATGCCGTCTGAAAACCGTCCTTTCGAAGGCAGGTGACATGGAGGAGGATGTCGCCCGAAGAACCGTCATCGGGAAGTATGAAACCGTAGCCCTTGGCCACGTCGAACCATTTGATGGCGCCGGCGATTTCGACAAGGTCGGCGCTATCGCCGCCACTGTCGCGCTTCAGGGCGCCGTCAAGGTTCTCATCCCGCCTCGTGAAAGAGGCCTTATCCCCCATAAGAACGCCCCCTTTTTTCAAGAAAACCGCAAGTGATTCTTGACATTAGATTAACACCGCCGCTTCCGGGGTGTGCAAGACCTGCCGTGCCTTTTTTCACGGTTGAATACAGGAATAGCTGACTTGTTGTTTGCCGGCGTCGCTGCCGGCAGCAATGACGATCCATCAAGGCGGTCAACCGGTCGGCAATTTGCAAGGGATTTTGCCGAAATCGGCAACCACTTGTGTTCGACGCTTTTGTCAGAGCAATCTGATTTTTCCAAAACCGGTGACCACTTTTCCAGTCCGATGCTCGTTGCCCTTCGGCGGGGTGGACCTTATGTTGCCTCGCAACCCAAACATCCCCGAGGAAATCCCATGCGCTACCTCCACACAATGGTCCGTGTCGCCGACGTCGACGTCTCGCTTGATTTCTACTGCAACAAGCTCGGCCTTAAGGAAGTGCGCCGCTACGAAAACGAGCAGGGCCGCTTCACGCTGATCTTCCTCGCCGCCTCCGAGGATGTAGAAAGCGGCATCACTGAGAAGGCGCCGCTGATCGAACTGACCTACAATTGGGATCCGGAGGAGTACAAGGGCGGCCGCAATTTCGGCCATCTCGCCTATGAGGTCGACGACATCTACGCCACCTGCCAGCATCTGATGGACAATGGCGTCATCATCAACCGGCCGCCGCGCGACGGCAACATGGCCTTCGTCAAGTCGCCGGACGGCATCTCCTTCGAACTGCTGCAGAAGGGCCCGGCCAAACCCAAAGCCGAGCCGTGGGCATCGATGCCGAACACCGGCACCTGGTAGCGATCACGCCATCTTGAGCGAGGCGGCCGCGCCGACAAGCCGGCCGCCTTTGCCATTTCGACCAACGGCACCTATTTACCTGCCTGTCGCGCCAGCCAAGCAAAGCCAGTGGCTCATCCAGGAGAATTCGTTCATGCCGACCAGCCGTGCCGATGTCACCACCGCATACGCCAGCCGCTATTTGCAGCAGCTGTGCAAGCACTGGGCGCACAAATTTCCCGTCGAGTTCGATCCGAACCACGGCGCCATCGATCTGTCGCTCGGCCGCACGGTTCTCGATGCCGATGCGGCAGCGCTGCATATCACGGTGTCGACGGATGAAAGCGGATCGCTGGAGCGCATGGAGAGCGTCGTTGCCGATCACATCAAGCGCTTTGCCTTCCGCGAGGAACTGACTTTCGAGTGGAAGCAGGCTCCGGCGACCTGACCTCAGATCAGGCGCGACGGCGAACACCGGAAGCTAGCAGCCCCCAGATCCAAATAAAGCTATGGCGTCGCATGGTAGCGACGCCATCAGAACTTTCGGAGCGGCCGATCGATCAGAACTTGTAATTTAGGCCGATCTTGATCGTATGGGCGTCGATCTTCACTTTCGCCTTGTCGCCATCGTTGTCGGTCAGACCAACCTTGCCGAAATCGAAGTACTGATATTCCAGCTTCGTGGTCCATTTATCGGAAAAGCCCCATTCGACACCGCCGCCGATCGTGTACCCGACACGACCGCCGCTTTTCGATGCATTGCTGTCTGGGTCAATATCACCGCCGTCGAGGTCGCCGTAGCTCAATTTGTAGTGGGTCGCCGCGACACCGCCTTTGGCATAGATCAGCAGGCTGTCGGTCGCAAAGCCCAGGCGTGCGGTCAGATCGCCGTAGACGCCCAGTTTCGTCGATCCGAAGTTATCGGGGTCCTCAACGACAAAGTTGTCACCTTTGACCCCGAGATAGCCCAAATCCGCTTCAACGCCATAGACGAATGCACCGGACTGCCAGTTGTAACCAGCCTGGACGCCACCCAGAAACCCGTGAGAATCGACGTCCAACGTCTGGCCGGCATCTTCTTCGAAGAAATCGCCGGTCGGGTCGACGGCGTTCCCGCGTCCCCAGCCGTAGCCGGCGTTGATGCCGACATAGCCGCCGGACCAGACAAATCCCGCTGGTGCTGTCTCGATCACGTCGGCGGCGAAAGTCCCGCCGCAGGCTGCCGCCAGAAAAGTCGATGCAAGAAGCAGTCGTTTCATGAAATTTCCCCGAAATGCCCGTACCTGTCTTGAGCTACCAACGGGGCGAGAGATAGATCAATAGAAAATGTTGAAACCACCACAACCGGGCAGCCAAAAATCAGATCGTTGTTGCAAAACGGCGACATCCACCAGCACGGGGGAGAAAGATTAAGGGTTCTGCATCATCTCCAGCAACGCAAGCACCGAGCGCCAGTTGCGCGCGGTGCCGGGCACTTTCAACGTGCGCGGGATGAGATTGGCGAACATCGATTTGCCGAGCCCGTCCGGCGCCTTGAGGTAGAGCACGTCACCCTTGACCTCAAAGCTTTCCGGGCCGGTGCATTTTTCGGCAAGCCTGGCGATCTCGTCCGCCGTCGGCTGGCGCTCCAGCGTGTAGGCGTGCAGCTTGGTCGGATCGCCGGCGACCTCCGGATAGGGATTTTCGCCCACCAGCCGTTCGAACCAGGAGAGATCGCGCACCATGATGCGCGAGTGAAAGCCCCATTTTTTCTCGAACGCCGTTTCGATCTGTTTCGCCAGCGTGGCGGCGTCGCCCTTTTCGGCCCGGAACACGACATTGCCGCTCTGTACATAGCTGGCTACGTCGGAGAAACCGAGCTCCTCAAAAAACGCCCGCAACTCCGCCATCTTGACGATGCGGTTGCCGCCGACATTGATGCCGGAAAACAGTGCGACGAAGACCACCCTTCGCTCTTCGAGCTTCGGGTGGCAGGCTGTACCGCTCATATGATGAACCCGGCCAGGGTCTCGTTGTCGGTGATGTCCTGATAGTGCACGCCCTCGGCCTCGAAATTCGCCCTCAGCAAATCGAAGTTTCGCCGGTCTTTGGTTTCGATGCCAATAAGCACAGAGCCGAAATTGCGCGCCGATTTCTTCAGATATTCGAAGCGCGCGATGTCGTCGTCGGGACCGAGCAGTTCGAGGAAGTCGCGCAGCGCGCCCGGCCGCTGCGGAAAGCGGATGATGAAGTATTTCTTCAGCCCCTCGAAGCGCAGCGCCCGCTCCTTCACGTCGGGCAGCCGCTCGAAATCGAAATTGCCGCCCGACACCACCGCGACGATGGTCTTGCCGCGGATTTCCTTGCGCGAAAAATCCTTCAACGCGTCGATCGCCAAGGCACCGGCCGGCTCCAGCACCACACCTTCGATGTTGAGCATCTCGATCATGGTGGCGCAGAGCCGGTTCTCAGGGATCAGCCGCACCGCCTGAGCGGCGAACTCCTTGAGGTGGCGCAACGGCTCGCGGCCGATCTCGGCCACCGCCGCGCCGTCGACGAAATTGTCGACATTGGCGAGCCGGACGCGCTTGCCGCTGGCGAGGCTCTGATGCAGGCTCGGCGCACCGGCCGGTTCGCAAAAGACGTACCGCGCGTCACGTTGCTGCTCGGCGAAATAGTGCGTCACCCCGGCCGCCAGGCCACCGCCGCCAACCGGCAGCATGATGATGTCGGGCATGCGCGCGCCCGGCATCTGGCCGGCGATCTCATAGGCGACCGTCGCCTGCCCCTCGATAATGTCCTTGTGGTCGAAGGGCGGCACCATATGCGCGCCGGAACTTTCGGTGAATTCGAAGGCGGCGCGGTAGCAGTCGTCGAAGAAGTCGCCGACCAGCCTGATCTCGACGAAATCGCCGCCGAACAGCCGCGTCTTGTCGATCTTCTGCTGCGGCGTCGTCACCGGCATGAAGACCACGCCCTTTTTGCCGAAATGGCGGCAGACGAAGGCAAAGCCTTGCGCATGGTTGCCGGCCGAGGCGCAGACGAACAGCTCGGCCTCGTTGCCGGCGGCAAGCGCCTTGCGGAAAAAGTTGAAGGCGCCGCGGATCTTGTAGGAGCGCACCGGCGAAAGATCCTCGCGCTTCAAGAGCACCCGAGCCCCCGTCTTCTTCGACAAATAGTCGTTTTCCTGCAGCGGCGTTTCGGGAAAGATCTCGCGGATCGCGGCTGCGGCGGTGGCGACACGGGAGGAGAAACTGTTCATGGCGCCGTCACCTCTGGATCGAATGGTTCGAAGGCGAAGCCTATTGCACAATTCGCCGTTTGCAGCCACCGATGCGGCGCGGCCGCTTTGGCGCGCCAGCAGGAAATCCATTGGAGCCATCTTCATGCCTGTTTCGGCTGTCGCCCTGAAGACCGTAGACCTGCCTGAATTCGGCGAGCCAACAGTGATGCCGCTGGTTCAGCGGCGGACCTACGAAGCGCGCATCGAGGCTCTGCTGGCGCGCGGCGCCGAGGCCGGGCTCGATGCCTTCGCCGTCTATGGCGACCGCGAGCACGCGGCCAATGTCGCCCATCTCAGTGGTTACGATCCGCGTTTCGAGGAGACGCTGCTGGTCATCGTCCCCGGCAGCCAGCCAAAACTTCTCGTCGGCAATGAGGGTTGGGGCTATGCCGAAATCTGCGACGGGCCTTACGAGCGCGTCCTTTACCAGACCTTCTCGCTGCCGGCGCAGCCACGCGACCGCTCCGCCTCGCTTGCCGACACGCTTGCCGCCTGCGGCCTGATAGCCGGCCAGAAGATCGGCGCCATCGGCTGGAAGCCGTTCGGGCCCGGCGATGGCGGCTTTGGCGAGACGACGCTCGACCTGCCGTCCTTCATCGCCGATACGCTGCGCACACTGGCCGGCGACAGAGGCGCGGTGGTCAACGCCGCCAACCTGTTGATGAACCCATCCGACGGCCTACGCGCCATCAACGAGGCAGACCAATTGGCGTCCTTCGAATTCGCCGCGACCTTTTCCTCGCAGGGCCTGCGCAACGTGCTTGGGAATATTGAGCCCGGCATGAGCGAATTGCAGGCCGCGCGGCTGATGGGGATCAACGGCCTGCCCCTGTGCTGCCACCCGATGCTGTCCGCCGGCAGGCGTGCGCCCTACGGCTTGCCTAGCCCGCGCCTCGACATCATCAAGCGCGGCGATCCCGTCACCATGGCCTATGGCATCCAGGGCTCGCTCAACGCCCGCGCTGGCTTCCTGGTCGAGAGCGCCGCGGAACTGCCGCGCGAGATAGACGATTATGTCGACAAGCTGGTCGCGCCCTATTTCGCCGCCGTCGTCGACTGGTACGAGACCATCGGCATCGGCGTTGCCGGCGGCGTGCTGTGGAAAGCCGTGCACGACCGCATAGGCGACCCGTTCTTCGGCGTCTCGCTCAACCCCGGCCATCTCGTCCATATCGACGAATGGATGCATTCGCCGGTGTTTTCGGGCTCGGACATCAAGCTGCAATCGGGCATGGCGCTGCAGGTCGACATCATTCCGGCGACCGGAACCAGCTATTTCACCACCAACATCGAAGACGGTATCGCGCTTGCCGATGAGGCGTTGCGCGAGGAGATCGCGGCCCGTTATCCCGAGGCATGGCGCCGCATCGAGGCGCGCCGCGCCTTCATGGGCGATGTGCTCGGCATCAGGCTCAAGCCCGAGGTATTGCCCTTCTCCAACATCCCTGCGTTCCTGCCGCCATTCTGGCTTTCGCGCAACAGTGCGATGGCCGTGGCTCGACGCTGACCACATTTCGGCTGGACACGACTTACTTCTGCCGCACTCTCACTGTCCGGGAGGTGCCGCGGGGGTATATGGGCCTTTTGGCCGGAGTGGAATTTTTGACGTGCGTTTGAAGACGATTTGCATTCTTGCACTTGCCCTGTTGATCGCCGGCTGCGGCGGCCGCAAAACCGAGGAACTGCTCGGCAGCGCCGTCATGTCCACGCCGGTGACCGAAATCTCGGGCAATCACTCGATCTTCATTGCCACCACACGCAAGAAATCCGACGATCCCAACAAAGTTTTCGACGGCGAACGCTCGGCGACGCTGAACTACGCCCGCGTCACCGTCACCGTTCCCGGCATCCACCAGACCGGCCAGATCGAGCGCCGCTCGCGCGGCAAGTCGAACGACCCGGCGAAATACTTCATGGCTTCCGAGGTCGTCGGCTACGATGCGCAGCCTCAGTTCTCAAGCGCGCTCAATGCCGACATTGCCGCGCGCGGCGGCCGCGTCATGGTCTTCGTGCATGGCTACAACACCGGCTTCGACGACGCGGTCTACCGCCTGACCCAGATCGTCCACGATTCCGGCTATCCCGGCACGCCGGTGCTGTTTTCCTGGGCATCCGGCGCCAGAACCACCGACTATGTCTATGACAAGGAAAGCGCCAGCGCCGCCCGCGATCAGCTGGAGGTGACATTGCGCATGCTGCAGCAGTCCGGCGCGCGGCGCATCGACATCGTCGCCCACTCGCTCGGAACCTGGGTGACCATGGAAACGCTGCGCCAGATGGCCATCACCGGCGACCGCGATCTCGGCGGCAAGCTCGGCGATGTCGTGCTGGCCTCTCCCGACATCGACGTCGACGTCTTCAAGAGCCAGATGCGCCGCTACGGCAAGCCGGACAAGCCGTTCATCCTGCTGCTCTCCGACGACGACCGGGCGCTGCGGCTCTCAGGCCTGATTGCCGGCTCGCGGCCACGCGTCGGCGACTACAAGGATGCCGCCGACCTCGCCGCTTATGGCGTCACCGTGGTCGACCTTTCCAAGGTCAAGGGAGGCGACAGCTTCAACCACACCAAGTTCGCCGACAATCCCGAACTGGTGAAGATGATCGGCCAACGGCTGCGCGAGGATGACGGCTTTGCCAGCGACCAGACGGTGACCGACCGCATCAGCGCGCTCGGACAATAAGGCTGTTGCCTTGCGGCGACCGTCGCCGCGTGAGGTCGCGAATGCCGCTCGGCCCGATCACTTTCAACTGGACCGGGCCGGTCTCTGCCTCTACGACATTGAAATCGGCGCCAATGCGCCAGCGGGAGTCCGCGTGAACGAGCGATGGAAGACTGTCCTGGTCCTTGCGTTCGCGCTAGCTGCCGCCGGCTGCGCCGGCCCGAACACCCATGACCTGTTGAACAAGACGACGGTTTCGGTGCCTGCCTCCGACATCGCGGCCACCCACGAAATCTTCGTCGCCACCACCCGCAAGCAGGCGACCAAGGACCCACGCCAGGTGTTCGATGGCGATCGCTCGCTGACCACCAGCTACGCCCGCGTCGACGTCACCGTGCCGAAGGTCCACCAGGTCGGCGCCATCGAGCGCGCCAAGGGCTCGGCCAATTCGAACCCGGCCAAGCAATTCACCGCCACCGACGTCGTCCACTTTGGCGACGCCTCGCAATTCGCCAAGGCCGTCGGTGCCAACATCACCATGAATGGCGACCGCGCGCTGGTCTTCGTCCACGGCTTCAACAACGGCTTCGACGATGGGGTCTACCGGCTGACGCAGATCGCCCACGACACCGAATATCCGGGTACGCCGATCTTGTTTTCGTGGGCTTCGAGCGGCAAGACCACGGGCTATATCTACGACAAGGACAGCGCCAACGCCGCGCGCGACGACCTCGAGGCGACGCTCAGGATGCTCGCCAAGACAAAGGTCAAGAGCATCGACAT
The DNA here is from genome assembly GCF_000503155.1 of Mesorhizobium sp. LSJC285A00. NCBI lineage: Bacteria > Pseudomonadati > Pseudomonadota > Alphaproteobacteria > Hyphomicrobiales > Phyllobacteriaceae > Mesorhizobium > Mesorhizobium sp. LSJC285A00. Next base: position 99,795 of record NZ_AYVK01000001.1, read on the forward strand.
CATCGCGCATTCGATGGGAACCTGGGTGACGATGGAAGCGCTGCGCCAGCTCGCCATCACCGGCGACCGCGATCTCGACGGCAAGCTCGGCCGTGTCGTCCTGGCTTCGCCCGATATCGATGTCGACGTCTTCAAGAAGCAGATGATCCGCTACGGCAAGCCCGACAGGCCGTTCGTCATCCTGCTTTCCGCCGACGACCGTGCTCTGAGACTGTCCAGCCTGCTATCCGGCGACAAGCCGCGCGTCGGCGACTACGGCAACGCCGCCGACATTGCCAGTTACGGCGTCGTTGTGGCCGACCTCAGCCAGATCAAGGGCGGCGACCGCCTGAACCACGCCAAATTCGCCGACAACCCGTTCCTGGTGCAATTGCTCGGCGACCGTCTGCGCGCTCCAGCCGGCCTGGCATCGGACGAACCCACGCAGGGCCAGATCGACAATCTCGGCCGAGGCCTCGGCAAGGCAGTCGGATCCGTCGCCGAGATCATCATCACCACGCCATTCAAGGTGCTGACCATCGCCACCGGCGGATGAGAGCCAAGCAGCGGGCTGATCTCAGATAAAAAGATCGACCTTCTGGAACGTCGTCACGTCGATCAGGCCGACATCGGAAATCCTGAGCTCCGGAATGACGACCAGCGCCAGCAGCGAGTGCTGCATGTAGGCGTTGTTGAGCGAGCAGCCCATCTTGCGCATCGCCTCGGTCAGTTTCTCCGCCTTGGCCGCCACGATTTCCGCCCGCTCGTCCGACATCAGCCCGGCGATCGGCATTTCGACCAGCGCAAGCTCCTTGCCCTTCGAAAACAGCACCACGCCCCCGCCGACCTCGCCCAGCCGGTTGACGGCCAGCGCCATGTCTTCCTTGTTGGTGCCGACGCAGATGATGTGGTGGGCATCATGTGCGACGCTCGACGCCATGGCGCAGTCGCCCATATAGCCGAAGCCTGAGACGAAGGCATTGGTGACGCCGCCGGTGCCGCGGTGGCGCTCGACCAGCGCGATCTGGCAGATGTCGTTGCGGCGGTCCATGGCGACCAGCCCGTCCTCGACCGGCAGGTCGGCCTCCAGCGCCCTTGTCGGCGCCTGGTTTTCGATCACGCCGATGACCCGCACCCGCACCTCGTTGGCGCCCTTGGGCGCCGCAATGTCGAAGTCGCCTGGCTTCAGCTTCTTGCCGAGCTTGACGGTGTTCTTCGCCGATTTGGGGTAATCATAGGCCGGAATGTCGATCTCGAGCTTGCCGCCCTTGGCCAGCCTGATACCGCGGCCATAGACCTCGTCGATGGTCATGGCGGCAAGATCGGAGACGATCAGCAGATCGGCCAGCCGTCCCGGCGCGATCGAGCCCAGTTCGCGCTCCAGCTTGAAATGCTGGGCGGTATTCAGCGTCGCCATCTGGATCGCCGTCACCGGCTTCAATCCCTGCTGGATGGCGTGGCGCACCACCCGGTCCATATGGCCTTCATGCACCAGCGTGCCGGAATGGCTGTCGTCGGTGCACAGGATGAAGTTGCGCGGGTCGAGCCCGCTCTCGGTCACCGCCTTGATCTGCGAGGCAACATCGTACCAGGCCGAGCCCAGCCGCAGCATTGCCTTCATACCCTGGCGCACACGGGCGATTGCGTCCTCGGCGCGTGTGCCTTCATGGTCGTCCTCCGGCCCGCCGGCGACATAGCCATGGAACGGCAGGCCGAGATCGCGCGACGCATAGTGGCCGCCGACCGTCTTGCCCGCTCGCACCGTGGCGGCTATCTCGCCCGACATCACCGGATCGTTGGCCACGACACCGGGAAAATTCATCACTTCGCCGAGCCCGACGATGTTTTCCCAGGTCATCGCTTCCGCGACATCGGCGACCGTCAGTTCGGCCCCGGCATGCTCCAGCCCCGGCGCGGACGGCACGCAGGACGGCATCTGGACATGGACGTTGATCGGCATGGCGACGGCCTCGTCATGCATCAGCCGCACGCCGGGCAGACCCAGCACATTGGCGATCTCGTGCGGATCGATGAACATCGAGGTGGTGCCGTGCGGGATGACGGCGCGGCAGAACTCGGTGACGGTCACCATGCCGCTCTCGACATGCATGTGCGCGTCGCACAGGCCGGGCACGAGATAGCGGCCGCCGGCGTCGACCACCTTGGTGCCCTGGCCGATGGCATGACTGGCATTCGGCCCGCAATAGGCGAAGCGGCCGCCGGCAACGGCGATGTCGGTGCCGGCTATGATTTCGCCGGAGTGCACGTTCACCCAGCGGCCGTTGCGAATGACGAGATCGGCAGGCTTGCGCCCCGTCGCGACGTCGACCAGATGCGTCGCCATCTCGGTCCAGGGCTTGGGTTTCGTCGCCGACGGCTGCTTGGCCATGAAAGACTCCTGTTTGCCCGACTGTGCCAAGCCGGCAACGTTTTGACCAGCGATTGCGGACGAAATCCGGTCGATGAGAACTCGCCCGGGCGGATGCGCTGCACCTGTTCACCCCGATGACAGCATCAACGGTGCAGTCATTCAGTTTGGCTTGTGCCGGCACTTATGCTACTATTCTTCCGACGGTGCTGATTTGCGCCGACGACCCGCCGCGAGGCGGGTTTTTGTTGTGATGAGGCCGAAACCTCCTGAGGTGAAGTCATGACCCGGTTCCTGAAAGCACTCGCCTTCGTCACCCTGTTCCTGATCTCGGCCGGCTTTGCATCCGCCGAGGAGCGCTGGCTGACGCTGCCCGAACCGGCGGCCATGCCCAAGCCTGAACAGAGCGGATATGCGCCGGTCAACGGCATTCAGATGTACTACGCCGTTTTCGGCGCCGGTGATCCGATTCTCCTGATCCATGGCGGCCTTGGCCATGGCGACATCTGGGCAAGCCAGGTGGCGACGATGTCCAAGACGCACAAGGTGATCATTGCCGACAGCCGCGGCCATGGCCGTTCTACCCGCACCGAGCAAGCTTACGGCTATGACCTCATGGCGTCGGACTATCTTGCGCTGCTCGACTATCTCAAGATCGACAAGACCGCTCTTGTCGGCTGGAGCGACGGGGGCATTATCGGCATCGACATCGCGCTGCATCATCCGGAGCGGCTGACACGGCTCTTTGCGCAGGCCGCCAACGTCACCACCGATGGCGTCGATCCGGGTGTGCTGACCAACAAGACCTTTGCCGCCTATATCGACCGCTCGGGCAGCGACTACAAGAAACTGTCGAAGACTCCCGACCAGTACGATGCCTTCGTGGCGCAGATCAGCCACATGTGTGAGTCGGAGCCGGCCTGGACCAAGGAACAGCTCGGCAAGATAACCACGCCGACCGCGATCGTTGCCGGCGACCATGACGAGGCGATCAAGCGCGAACACACCGAATACATGGCCTCCGTCATTCCGGGCGCCAAGCTCATCATCCTGCCCAACGCCAGTCATTTCGCCATGCTGCAGGCGCCGGACGAATATAGTCAGGCGGCGCTGGACTTCATCGACGCCAAATAGCGCCCCCAGCTGAGCACCCAGCGCAGCAACGGGTACATTCCGATTGTTGAACAATGGGTTCCGTTTTGCGGCGAATAGGATTACCTTCCGGCAAGGCGCCTTCTGAACCGCCTTTTCGGAGAACTCGATGCGCTGTCTGACGATTGCCAGTGCCGGATTTCTGATCGCTCTGGCCGCGCCGGCATTCGCCGCCGACCCGATGGCGGTGCCGATGACCGAACCAGGCTTCGACTGGACCGGCTACTATGCCGGCCTGCAGGCCGGCTACGGCTGGGGCCAGTCCGACATATCAGTGACGGAAGGCGCGCCGTTTTCCATCGCGCCCGACATTGACGGCGGTTTCGTCGGGGGCCATGTCGCCGGCCTGTGGCAGTTCGACCAGGCAGTGCTCGGCGCCGAGGCGGAGCTCAATTATTCCGCCGTCGACGGTACGGCCGTATCAGGCCTTGGAAGCACATTCCGCACGGACATCAAGTGGTTCGGATCTGTCGACGCCAAAGCGGGCTTCGCCATGGACCGCGTGCTGGTCTACGGCGTCGGCGGCGTCGCCTTTGCCGGCATCGAAACTTCGCAAGTCGCGGGCGCGTCGTTCGCCGGCACACGCACGAATGTCGGCTGGACGTTGGGCGCCGGCGTCGACTATGCGCTGACCGACAAATTCATCGTCGGCGCGCAATATCGCTATTATGATTTCGGCTCCGAGCACTATGACGTGGCGGAACCCTTCAACGATCGGGATCAGGATGTGAAACTGAACGCGGTCGGTATCAATCTCAGCTACAAATTCTGAGCGTTCTCGGCGACTGAGATTTTCGCGACAACCAATTGTTTTGAAATCACGAACCCCCTTTCATGAGTTCGACACTCGGCAAAAGATGGCTTGACGGGTTTTCGCTGGCGTCTGAAAAGGGCTGGCCTGCGGACGTGGCGGAATTGGTAGACGCAAGGGACTTAAAATCCCTCGATCTCTGATCGTACGGGTTCGATTCCCGTCGTCCGCACCAATTGAAATGCTTAGGATTCGTTCTGTAAGAACTCACTGGCTACCATAGAAAAGGCTGACGCGGGTAGCCGTAGAGCCGGGATACAAAGCCGGGAACTGCCATGCTGGAGTTTTGGTGTTCGGTATTGGCTGCCGTAAGAACAGTGACGGGGCTGACGGCGCAACTGCGCTTGAGCCAAATCCCGAACCTGTAGCCTTTTCGGTCGTAAGCTCGGCAGTTGGGGATCTAATGCAGCCGAAAAACGACGGTATCCGTGTCGCTGGATTTGCATCGAATGCCGACCAAAACGCCGAGTTCATAGTCATCGACGTGCCACGGTCGGAACGTCGACCACATCTCAGCGATCAAAAGCAATATTACAAGCGTGCTGGTAGCTCTTCATACGCTATGGAGCATGTCGACATCGAGGATGCCTTCCGAAGTACCGGAACTTACAATGAAGGCCGACATGAGAAATACCCGTCGTCCGGCCTTGACGGTCATTATGAGATCAGGATGTGGCCGCAGAACGGGAGCCGGCTGGGGCCGCAGCGGCCTCAACCCGGTGGGCATGCCCCGTCGCGATTTTAAGAAGAGTTGCAGCCGTTTCCTGTGGCGTCCAACCTTGCGCTTCTGACGCAGTCACCAAGGCCGCAAACGCGGCTTCTAATGCGACTTCACAGTTCACCTCACGGTCTGGGCTATCCTCTGGCAATATCGGGGGTTCGACGGATTGGGACATCGTGACTTCTTTCAAAGGGGAAAAACCCGCCGCCCCAGCCTTTTGCCACTCAAACATCTCAGCAAAGGATCATTCCAGCTATCAGCAGCGTGATTAGAACTGACAACGGCACGGCCAGAAGACCGACCAACTCAACATTTCTTGTGTTTTGTCGCTTGTCCATCTTCGTCGCCCGCATGTCGTTGGCTTTGGCATCTTGCCGTCAACGCGCAGCTGTTGGAACCAACCACAAGTGCCGCTGATCGGAGATTCAGTCGGTGCTGCATATTAGCAACACATTGTGGAACGATCGGGCGGCATCAGCCAATTGCTTTTGAATGCCCTTGCACTTGCTTCGTACGATTCCGTACAGTTTCCCCCATTGGGGGAGGCGGTCGATGGACCATGACGAGGAAGGCTACAGCATTGACGCCTTCGATTTCGATGTGGTGTGCGAGACCTTCAGGAGATCCGTTCGGGAGCTGAACCTGGCTGAAGAGCATTGGGTAGACCACGCGAAGGCGCTCCTACGGGAATTCACCGACAGCGCACCTGACGACGACATGATTAGCCGGATCGTCGGGCGCTAGTGCCCTATACAGCCCTAGTTGGTTAGAATCGTACCCCGGTCCTGCCACGGAAACCTTCTCCAAGGTTTGCCGCGTCATAGAGGCATCACAGAAGCTCTCGGAACAGATTGCCCAGCGCGGAGGCCTATTAACGAAAAAGCTCGCCACCTTGAGGCAACGGGGATCGCCAATGCCCTCAGAGAGCCCTGCCTGGACGTGTGGCGTCCTGTCCGGCCCTCGCCATTGATTTCGTCGGCAAGCTTGTCTTTGGCCTCGTGACAGGTCTTGAAGTTGGCATCGGGATGGCAATCGCCGGCTGCCAAGGATGCCGGGCCGCTGGCCGACCTATCAGTCAGGCGTCCGAAGCCAGAGCGTTATAAAGCAGCAAACACGCCAGGATAGAAACGGCGCTGCCTAGCAGCTGGTCTGCCGTCAGGCCGGAAAAATAGACAAAATGAAACGTCACCATCGCTCTACCAATCACGGTTCGGAACACTGCCGAATTAACCGTTAGCCGACGCTAATGTTCCGCTCTGGACTCACTACCGCTTTGGAAGAATCCTGCCGCAGCGATCAGCGCCCCGCCGACCTTGATCTCAACGTCGGTGCCACAAGGCTTTCCTTCGTTCGCATGGTTCGCAGAGATTAGCACGATCGCATACTCTCATCTCATCCGGCGTCGTCTCCCTCACAAAGCAGCGCCGGTAAGGCTCGGCGACCTTCTTGTTTGTCCCGTGTGCCAAAGGAGGTCGCCGGGCCTGCCGTTGCTCATCTTTGCTGGTGGTTGCTCCTGATGGCTGCGCTTGGCGCCGTCGCCCTACTGCTACCTGCGGGGTAAGGCCGGCGAGCCCTCTTGTCAGGCAGTCCGGCATGTAGGATTATAGTCCTCGTTGCGGCGACCCTCAATGGAGAGCGCCAATGGCCAGAACCAAACCTTCGGAACAACTTTCCCGGGCTGAAATCGAGCGCTTCCTGGCGGCAGCCGAAGCGCTGCACAAGAGCATCGTCGGGCCGCTCCTGGCGTACCGCGGCGAGCACTACCAAGCTCTACGTAAGGTCCATGGACCCCTGTTGAAGTCGATCGAGACCATCACCGGCCAGAGGGCGAAGTTCATCCAGTGGAACGGGACAGGACCGGCACAGCCCCGGGACAAGCCTCCGGGCTAAGTCTCCTCCCGGAAATCCAGCAGCTTGGCATGGCGAAGCTTCTCCTCGCCCTTCAGGAACCGCACGCGGCCGACCAGGCCCGGCTTTAGCCATTCGGCCTTGTCACTCTTGAGCCCTTTCGGCGCCGGCCCGCCAATCTTGCCTTGCACGCGGTCCCATAGGCGCTGGCGCTTGTCCGCCTTGAAGGTGACGAAGGCGCCGCCGGCATAGTGGCCTTTGTCGGCCATCAGCACCATGGCAGGCTTGCCGGCCTCGCGCTGCACGCCGATGATGTCCATCTCCTTTTCGGCATAGCACTTGATCTTGCGCCAGTTCGTCGTCGGACCCGACCGATACTTGCTGCCCTTCCGCTTTGAAACGATACCTTCAAGCCCAGCCTGGTCGACCAGATGAAAGACGGCGTCGCCAGTGCCCGGCATCGCTTCGCTGAACTGGATTCGGCCGCCGTCCGGGATCAACGCCCGGAGGATCTCGCGACGGTCTTCCACCGGCGTGTTCCGCAAGTCATGCCCGTTCAGATGCAAGAGGTCGAATGCTAGCAGATACAGATCGCGCGACGGCTTGCGGCTGGTCGCGGCTGATTGATGCGCATGGAAGTCGGATAGGCCAGCCTCATTGATCGTAATGGTCTCGCCGTCGATGATGAAGTCTTTCGCCTCGATCGCTTCCGCCTCACCGGCAAGTTGGATGTAGCGGCCCGTCCAATCATAACCGTTCTTGGTGATCAGCCGAATCCCGTCATCATCCTTGATGACCTGGGTGCGGTAGCCATCGAATTTGATCTCATGAATCCAATCATCGCCCATCGGCGGCGTGTCGACCAGTTCGGGTTCCATAGGCTTGATGAATTTCAGACGCATGCACTGACTCGCAGAACCACGACGTCAATTAGCTATCGCTAAATTAGTTCCGGAACATTTTAGACGAATTGGATGTTTGAAGGGCTATGAAGATCGAAGCCGACCAATGCCGGGCAGCGCTGACGCTCATCCGGCGCACAATGGAAGAGCACTGTCCTCCTGGCGTGCTGCCGAGCGAAGAGATGGTCAATGGGCTCTATGGTCCGGAACTGATCCATGAGGCGGAAGCCATTGCCGCCGGCATCGTCGCAACCATTGACCAGCTGCAATTGCACGTGATGAAACCGCCGCCCCCTAGTATCAAATAGAGACCGACACAGGGAAGGTCGCTTGGCCGCGCGATCGTGGGCTCGCAACGACCGGCGAGGCGATGCCGGCCTCACCAAGGGTTACAGCCCCTCGACCAGCAGCGAAGGCGGCTCGCGGCAGTGCAACGCCCGAAGTGTTTCGAGACGACGATGTCCACCGAGCGTAGCCAGCGCGCGTCGTGCTGCACAAGGACCGAGGCAGCGGCACGGCCGCCCGGGTTACTCCAAAGGCGGCTCTTCGCTCTGTGGAGCCAAAACGGTGATATCCATCCTGGCGGATGTCGATGCGGCGCGCCCCTGGGCGCCAGAATCCGTGTCGCCACTTTCTGCCGCCATTGCCTTGGCGCGATGTCCTACGCTGTCTGCGCTTTTGCCTGGCGCAAATCCTTCGCCCGGTTCTGTCTTTGCGGGTTTCGGTCGAGTTTCAGCTGCCTGCCGATGTTGGTTTCCAATCGCCGAGACCATTGATACCTCCCCTTGATGAGGCCGCGACTGTACCTGTCAAGGCTGTAGCGAGGCTGATCACTTAAGTGATCGGGTTGCGCCCGCTCGTAGTGGCCCTCCGATCACTGGGCTCTCGATGCCTTGGCGCTCGCGGACGTCTGGTCGGGTGGGAAGTTCAAACTCAGCCGCCCTTTGCGGCACCGGCTTCGCCCGACAACTAGGAACGATTTCGGCCGCCATGTGTTACGCAATCATGAATCTCGCGGATCCCGGATCAACAATGGCAACCGATCTTTTCACGATGCAACTCGCTGATGCTCAGCAGCGCATCAAACAGACCGAGTTCGCGCTGGTACTCAGCGAGAAAATGGTGGCTGAGAACCTCGCTTTATCCAGCAGGATACGATCGGCGAGGCGGCGTGTCCTGAAGGCCGGAAGGCCTCTGGCGACAGTCGACTCAACAAGCTGAAAGAGTTCTTCAAATGATCTCGACCCAGTCGGGACGTGGGAGAGCTTGCCGGTAACCTTAGCGGCAATCGGCCGAGTCGCAGCAGGAAGCGCGCCGAAAACTTGCTCGACGAAGACTGCGGCGTCGCTATGAACGCTACGGCTCAGTTGAGGCAGCACTTCGAAATCACGGCTATTGACCTGCTGAGCTATCAGTTTCCCTCGATCTCTAATGGTATGGGTTCTCCGCACCACCCTTCGCTCTTCGAGCTTCGGGTAGCACGCCACCAAGGCAGCCATCTCAAACGTCGAGATAGCCGGCGGCGACGAGCATTGCCTTGTACCGTTGGGCAAATCGGCTGGGCAAACGGCTGAGGTAACTTGACGCGCCAATATCCCAATGCGCGCCCAGTTCGCGGTCGAAGGCAGCCGGGTCGAATTGCAGCAAGCCGCTGCGTGGGTAGACCGTGAATTCTCCGAAGATCGGCTCCCCCTCCTCCTCGTAGAAATCGACACGCACCATGTCGAACTCGCTGCCGAGCGCCTCGGCTGCCTCGATCATCCGCGCAAGGCTCTTGGGAGGGGGAATTTCCAGGCTCGAGTCGATCGCGCCCTGGGCAATGTTCAGCGGGCGCCAATCGCGATCCAGGTGGGCGGTATTCTTGACCGTGGAACGGAAGGCGACGACGACGATGTAGGCGACGCGGCCAGCCAGCACACAGAATTTGTAGTCGACCGGGTCATAGCCCTGGTCCTTGCCCACAAGTGCTTCGACGAAAACCCGCCGCTCTATGTGCGCATAGCTGCGCTCCAGCTTGCGGGCGCCATAGGTTTGGCCAAGGTATTCCGTCATCTCGGCAATGATCGCCTCCCGGTCGGCGTTGGCCGGATCGCGAACGATGACATTCATGGCGCAACCGTGGTTGCATTTGACGGCGTAGGGGATTTTCAGGTCATCGAAGGGGATCTGGCGCGGATCGTCGCCCTGCCACAGCACCTCAGGGATGGCGAGCCCGGGAAGCCGCTCCCTGACGATTTCCTTGGACTTGAGCTTGTCGAGAAGACCGGCAAAGCGAGGATCGTCATCGAAAATCTTGCGCCAGTGGATCTTTTCCGTGAACGTCACCGGGGCTGCAAAATTCGGCAGATGCCGCATCCGCTCCAGGAAACGCTGGGTCAACCGGCGGTAGCGGACAAGCAGCGCGGCGTTCAGCAACAGGAGAGATGCCCGCGCGCTGTTTCGCTTCAGCCATGCCTTTGCGCCACGCGCCATTCCGGTGTCCTTGCAACCTGCGCAACTTCATCCGCGAAGTGGACGTGCCACCCTGCCCGCAGCAGTGAGGCACGTCGAGCTTCGCCGAGCTAGCCCTTCATCGGGTACAGTTTCAAATGCTGGATCAGGATGATCGTCTTGGCGTCGATGATGCGGCCGTCTGAAATGCCGGCCAGCGCTTCATCAAGAGGCATTTCCAGAACCTCGATGTCCTCGCCCTCGTCGGCCGCGCCGCCGCCGGCCGAGATGCGGTCGGCGGGTGAATAGCGCGCCACGAAGAACCACAGCCGTTCGGTGACGCTGCCCGGGCTCATATAGGGGGAAAACAGCCGCTCGATGTTCTGTAAGCGATAGCCGAGCTCTTCCTCGGCCTCCTTGAGGATGGCGGTTTCGGGATCGTTTTTGTCGAGCAGGCCGGCGCAGGCCTCGATCAGCGGTTCGCGGTGGCCGGTGACGTAGGCGGGGTAGCGGAACTGCCGCACCAGAAGCACCGTCTGACGCTCGGGATCGAAAGGCAGGATCACCGCGCCGTCGCCACGATCGTAGGTCTGGCGAATCTGCGTCTCCCACTGCCCGTCGCGCCGGCGATAATCGAGGACGGTCTTCTTCAGGACCGCCCAGTCGTCGGACAGGACTTCCTCCGAGCGGATGCGGATACGATCTTCCATGATGAGCTCCAAGCTGTCGGCGCCATGGCGTAACCGCGAACGGTTTTGCGCGCAACCGAAACGGCGAAGCTTTCACCGCCTCGTGTCTGGTGCCGGCAACTGCCATCGCCTAAATAGCTGCAGTCCCTCTCCGGAGTTTTTTGATGACCGCAGCGCTTTTCCAGCCGATCGCCCTCGACGGCCTGACCTTTCCGAACCGTATCGCGGTGGCGCCGATGTGCCAGTATTCCGCCGAAGACGGCTCGGCCAGCGACTGGCATCTCTATCACTGGATGAACCTGGCGATGTCGGGCGCCGGCATGGTCACCGTCGAGATGACCGACGTCGAACGGCGCGGCCGCATCACCCATGGCTGCCTCGGCCTCTATTCCGACGACAACGAGGCGGCCGCCCGGCGCACGCTGGATGCAGCAAGGCGCGTCGCCGCGCCGGAAACGAAATTCGGCATTCAGCTTGCCCATGCCGGCCGCAAGGCATCCAACCGAAAGCCCTGGGAAGGCGGCGGCCCATTGCAGCCGGGCGAGGATCCCTGGCAGACCGTCTCGGCCTCGGCCATCGCCTATGACACCGGCTGGAATGTGCCGCATGCGCTGGAGGAGGATGAAATCCTGCAGCTTATCGAGCGCTTCACTCAAGCCGCGAGGCGGGCCGAGCGCGCCGGCTTCGACTTCCTCGAGCTGCACGCCGCGCACGGCTATCTGATCTTCCAGTTCCTGTCGCCGCTTTCCAACCAGCGCACCGACCGCTGGGGCGGCTCGCTGGAAAACCGCATGCGTTTCCTCATCGAGATCGCCAAATCGGTGAGGAAGGCAGTTCCAAACCTGATGCTTGGCGCCCGCCTGTCGGTGAAGGACTGGGTCGATGGCGGCTTCGAGGTCGACGAGGCGATCGAGGTGGCCAAAGCCTTGAAGGCGCTTGATGTTGCCTATCTCTGCTGTTCGAGCGGCGGCAATTCGCCGTTGCAGAAGCTGCCGACCGGCCCCGGCTATCAGGTGCATCTGGCCGAAGCGGTGCGCAAGGGCGCCGGCATCCCGACCCGGGCTGTCGGCCTGATCGACGATCCCGCGCAGGCAGAGGCGATCGTCGCCGACGGCCGCGCCGACATGGTGGCGCTGGCCCGCGCCTTCCTCGCCGATCCGCGCTGGGGCTGGCGCGCCGCCGCCACCTTCGGCGAGAAAATCCATCCCGCGCCACAGCTCGCCCGCTCGGTGACGACGATGCAGCATTGGACGAAGGGCTGAACAGGCAGCGCCGACGGATGCGCCAAACGCATCTGCTGGACAGATTGCCGCAGCTTCGCTTTAATCCGCCCGCTATAGTCCCTGGGGGCAGGCCGCCTTGGCGGCCGGATTGGGAGCAAAGTCCATGGCATCAAGGGCAATCTATCCGGCGGCAGCCGCTCTGGTGGTCGCACTGTCGTTCGCCGCGTCGTCTCCGGTCGGCGCGCAATATTGCGAAGGCACGGTGCACGGCCTGTCCAGGCACTACGATCTCGATACTGGCAGCGGGTTTCTCGCCGTGCGCGCACGGCCGAACTTGTCGTCGCACATGATCGGGCAATTGTTCAATGGCGACCACACCGAGATTTTCGACCGCCGCGGCAACTGGTACCAGGTCGAAATCGGCGGACGGACCGGCTGGGCCAACGCCCGCTGGCTGCGCAACGACTGCGGTTACTGAGACCAACGATTGCTGTTGGTGAGACGTTTGGGCGCAGGCTGACGGCCATTTTTGCAACCATATTGGCTGCTTTGCGTTGCGGCCATCATGGATAACAAACCTTTTGAAACCCCGGTCGTGGTCGAACTCGGCCATGTCGGCAAATATCGCCAGATCCGCAGCACCCAGGAAGCGGCGGAGTGTCTGATGACGGTGTGGCCGCTCAACCGCGGCCCGCGCCATCGTGATGCTCTCGACACTTGCCTCAAAGTGCTGGAAGGTTATCGTTCGACGGCCGATGCACGCAGGGCTTTGATCGAAGCGGCCAAGGAATCGGAAGTGCTGGTTCCCGAAGACCGGCTGCCAGACGCCAAGTTGCATTGAAGCCCAAATTGCAATGAAAAACGGGCCGCATTGAGCGGACGGACGAACCGGAGGATTTCATGGCGAAGCTGACTTACAAGATCGTCGAGCATGACGGGGGCTGGGCCTACAAGGTCGGTTCGACATTCTCGGAGACATTCCCGACCCATCAGGATGCGCTGCGCGCCGCCGAGATCGCCTCGGCCGAACAGCAGATCGCCGGCGCCACGGACGGCATCCAGTATGAGGATGCCGAAGGCAAGTGGCACGACGAACTGGCCGACGGCCGCGACCGGCCGCAGACCGAAGTTTCCGACTGATCCTTGCCCCTCAGCTTTCGCTGCCGGCCGTGGATGCTCGCCTAAGCAATTCCCTTGGGAATTGCGTCAAAACAAACAGGCGGGACATCCTGCCGGTCAGTCGCCCGCGGCTTGATCACTTGCCGCAATATTGATCGTTCACGTTGGGCCTCACATTTCCATAGGGTCCTGACGGGTCGGAGGCGCACGGCCCCGTAGCGCCGCCATAGCCTTGGCTGCCGTCGGCATTGATGCTGCCGGTGGTGCTCTGGTCGACGGTCGATGACTGCTCGTTCCCGAAGGGCCACCAGCTGTGATGGTTGGAATACGTGCCGTCCGATGACTGCGCCATCGCCGATGTGGCAAGACCGATCGTCAGCACGGATGCTGCAAAAACTTTCCTGTACATTGAATTACTCCGTATCCGCCGCCTTGGGTGCGACACGGGGTAAAACCGGATATCAGCCGAATGGTTCAGTGAAATTGTTGTGAGGCTGTGGTGAGGTCTTGGCCGGCGAATGCCCGCTCGGCAATGCGCTTGATGAAGGCGATGACGCGGTCCGGCTCGACGAATTGCGGCATGTGGCCGAGGCCTTCGACCGCCTCGAAATCGAGGCCTTCGATCCTGTCCTTCATCGGCTCCCCATGTATGCGCATGGCGATGACGCTATCGGCTGTCCCGAAGAAAATCCCGGCCGGCATGGCGATCTCTCCATAGCGCTCTTCGATGCGGCCAAGATCCTCTTCGACCGCCACGAAATCGGTGGAGGTCGCATGGAAATGGACAGGCCGCAGCCCGAGCCATCCGCCGCAATTGACCATATAGTCGGCGGGAACGGCCTGCGGCGAGAAGATGAACTCCAGTGTCTGCCGCGCATATCTGAGGCTTGTCGGTATCGCGACGGTGTAGGCCATGATCCAGCGCCAAAGCCGCGAACGGATATAGAGCAGGCCCGCTTTCTCGCGGACGCCGGCTTCCAGATGCGTCAGCGGCGCCAGCAAAGCGATGCCGGAAATCGCGCCGGGATGTTCCACGGCCAGGGTCAGCGCGACGGCGCCGCCCAGGGAATGCCCGACCACAAGCGGCCTTTCCAGCGCGAGCGTTTCGATGAAGCGCCTTATGATCTCGGCCTGCTCAGGCAAGCGGCCGGTGGCTCCTTTGGCCCGCACCGAATAGCCCGATCCCGGCCGGTCGAGCGCGATCAGCCGGCAACCGGGGCCGAAGCGGTTGAACAGCGTGTGCTGGAACTGATGAAGCTGGGCGCCAAGTCCGTGCACGAACAGGATCGGCCGTCCCTCGCCCGTTTCGACATAATGGATGCGGCTGCCGTCGATCTCGACGAAGTTTCCGCTGGCCGGCACCAGCCTTTCGGCCTTGGCGGCAATCCAGAGCGTTGCCGCGACCAGGCAGGCTACGATGACGAGAGCCAGCACGGACAGGCCGGCAACAAGCCACAGCAGAATCGATACCAGCATGTTTCACCCGGGAGCGGACCGGCGCGCACCATCACCCACTGACGAACGCTCGGCAAGGCAGATGGCGGCTTGTGTCGGCATTGCCGCCAGTTCGATGTCGCGCTATCTCAGGCGACCTTCTTTCTGCCTCAGGCGACCTTGTCTGCCAACGGGCCTGTTTGCCGGAGCCTTCCATGCCTGAAATCGTCACTGCCGCCATGCTTGTCATCGGCGACGAGATTCTGTCCGGCCGCACCAAGGATAAAAATATCGGCCACCTCGCCGACATCATGACGGCCATCGGCATCGACCTGAAGGAAGTGCGGATCGTTCCCGACGAGGAGGACGAGATTGTCGCTGCGGTGAATGCCGTGCGCGCCCGCTACACCTATGTCTTCACCACCGGCGGCATTGGCCCAACGCATGACGACATCACCGCCGATTCGATTTCCAAGGCTTTTGGGGTGCCGTGCGAATACGACGCCAAGGCCTATGCCATGCTGGGCGAGAGCTATGCCGCGCGCGGCATCGAATACACCGAGGCCCGCAAGCGCATGTCGCGCATGCCGCGCGGCGCCGACCATATCGACAATCCGGTCTCCGTCGCGCCCGGCTTTCGCATCGGCAACGTCCATGTCATGGCCGGCGTACCGGCGATTTTCCAGGCCATGCTCGACAATGTCGTGCCGACGCTGAAGGCCGGCACCAAGATGCTGTCGGCCACCGTCCATTGCCCGTTCGGCGAAGGCCTGATCGGTGGTCCCCTGGGCGATATCCAGAAGGCGCATCCCGACACCATCATCGGCTCGTATCCGAAATATGGCGACGGCAAGTTCTGGACGGAGCTGGTCGTCCGCGCCCGCAGCCAGGAGGCGCTGGATTCGGCACGCAAGGACGTCGAGGCGATGGTGGCCGGCTTCACCGCCGCCAATTGACCCTGGGTTCGCGGCCCATCGCCGGGCCGGAACCAAGCACCGCACTCCCACGTTTTCCCTCGGGCGCAGCACGCGCCGGCAGATTTGAGGGATTTCGCATGCGCTTCAAGACCATCGTCGCCATATTGCAGAACGAACAGGACGCCGAACGCGTGCTCGACTGCGCCATCCCGCTTGCCGACCGGTTCGAGAGCCATCTCATCGGCATCCATGCCGAAGCGCTGCCCGTTCCCTACACCTCGGCAACCGGCTTCCCCGACACCGAGTTCCTGCAGGTCTCCGCCGACATGAACCGCGAGCGCGCCGAGAAACTGCAGGCGCTTTTCGTTGGGCAGATCGAGAATTCCGGCCTTTCCTTCGAATGGCGCAGCCTCGAGAGCTTTTCCGGCGACAGCGCGCTGACGGGTATTTCCAGCGTGCGCGCCGCCGACCTGATCATCGCCGCGCAGCGCGAGACCGGCGGCGACCAGAGCGCCGATGTCGACGCGCTGGTTTACGATGCCGGCCGGCCGGTGCTGGTGGTGCCGCATGAGGGGCCGTTGGTCACCACATTCAAACATGTGCTGCTGGCCTGGAACGGCAGCAAGGAGGCGGCGCGTGCCGCCTTCGACGCGCTGCCCTTCATCATCGAGGCCGAGAAAACCGACATTCTGGTCATCGATCCGCCGGATACGCTGGATGACAACCCGGAAGCCGCCGGCGCCGAGATCGCCGCAGCACTCTCCAGGCATGGCGCAACGGTCAGCGTGTCGGTGCAGAAATCGGGCAACGCCTCGGTCGATGACGTCATCCAGACCCGGATCGCCGAGACCGGAGCCGACCTTCTGGTGCTCGGCGCCTACAGCCATTCCTGGCTGCGTCAGCTTTTGTTCGGCGGCGTCACGCGCACCGTGTTGCGCAGCGTGCCGGTGGCGGCCTTTTTGTCGCGTTAACTCCACAGACTGGCCCCGCCCTTGCCAATGCCCTGACTTTCCAGTTAATTCCGCGCGCATTCCACAATGTTGCGCGCGGAGTGCAGAATGTCCCTTCCCGAAAAAGCCTTTCCGGTCTCCTGGGACCAGTTCCACCGCGATGCCCGGGCGCTCGCCTGGCGGCTTGCCGGCGCCAACAAGGGTCAGTGGAAGGCCATCGTCTGCATCACCCGTGGGGGCCTGGTTCCCGCTGCCATCATCTCGCGCGAACTCGGAATACGCGTCATCGAGACGGTCTGCGTCGCCTCTTATCACGACTACACCAGCCAAGGGCAGTTGCAGGTGCTGAAGGAGATCACCCCGGCGCTGCTCGCCGATGATGGCGCGGGCGTGCTGATCATCGACGACCTCACCGACACCGGCAAGACGGCAGGCATCGTGCGCGCCATGATGCCCAAGGCGCATTTCGCCACCGTCTACGCCAAGCCGAAAGGCAGGCCGCTGGTCGACACCTTTATCACCGAAGTCAGTCAGGACACCTGGATCTACTTTCCCTGGGACATGGGTTTTACCTACCAGAAGCCGATCGCCGACGATCACGCAGGCTGATTCGCGCCAGCCCCCATTTCTGCCCAGACGGCCAAACCCGCCCCGTTTGCTATGAAAACAGGCACTGGAAGGGACAATATTCTGTCGAATGGACAGCTGTTGGCGGAGTTTGACGGGTCGGTGTGAGGTTTTTTACTTTTAAGACTTACACTTGTCGGTAAGATTCATACGGCGGCTAACGATTCTGAGGGCTGGGGTAGCTTTCACTGATGCTGACGACACCGGCGACACACGACCATCTGGCTGAAAGGGTCCGCAAGCTCTTCGGCACTTCGCCTTGTCGCCTGCAGGTTGCCGCTTTGCCATGGCGCAATAACGAAGACGGCGTCGAGATCATGCTGATCACCAGCCGAGACACCGGGCGTTGGGTGCTGCCGAAGGGCTGGCCCGAGGCCAGGGAGCCGCTCTGCGAGGCAGCGGCGCGCGAGGCGGGCGAGGAAGCCGGATTGCGTGGCAAGATTTCGCTTTTCGAGGCCGGTCGTTACTTCTACGCCAAGGCCCTCGCGTCCGGCGAGGAAGTCCCTTGCGAAGTGCTGGTGTTTCCGCTGCAGGTCGAGCACGTTGCCGACCGCTGGAAGGAAAAGCGCGCGCGCACCCGCAAATGGGTCAATGGGGCCGAGGCCGTACGCATGGTCAACGAGCCGGACCTCTGCCAGATCATCGCCCATTTCTGCGCCGATCCCGACAAGTTCGTCGTTAGAGCCTAGCTCACAGCCACCGCTGCATAGTCCTGCGCGCCCGCACCGGTTCTTGCCCCGATTCCGGGCTCGGTGCTTCGCTCCGCGCGCCAGCAATCCGACACTATAAATCCCTCCCCTTCAGGCCAAGCTTAGCCACAGCTTGACATGCAGGCATTTACCTGCATATTGTGTCTTCAAGATGAGTGAGACCGATGGACGCCGACAAGGTTTTCAAAGCGCTGGGCGACCCGACCCGCAGAATGCTGCTCGATCTTCTGTGTGAGAAGAACGGACAGACGCTCGGCCAGCTTTGCCAAACCCTCGACATGGCGAGGCAATCCGCCACGCAGCACATCGATCTGCTGGAGGCGGCCAATCTGATCAGCACGGTCAAGCGTGGCCGAGAGAAGCTGCATTTCATCAACCCCGTGCCGCTGCACGAAGTCTACGAGCGGTGGGTGCGAAAATTCGAACGGCAGCGGCTGAGCCTGCTGCACGACCTGAAACAAGAACTCGAAGGAGACGACCAATGAGCCGGGAAACCACCAGTTTTGTCTACGTGACCTACATCAGATCGACGCCACAAAAGGTGTTCGAAGCCATCACCAGGCCCGATATCGCCAAGCGCTACTGGGGCCACGAGAACGTCTCCGACTGGAAGCCCGGCTCGAAATGGGAACACATCCGCGCCAATGACGAACGGACCGTCGAACTCGTTGGCAAGGTCGTCGAAATCTCGCCGCCAACCCGGCTGGTCATGAGCTGGGCCAACGCCTCGCAGGCCGACGATCCGACCAAGCACAGCCGGGTGACGTTCGCCATCGAGGAATACGACACCATGGTCAAGCTGACCGTCAGCCATGACGAGCTCGAAGCCGGCAGCGGCATGGCCAAGGGCATCAGCCAGGGCTGGCCGGCCGTGCTGTCCAGCATGAAATCCTTCCTCGAAACCGGCACAGGCATCGACCTGTTCGCCAAGCCGAAATCGGCCTGAAGCAACCGCGGAGAACGACGATGACCAGGCACTTTACCGGCGGCTGCGCCTGCGGCGCGATCCGCTATGAGGCCACCGGCGAGCCGATCTTTCAGAACCACTGCCAATGCCTCGATTGCCAGAAGCGCAGCGGCACTGGCCATTGTTCCTATGTGACCTTCGGCCGGCGCGCTGACGTAAAGATCACCGGCGAGCCGAGCACATGGCGGATGATCGCCGACAGCGGCAATGAAAAAGCCCAGGCCTTTTGCCCGACCTGCGGCACGCCGGTCTACGTAACGTTCGTCGCCATGCCGGAGGTGACGGCGATCCAGGCCACGAGCCTCGACGATCCCGGCCAGTTCGACCCGCAGGCGGTCACCTACACCGTGCGCGGCCACGCCTGGGACACGATCGACCCAGCGCTTCAGCCATTCGAGCGAATGCCTGGATGAACCAGGCAGAGCCCTATCCCTCGGATAGGGCTCGCGTTCAGCTCAGATCACCAGGCCCTTGGTCAGTTCCAGCGCCTGCCGCTCGAACAGGCGGCGGTAGATGCCGCCCTTCAGCCGGATCAGCTCGTCATGCGAGCCTTCCTCGACGATCTTGCCACGGTCGAACACGAGCAGCCTGTCCAGCGCCCGCACCGTCGACAGACGGTGTGCGATGACCAGCGTCGTGCGGCCGACCATCATCGCCTGCTGGATCAGCACTTCCGATTCCGAATCGAGGCTCGATGTCGCCTCGTCCAGGATCAGGATGCGCGCATCCGCCAGGAAGGCGCGTGCGATCGCCACCCGCTGGCGCTCGCCGCCCGACAGCTTCACGCCGCGTTCACCGACCAGCGTGCCGTAGCCC
Organism: Mesorhizobium sp. LSJC285A00; assembly: GCF_000503155.1. Classification (NCBI taxonomy): domain Bacteria; kingdom Pseudomonadati; phylum Pseudomonadota; class Alphaproteobacteria; order Hyphomicrobiales; family Phyllobacteriaceae; genus Mesorhizobium; species Mesorhizobium sp. LSJC285A00. The sequence continues at coordinate 119,458 of NZ_AYVK01000001.1, forward strand.
TTCGGCAGGCTGGTGATGAAGTCGTGCGCGCTGGCGAGCTTGGCGGCATGCTCGATCTCGGCCTGCGTGGCGTCCGGACGGGCGTAGGCGATGTTTTCCGCCAGCGAGCGGTGGAACAGGATGGGCTCCTGCTGGACGATGGCAATCTGCGCGCGCAGCGACGCCTGTGCAACCTGGGAGATGTCTTGGCCATCGATCAGTATCCTGCCGCCGCTGACATCATAGAGACGCTGGATCAGCTTCACGAAGGTCGTCTTGCCCGAGCCGGAATGGCCGACCAGTCCGACCCGCTCGCCCGCCGCTATCTCCACCGAAAAGTCGCGGTAGAGCGGCAAGCGATGGCTACCATAGTGGAAGGTGACGTTATCGAAGGCGATGTGGCCATGCGTGATCCGGATCGGCTTGGCGCCGGGCCGGTCCTCGATGCCGAGCGGTTGCGACTGGAAATCGACCAGTTCCTCCATGTCGTTGACCGAACGCTGCAAATTGCGGATATGCGTGCCGATGTCCCTGAGGTAGCCCTGCAGCACGAAGAACGAGGTCAGCACGAAGGCGACATCGCCCGCACTTGCCTGGCCCCAGGCCCACAGCATCAGCGACAGGCCGATTACTGCCGTCCGCAGCACCAGCAGCATGGCGCCTTGCGTCGTGCCGTTGATGGTGCCGCGCACCCAGGTGCGGCTGGTCCGCGCGCGCCATTTGGCGACGACCTTGGCAAGACGCGTTTCCTCGCGCGTCTCGGCGCCGAAACCCTTGACCACGGCATTGCAGCTCACCGCATCGGCAAGCGAGCCGCCAAGCCGCGTATCCCAGCTGTTGGCGAGCCGTGCCGCGGGCGCGACATAGCCGAGCGACAGCAGCGCCGTCACCGTGATGAACAGCACCGAGCCGACTGCCACGACCAGCCCCATCAGCGGCCAGAACCAGCCGAGCAGCAACGTCGAGCCGACCAGCATGGCGGCCGACGGCAGCAACGCAATCAGGATGGTGTCATTGAGCAGGTCGAGAGCCCACATGCCGCGCGTGACCTTGCGCACCGTCGATCCGGCAAAGCTGTTGGCGTGCCAGTCGGTTGAGAAGCGCTGCACGCGATGGAACGCGTCGGCGGCGATGTCGGCCATCATCTTCAGCGTCAGCTCGACAATGCCCATGAAAGCCAGGTTGCGCAGCACCACGCCGGTCAGCGCCAAAGCGATGAGCGCGAAGAACGCCGCCATTGCCGCATTCCACGCGACATCGTCAGCCAACGCACTGCTGGCGACGGCGTCGACCAGCCGGCCGGAATAGAGCGGCGTCAAGACGTCGGCCAGGGTCGACAGCAGGAAGCTGCCCATGATCAGCGAAAGCCGCCACGGCTGGCGCCGCCAGTGGCTGAGCGTGAAGCCAAGAACGCTGCGAAAGGCGCTTGCACGCAGATCGATTCGAAAACGAGTCATGATGTCATCCGGGCGCAAATCTGCCCGGTCCCGGTAAGGTCTGAAAATTGAAAACCGCGCTGGGCAATTCGCCCGGCTGCGGAGGTTCGGCATAGGTGGCGGCGCGCCCCGGGTTGTCGGGTGGCGACCGGCATCGGCAGAAGCCTGTACTCGACCCGGCATCGGTGCGAAGGGCAAACCTTCGCCGGACGCCAGGTGAGACCTAGGCTTCGCGGCCTCACATTACCATGTGAAATACTGCCATTCAGACCTCCCGCAAGACACTTGCGGAGAGGTCCTTATAGAGACGCCATGAAGGATCGCCAAGGCCGGGCACGTGGCAAAGCGTAACTGGTCCAACCAGTGAGGTTATTTTGCAACAACAGCCGGTCAACCCCCCTCGCTATGCCTCATTCCGGGTTGCGATCGAGGCGCATGTAGCGGCCGTCGGTTGATGCCTTGAAGCCCAGCTTCTCATAAAGGCCATGCGCGTCACTGGTCGACAGGCTCCAGTGCGAGACCGTGCTGAGTTCAGGGTGGTCGATGAGCGCCTGCACCAGTTGCAAGCCAATGCCTTGGCCGCGATACTGCGGCCAGATGATGATGTCGGCGAGATAGGCAAACACCGTACGGTCGGTGATGGCCCGGCCAAAACCGACTTGGTTCCCGTCGATATAGGCCGCGGTGCAGAACGAGTTGGCAAAGGCGCGGCGATGAAACTCATCGCTGCGGCCGGCGCCCCAATAACTTGCCATCAACAGGTCGGAGGTCGCCCGGAAATCGATCCGTGACATGTCGAAGCTGATCTCACAGTCGGGCATGGTGCCTCGCAAAGAATGGAGGGCGGCCGAATTCAGTCCGGCCGGTGGTTTGGCTGCCCACGTGGCGCGCTTATGGCACCACGAGATAGGCCTTCTGGTCGGCGATCGCGATGGTCACGTCGGTGCCGGAATTGAACTCGACGAAATCGAGCTCCATCCCGTCGCTGAAGATGACGCCGCCCCTGCTCTGCCGCGAAGAAACCACCAGCGGCCGGTCGCGGGTGATGACGCCATGCACAAGCGACACGCCGGTCGTGTTGCTCGGAAACGGTTCGCGCACCGAAAAGAACAGCTGTTCGCCTTCGCGGTCATAGCCTTGCGGCGGCACGGTCGGCACGGAGTTGTCACCATAGGCCGCGGCCAGTCCCGCGGCGCCCGCCATCACCGAGCGCAGCCAGCCGGTGGAGCCGGCGCCCGTGGAGATGATAATGCCGCTCGACGACTGGCGCTCGGTCCTGCCGCCATAGGTCAACTCGTAGCGCGCCGAGACATGCGTCGAGGCGCCGACGTACAGATCGTTGAAGGCGATCAGCCGGCGTCCGTCATTGGAGCGCGCTTCGGCCATCACCACCGCCTGGCGCTTCGCCTTGCCGGCGATCGTCAGGCCGAGGACCTTTTCGGTATCGTCGGCATTCCACGGCAGCAACACGCCGTCGAAAAGCGCCGGGTTCGGGTTGATGCCGATCAGCGGCTGGTACGGGAGGTACTTCGCGGTGTTGGACACCAGCCCGTCCTGACCGAGCGCGATCACCGCGTCGGAGCCGAATTCGAACTGCGGTACCAGTTCGCGGTCGAGCCGCAACTGTTTGAGGCCTTGGGGAAGCGAACCCATCACCCGGTCGAGCGCCTGGTGATAGACGTCATGCGCCGCCTTGACCGGGTCGAAATTCATGCCGGCCTGCCGGAGATAAAAGCGCGCCTGTCCCTGCGTGTTGAAGCGCGTCGTCAGCTCCTCCAGCTCGGTCTTGCGGGTGACGACGATCACCCGGTCGATCGGCCTGCCGCTCTGGTCGCTTGCCACCCGTGCTTGCCTTTCAGGACCCGGCTTTCGGCGTGGAAAGCTGGCTGAGCGCGCTGGTGAGCATGTCAGGCGTGATCGACAGATTGCCGACCGAACCGCCCTTTTCCGCCCAGGCCTTGAAGGCCATCGCCGTCAGCACGTGGGCGGGCGCCGACGAATAGACGGTCAGTTCCAGCTGCTGCGCCTTGGCTTGCGCCTCGGCAAGCGTCAGCTTGTTGCGCGCTTCGGTGTCGACCAGCAGCTTGTTGCGTTCGGCAAGCTCGATTTCGGTCGCCAGTTCGCTCTGCTTGATCTCGCGCTCCTTCTCCACGCCCCAGGCACGGCGCCCATAGATCGCCGCATCGGCCTGGCGCTGCAGCGCCTCGCGATATTCGGTCTGGAGCGCCTTGCGGATCTCCGGCGTCGGCTGGACCGAGGTGATGTGGACCTCCTCGATCGACAGGCCGGCGGTTGCCGCAATCGGATCGTTGCGCAGGAGTTCGGCGAGATTGCCGCCGAGCTTGGTCACCTCGGCCAGCGCCTGTTCCAGCGTCATGCTCGAAACCACCGCGCGGGCGCGGCTCTGTATCGCAAGCACCAGGCGCTCGGCGATCTTCTCCCGGCCGTCGCCGACGACGTCGGCACGGCTGAGCTTGGCGCTGAAATCAAAACCTTCGGCTGCCTTGAGTGGATCGATGATGCGGTAGCTGACCGACCCCTGGATTGCCAGATCCTGGAAATTCGCCGTCGTCTCGGTGAAGATGAAAGGGTTGTCGAGCGACGTCACCGGCACCATGGCGATGGTGGTGCCGAACGTCCCGTACCAGAAGGAGATGCCGCGCCCCTGCTCACGGACCTTGCCGTTCTTGAAGCGCAGGATGTGATATTCAGGCGTTCCCTTGAAATAGCTGAAAAACATGAAAGCCCCAAGGTTCTCTAATTAAACGAAGTTCAGCCGCGATCCCTGAAACGGTTGGTGATGGGATAGCGGCGGTCGCGGCCAAAATTCTTCCGGGTGATCTTCACACCCGGCGCCGCTTGCCGGCGTTTGTACTCGGCAATGTAGAGCAAATGTTCGACGCGCGTCACCGTCGCCCGGTCGTGGCCGCGCGCGACGATGTCGTCGACGCCCATTTCGTTCTCGACCAGGCATTCCAGAATGTCGTCCAGCACCGGATAGGGCGGCAGCGAATCCTGGTCGGTCTGGTTCTCGCGCAATTCCGCCGACGGCGCCTTGTCGATGATATTCCTGGGGATCACCTCGCCTGAGGGACCGAGCGCGCCCGGCGGCACATGGCTGTTGCGCCAGCGCGACAGCGCATAGACCTGCATCTTGTAGAGGTCTTTTATCGGGTTGAAGCCGCCATTCATGTCGCCATAAAGCGTGGCGTAGCCCACCGACATCTCGCTCTTGTTGCCCGTGGTGACGACCATCGAGCCGAACTTGTTGGAAATCGCCATCAGGATCGTGCCGCGCGCGCGGCTCTGTAGATTCTCTTCGGTGATGCCTTCCTTGGTGCCTTCAAAAAGCTGCGCCAGCGTGTGTAGGAAACCCTCGACCGGTTCGAAGATCGGCACGATGTCATAGCGGCAGCCAAGCGCACGGGCGCAATCCTCGGCATCCTTCAGCGAATCCTCCGAGGTATAGCGGTAGGGCATCATCACCGCCCGCAGCCGCTCCTCGCCGAGCGCATCGACGGCCAATGCCGCGCAGATCGCCGAATCGATGCCGCCGGAGAGACCCAGCACGACGTTCTTGAAGCCGTTCTTGTTGACGTAGTCGCGCAGGCCCAGCATGCAGGCACGGTAGTCCGCCTCTTCGCGCTCGGGGATTTTCGACATCGGCCCTTCCGAGCAGACCCAGCCGCCAGAGTTATCTGCATTTTGCGCGCCTGCGGCGACACGGCTGCGCTTCCAGGTGGTGACATCGACAGTTTCCTCGAACTGGCTCATCTGGAAGGCGAGCGTCTTGTCGGCGCCGATGGCAAAAGAGGCGCCGTCGAAGATCAGCTCATCCTGGCCGCCAATCTGATTGGCATAGATCATCGGCAAACCGGTCTCGATGACCTGGCGGATAACGACCTGATGGCGCACGTCCATCTTGGCGCGGTAGTAGGGCGAGCCGTTCGGCACTAGCAGGATTTCCGCGCCGCTCTCGGCCAGGGTTTCACAGATGCCAACGTCGCCCCAGATGTCCTCGCAGATCGGAATTCCGATGCGCACACCACGGAAGTTGACGGGTCCCTGAGCCTCGGGCCCGGCCTGGAAGACGCGCTTCTCGTCGAACTCGCCATAGTTTGGCAAATCGAGCTTGTAGCGCTCGGCGAGGATCTTGCCGCCATCGGCGACGATGATCGAATTGTGGGTGCCGCTCTTGCGCTTCAGCGGCGTGCCGATGATGACGCCCGGCCCGCCATCGGAGGTATCCGCGGCGAAATCCTGAGCGGCCTTCTCGCAAACCTTGAGGAAGGCCGGCTTCAGCACCAGATCCTCCGGCGGATAACCGGCAAGGAAAAGCTCGGTGTAGAGCACGATGTCGGCGCCCTGGCGGGCGGCATCCGCCCTCGCCTCGCGCGCCTTGGCAAGATTGCCGGCGACATCGCCGACCGTCGGGTTGAGCTGGGCAACGGCGATGCGCAGAATATCGGGTGCGGTCTTCTGGGTCATCTGTGCGGTTTAGCGCGGCAAATTTGCCCGAGCAATGGCGTTCGTTTGGACCAATTCGGTGATCAGTCGTCGCCCATATATTCGCGCAGCGATTGCGGCGAATGGTTCTCTCCCATCGACATCGCCAGAATGCGCGAAATGTGCCGGCGCGGCAGGCCGGTTTCCTGCGCCCATTTGTTGATCTGCGCCTGAATCCTGTCGAGATCCCTCTTCGACGTCGGACTTTCCGCGATGTCGAGGCCGGCGTCACGCAAAGCCGCGACCATATCGGCCGAGATGACGAAGGCGTCCCATTGCAGCCAGCGCAGGAAATACTGGCCGGTGTTGCCGCCAAGCCGGCTGCCATGCTTGCCGAGATACGCCATCAGCCCGACCTGGTCGTCGTCAGGCCACTCCGCGAGGAATTTGCCGAAACCGCCATGTTCCTTCGACACACGCTCAACGAAGGCGGCGTTGTCGCGGACGGATTTGATCTTCTGCGGGTTGCGCACGATGCGTTGATCAGCCGTCAGGTCGTGCCAGAAGTCATCAGGTTGAAACAACAGCCGTTTCGGCTCGAAATGGAGAAACGCGTCCTCGAACCCGGGCCATTTCTGTTCGATAACGCGCCAGACGAAGCCGGCGGCAAATACCCGCTCGGCCATCGTCGACAGGATGCGATCGTCCGTAATGTCGGCAACAGCAGCATTGTCAGACGCCGGCCCGAGCAGCGACGTCAGCACCGCGTCGCCGCCTTTGCGTTTTGCAGCACGGGCGCGAATCTTCGCGAAATCGGGCATCCTGCATCCTCGCGCCGCGCTTTTGACGAAACGCCATCTTCCTATATGCAAACAAGGCTGCCAAGCCGACGCTTTTCCTATGGAGACATCCATGCACAAGACCGTGCCAGAACTTGCCAACCGCTGGTTGAGGCGAACGCCTGAAACCCTCAGCGAGCTCGAGCGGCGGGTGTTGCAGAGCACTGTCGACCGCAAGCCCATCTCGCAGGATATCAACGACAGCCTCACCGGCCTTCAGGGCGCCGGCGACCGGATCGCCGATGCCATTGCCCGCATCGGCGGCTCGTGGACGTTCATCCTGTCCTTCATTGCTTTCCTGGTGCTGTGGATCGGCGCCAATTGGTGGCTGCTCGGGCGAGACTCGTTCGACCCCTACCCCTTCATCTTCCTAAACCTGGTGCTGTCGATGATCGCCGCCTTGCAGGCGCCGGTGATCATGATGTCGCAGAACCGCCAGGCCGCGCGCGACCGCATCGACGCCGCGCATGACTATGAGGTCAACCTCAAGGCCGAGATCGAGATCATGGCTCTGCATGAAAAGCTGGACGAACTGCGCCACAGCCAGATCATCGGCGTGCGCGAGGACATCGCGCGCCTGGCCGAACAGGTGAACCGCATAGACGAAAAACTGTCGGGCCGGCAAACCTCTCAATGACCGGGATCGTCCATCACCTCATCGAGCAATATGGGTTGATCGCGGTTTTCATGGGCTGTGTCGCCGAAGGCGAAAGTGCGGCCATCCTCGGCGGCTTCTTCGCCCATCAGCATGTCTTCATCCTCTGGAAGGCTTTCCTCACGGCCGCCATTGGCGCCTTCGTCGGCGACACGTTTTTCTTCATTCTCGGCCGCAGCTTTGCCGACCATCCCAGGGTGCTGAAACTGAAGGCGAGGCCCGGCTTCAACCACGCCTACCGTCTCGTCTCGTCCCATCCCAACATATTCGTCCTGTCCAACCGCTACATCTATGGCCTGCGCCTAGTCGGCGGCATCGCGGCCGGTTTCGCCAGCATTTCGGTAGCGCGCTTCGTTATCCTCAACGCGGTGTCGTCGCTGGTCTGGGCGGCTTTGTTCTGCGGCATCGGCTACGTCTTCGGCCTCGGCGCCGAGCAGATGATAGGCAAGGCACTGCTCCATCACGAACGGCTGCTGATCGCGCTTGCCATAGGTCTGGGTGTCGCCATCATTGCCTGGCTCATCGCCCGCACCGTCGCCGGCAAGGAGCGCGCCAAGGACGCCCGCGACAGCGAAACCACATCGTAAGGTTCAGTCGTCGTCCTCGACCAGAGCCCGGTCGCCGCGATCGAGGATCAGCGGGATGATGAGATCTTCCTCGTCGGCCAGATGCCGCTTCAGCATGGCGATCAGCCGGCTGTTCTCGTCCGCATAGGCGTCGGCGGCGAAGCGCTGCCTGTCCTCGCTCTCCTCGAGCGTGCGGATGAAGGCGTTCGCCGTCTCGGCGTTGCGCTCCAGCCCCTCATGAATGGTGTGATGGTCGGCATCGAGGATTTCGAAGCCGCGCTTCAGGCGCGGCTCCGCCTTGGCGAAAGCCGGGAAATATTGGTAGTCCTCGACATTGTGGTGGCCGTCGAGATTGCCGAGAAAGTGGTTCAGCCGCGGCGCGAACCAGCGCGCGAAATCCGGCGCCGTCAGCCTGCCTTCGCGATAGTCGCCAATGCCGTTGGTGAGCATGCCGCCCAGCTCTCGGAACATGTCGTGCCGCTGCAGCCACATGTTTGCCATGCCGTGGATGTTGGCGTGGCCCTGCCATGTCTCGCGCGGATATTTTTCCGCCAGCCAGCGCAGGTCTTCCGGCAGGCCGGCTCTTTCAAGCAGCAGAAAATTGGCTTCCACGACGTCAGTCTCCTTTGGTGACTAACATATGGGAGCGTTCAGATCAGATCGGTAGTCCCGTGATGCGCTCGATGAGGGCGATTCCCCAGACGCCGGCGACGATAACAACCGAAATCAGCACCGCCAGCGAGCCGCAGTCCTTGGCGAGCTGGATGTCGACGTTGAACTCGCGACTGAAGGCATCGCAGGCTGCCTCGATGCCGGTGTTCAGCACTTCGACCATGATGAGCAGCAGCACCGCGCCGATCAACAGCGCGTAGCCGCGCCACGAGACCGAGACGAACCAGCCGAGCGGCAGCGCCAGCACCAGCAGCATCAGTTCCTGCTGAAATGCCCTTTCGCTGGCGGCGAGCTTGCGAAAGGCTCGCACAGAATTGAAGTAAGCACCGATCAGCCGCTGCATGCCGCATCCCCTTCGAATCACCGGCAGGGGATATCGCAATGGCTGGATCAAGGGAATAAGGCAGCCGCCGCAAAATCACTCCTCCGCAACCTTGATCGTCGGCGTCGACTTCTCGAACTGCGGCAGTCCATCGTCGATCGTATAGTAATCGCCCTTGTCGCCGACAAAGATGTGGCATTGGCCTTCGAGCCCGGTCGGGTTGTCGAACGATCCGGCCAGAACTGAGACATAGGCATCCTGACCCGGCTTCCAGAACAGCACCGAGCCGCAGATCTTGCAAAAGCCGCGCTTGGCAAAGGAAGACGATTCGTACCAGCTGATGTTGTCGGCGCCGGTTATCGTGATGTCGCCGTCGGCGACGTTGGTCGCGGCGTAAAAATGCCCGCTCTGCTTGCGGCACTGCGAACAGTGGCAATAAATGACGCCGCGCAACGGCCCTCGCGTCTGGAAACGCACGGCTCCACAAAGGCAAGATCCGCTGTGGTTGTTGCTCATCCCTACCTCCACCAGCCATCGTCCACGGCTTCGCCGCTGGCCGAGAGGATTTCAGTTTTGCCGCAGCCGGGCACCGGCAAATGCGACATGGGCTGGGCGTGTTCGGACCTGACCTCAGGATCTTTGCAAACCATTTCTGCAGCCTGCGGTAGAACGGACGCGTTACCTAGCGGCACATTAAGGAAACTTTAGCGCCGGCGCATCTATGGTCGTTGCCAAGCGAATGTCGCGATTGGGGACGTGTCTTTCGCAGGATGATCCGAAATACGGCTGGCACTCTCCGGTCGGCGGCATCTCGCACGGTCTGCGATGGTTCCCAGAGGCAGAGTGAACAGAACATGCAGCCGGCAGCCGTCCAGACCGACCGAAACAGCGACATTGCAACAGCCGTTGTGGCGACCATGCGTCAGCTCAGCGTGCTTGGCCTGCCGCGCAATTACGAAATCTTCTACGAAGCACTGAAAGGCACCAATCGCGAACTCGGCCTGGCCGTCGTCGCGCTGGGCAACCAGCCGACGCAGGACGATCTCGACCGCATCGGCCGCGCTTTCTTTGCCCAGCATCACGGTCCCGGCATTGTCGAGCAGGCGCGCGACGTGCTGGCCAGGGAACTCGAGGACATCGCCTTGCTGCTGCGCAGCGAACGTAGCCATATCGAGAAATACGGCAAGATCCTCGATGAGACATCGAGTGGCCTCGCCAACCGCAGCCTGCTTTCGCAGGATCTGCTGCAGAAGGTCGCCAGCGCCATGGCGGCGGCCACCAACTCGACCCTCGACCACGGCAAGCAGGTTGCAACCACGCTGAGCGACAAGACGGCGGAACTGGAGAGCGTCAAGTCGAAGCTTGAGGAGTACAAGCGGCTCGCCGACACCGACCCCTTGACCCATATCTGGAACCGCCGCGCCTTCGACAAGCAAATCACGGCGATTTACACCTCCAACAAGGGGATCCTGTTCAACGCCCTGATCCTTGCCGACATCGACCATTTCAAGGGTGTCAACGATCGCTACGGCCACCCGGTCGGCGACAAGATCATCCAGATCGTCGCTGAAATCTTCCAGACCAGCATCCGTGAAGACATGTTCGTTGCCCGCACCGGCGGCGAGGAATTCGCGCTGATCGTCGAGGGCGCCAGCGAGGATACCACTTACGAGATCGCCGAACGCATCCGCGTGCTGATCGAACAGACGCCGTTCACCAGCAGCCAGACCGGCGCCAATTACGGCACGGTGACCGTTTCCATGGGCATCTGCATGGCTTCCGAAGCGGAAAGCCCGGAGGATCTTTACACCAAGGCGGACCGGGCGCTCTACCGCTCCAAGGTTGGCGGGCGCAACCGCGTCACCCGGCACTCGACAATGGCCGGCCGCACCGGCAAGAACTGGCTGCTATACAAGAAAGACTGACGCTTCGGCGTGCAGCCAATTCCCGGGCACAGGCAAATTTATCGGATCCCGCCTCTTTCCATATGAATTTCAGTGGACTATATTTTCCATGGAAAGAGAGAGGCCATGTCTGTTACACAACCCAATGCCGCCCCTGATCTCACCGCGACGGCGGCCGAAAACGCGGTTCTGACCAAGGCCACGCTGCGCGCCGCCGAACTCTTGGATATAACCGCCAGGGTGCTTGCGTCGATCATCGGCGTCTCGGAAGCCACGGTTTCACGCATGCGCAGGCAGGAATTCCTGCTGGAGCGCGGCACCAAGCCGTTCGAACTCGCGGTGCTGTTCGTGCGGCTGTTCCGTTCGCTCGATGCCATTGTCGGCGGTGACGAGACGATAGCCCGGGCATGGCTGAAGAACGCCAACACGGCTTTCGATGGCAGCCCGCTTGAAAAGATCCTCACCATTACCGGGCTTGTCGATGTCATTGCCTATCTGGACTCCCGACGCGCTCTCGTCTGAAGCCGTCCGGCTCGACGGCAAATACTGGCGCATGGTCGAGGCGCAGCACCGCGTCTCGACGCTGAAGATCGTCGACACGCTGGACGAACAGGCGCTGCTCGAGGATCTGATCGAGGAGACCAAGCCGCAAATCCCCATGGAATGCCGGCATCTCCACTATCTCCTGGCGACGCCCTTCCGCTACGGCTCGATCTATCCCTACGGCTCGCGCTTCCGCCGCGCCGGCCGCACCCTGGGTGTCTACTATGCCGCGGAGACGATCATGACGGCGGTCGCCGAAATGGCCTTCTACCGCTTGTTGTTCTTCGCCGATTCGCCCGAGACGCCATGGCCGCACGACGCCGCCGAATACACCGCCTTCGCCGCCGCGATCCGTACCGACAATGCCATCGACCTGACGCGGCCGCCGCTCGACCGCGACCGGGCCCATTGGACGCATCCGACCGACTATGCCGCCAGCCAGGCGATTGCCGATGTCGCGCGTGAGGCTGGGCTGGAGGCGATCCGTTACCGTTCGGCGCGCGACCCGAAGGGCGTCAATGTGGCGCTGCTGACATGCCGCGGCTTTACCAAGGCCAAGCCGCTGGAGCCGCATACCTGGCGCATCCGGCTCGGCGCGTTCGGCGTCCAGGCCATCTCAGAATTTCCGGAGAAGCGGATCGAGTTTTCCAGAACCGCCTTTGCCAACGATCCCCGGCTCAACGGATTGCGCTGGGAACGCGGGCGTTGATCTAAACGAAAAAGCGCCGGATTTCTGCGGCGCTTATCATTTCAGTTTCTGAAAACAGGCTCTCAGCCGTTCACGGCCTGCTTGTGCTGGATCGGATGGGTCTTCTTCAAGAGGTCGGACACCAGGAACGCCAGCTCGATCGCCTGGTCGGCGTTGAGGCGCGGGTCGCAATGGGTGTGGTAGCGATCCTGCAGTTCCTCTGCGGTGATGGCGCGGGCGCCGCCGGTGCATTCGGTAACATTCTTGCCGGTCATTTCGACATGGATGCCGCCGGGATGCGTGCCTTCGGCGCGATGCACCTCGAAGAAGGTCTGGACTTCCTTGAGGATGCGGTCGAACGGCCGTGTCTTGTAGCCGGCGGCCTCGATCGTGTTGCCGTGCATCGGGTCGGACGACCACACGACGCTGCGACCTTCCTTCTGCACCGCGCGCACCAGCTTCGGCAGATGGTCGGCGACCTTGTCGGAGCCGAAGCGGGCGATCAGCGTCAGCCGGCCCGGCTCGTTCTCCGGATTGAGCAGGTCGATGAGCTCCAGCAGGCCGTCAGTCGTCAGCGACGGGCCGCATTTGAGGCCGAGCGGGTTCTTGATGCCGCGGCAAAATTCGACATGCGCATGGTCGGGCTGTCGGGTGCGGTCGCCGATCCAGATCATGTGGCCCGACGTTGCGTACCAGTCGCCGGAGGTCGAATCGACGCGGGTCAGCGCCTCTTCATAGCCGAGCAGCAGCGCCTCGTGACTGGTGTAAAAGTCGGTCTCGCGCAGCGCGTAGTTGGTCTCCGAGGTGATGCCGACGGCCTTCATGAAGTCCATCGTCTCGGTGATGCGGTTGGCGAGCATGCCATACTTCTCGCCTTGCGGGCTGTCGGAGACGAAGCCCAGCATCCAGCGATGCACATTCTCCAGGCTGGCGTAGCCGCCTTGGGCGAAGGCACGCAGCAGGTTAAGGGTCGCCGCCGACTGGCGGTAGGCCATTTCCTGGCGGGCCGGGTCGGGAATACGCGACTTGGGGTCGAACTCGATGCCGTTGATGATGTCGCCACGGTAGCTTGGCAGCGTCACCTCGCCCTTGGTCTCATCGTCAGACGAGCGCGGCTTGGCGAACTGGCCGGCGACACGGCCGACCTTCACCACCGGCTGCGCGCCGGCAAAGGTCAGCACCACCGACATCTGCAGGAAGACGCGGAAGAAGTCGCGGATGTTGTCGGCGCCATGTTCGGCGAAACTCTCGGCGCAATCACCGCCCTGCAGAAGGAATGCGTCGCCGGCAGCGACAGCCGCAAGCTGCTTCTTCAGCTTGCGCGCCTCACCGGCAAAAACCAGCGGCGGAAAGGTGGCGAGCTGGGCTTCCGTGTTCTTCAGCGCGGCGAGGTCCGGATAGGCAGGAACCTGCTTGATCGGCTTTGCTCTCCAAGAATTCGGCGACCATTTCGTCATCGCTGCACCCAAACGCTCTTTCCAGCAGGCTTTTGCCCGCCATTCCCGCCCCATATGGGGATGGCGGCTCCATACACGAAGCCGATTTCCTATTCTAGACCGGAATTCAAGCGGTGGCGAATGGTAGCCGGCGGGCTATGCGGCCTTCTCCACCAGCCGCGCCAGTTGCGTCATGACGACCGCCGAGCCCGCCAGGCGCTTCTCCGCCGTTGGCCAGTCGCGGATGAAGACCACGCTGTGGTCGGCCCTGATCTTGGCCAGCGAGCCCTGTTCGCCGATGTACTTGACCAGCCCGACCGGGTTGGAAAACTCGCGCTTGCGGAAATGGATGACGACGCCCTTGGGGCCGGCATCGAGCTTTTCGACATTGGCCCTGCGGCAGAGTGCCTTGATGAAGACGATCTTGAGCAGATGCTTCACTTCCTCCGGCAGCGGGCCGAAGCGGTCGATCAGCTCGGCGCCGAAAGCATCGATCTCCTCGGTGTTTTCGAGATCGCCAAGGCGGCGGTAGAGCGCCAGCCTGAGCTGAAGGTCCGGCACGTAGCTTTCCGGGATCATGACAGCCGTGCCGACAGCGATCTGCGGCGACCAGCCGCCGTCCTGGACCTCGCCGGAGTCCTTCACCTCGGCCACCGCCTCTTCCAGCATCTGCTGGTAAAGCTCGAAGCCGACCTCCTTGATGTGTCCGGATTGTTCTTCGCCGAGTAGATTGCCGGCGCCCCTGATGTCGAGGTCGTGGCTGGCGAGCTGGAACCCGGCGCCAAGCGTGTCCAGCGACTGCAGCACCTTCAGCCGGCGCTCGGCCGTGTCGGTGAGCTTGCGGTTGGCCGGCAGCGTGAACAACGCATATGCCCGCACCTTGGAACGGCCGACGCGGCCGCGCAGCTGGTAGAGCTGCGACAGGCCGAACATATCGGCGCGATGGATGATCAGCGTGTTAGCGGTCGGAATGTCGAGCCCGGATTCGACGATGGTGGTCGACAACAGCACGTCGTACTGGCCGTCATAGAAGGCGTTCATGATGTCGTCGAGTTCGCCCGGCGGCATCTGACCATGGGCCACCGCCACCTTCAGCTCGGGGACGGATTCGCGCAGGAAATCATGGATTTCGGCGAGATCGCTGATGCGCGGAACGACATAGAAGGAATGGCCGCCGCGGTAGCGTTCGCGCAGAAGCGTCTCGCGGATGACCAGCGGGTCGAAAGGCGAGATGAAGGTGCGCACCGCCATGCGGTCGATCGGCGGCGTGGCGATCAGCGACAGTTCGCGCACGCCGGTCAAGGCAAGCTGCAGCGTGCGCGGGATCGGCGTCGCCGACAGCGTCAGCACGTGGACATCGGTCTTGAGGTCCTTCAGCCGTTCCTTGTGCTTGACGCCAAAATGCTGCTCCTCGTCGATGATCAGCAGGCCGAGATTCTTGAACGAGATCGCCGACCCGAGCAGTGCATGGGTGCCGATGACGATGTCGACCTGCCCCTCGGCGATGGCTTTCTTGGTTTCCGCCAGTTCCTTGGCGCCGACCAGCCGCGAGGCCTGGCCGACGCGGATCGGCAGGCCGGAGAAGCGCTGCGAAAAGGTCTTGAAATGCTGGCGCGACAACAGCGTCGTCGGGACCACGACCGCGACCTGGAACCCTTCCATCGCCGCGATGAAGGCGGCGCGCAACGCCACTTCGGTCTTGCCGAAGCCGACATCGCCGCAGATCAGCCGGTCCATCGGCTTGCCGGCGCCGAGATCGTCCACGACGGCATCGATCGCGCCCTGCTGGTCGTCGGTCTCCTCATAGGGAAAGCGCGCCGAGAATTCGCCGTAAAGCCCTTCCGCCGGCACCATGGGCGGCGCGGTACGCATCTGGCGCTCGGCGGCAATGCGGATCAGCTGTCCGGCCATGTCGAGCAGGCGCTTCTTCAGCCGCGCCTTGCGCGACTGCCAGGCGCCGCCGCCGAGCTTGTCCAGCGTCGCCTCGGCTGTGTCAGAGCCGTAGCGCGACAGAAGCTCGATGTTTTCCACCGGCAGGAACAGCCGGTCGTCGCCGGCATAGTGGATTTCCAGGCAGTCATGCGGCGCGCCGACCGCCTCGATGGTGCGCAGGCCGATGAAGCGGCCAATGCCGTGATCGGCATGGACGACGATGTCGCCTGCCGACAACGACGATGCTTCGGCAATGAAGTCGGACGCGCGCTTCTTGCGTTTCGATCGCCGGATCAGCCGGTCGCCAAGAATGTCCTGCTCGGCGACGACAACCAGCTGTTCGGTCTCGAAGCCGGATTCCAGTGGCAGCACGGCGAGTGCCGCCTGCCCCGGCTCGAGCTTTTCCGCCTCGGCCAGCGTCGCCACCGGCACGAGATTGCCGAGATGGTGCTCGGCCAGGATCTGGCCAAGCCGGTCGAGCGAGCCTTCGGTCCAGCCGGCGACGATGACCCGCCGGCGCGCCGCGCGCTCGTCGGCGATGTGTTTTACGACGACATCGAAGACGTTGATGTTTGGGTCAGCCCGTTCCTCGGCAAAGCTGCGGCCATGGCGCGAGCCGCCATGGAAGACCTTCTTGGCCCCGACATCGGGCGCGTCGAAGGCGGTGAAGTCGATGGCTTCGCGCGGTCCGAGCGACGCCACGAGGTTTTCCGGTGAGAGATAGAGCAGGTCCGGCGCCACCGGCTTGTAGGGCACGGCGTCCTTCAAGGCGGCGTCGGCCTGTTTGCGGCGCGCTTCGTAGTGGTCGAGGATCAGCGTGTGACGCTCAGCCAGCGCTTCGTGCGCCAGATGGTCGAAGATGACAGGCGCATCCGGCAGATAATCAAACACTGTCTCCAGCCGCTCGTAGAACAGCGGCAGCCAGTGCTCCATGCCGGCAAAGCGTCGCCCTTCGCTCACCGCCGCATAAAGGCCGTCGTCGCGCTGCGGCGCGCCAAAGGCTTCGATATAGGAGCGGCGGAAGCGGCTGATGGTTTCGGGGGTCAGCGCCACTTCACTCATCGCCTGCAGCGCCATCGACTTGCGCTGGCCGGTGGTGCGCTGCGTGGCGGCGTCGAAGACGCGGATCGATTCCAGCGTGTCGCCGAAGAAATCGAGCCGCAGTGCTTCCGTCCAGCCGGGTGCGTAGAGGTCGAGGATGCCGCCGCGCACGGCGAATTCGCCGATACCGCGCACCGTCGGCACCCGCTCGAAGCCGGAAATCTCCAGCCGGGACACCAGCGCGTTCATGTCGATCTGGTTGCCGGGCTTTGCGTGGAAAGTCTGCGCTTCGACCAGATCGGCCGGCGGAATGCGCTGAAGCAGCGCATTGGCAGTGGTCAGGATGACCGCGCGATGCGGCTTTTTTGCCAGCGCGATCATCGCCGTCAGGGCGTCGAGCCGCTTGGCAGCGGCATCGGAGCCTGGCGAAACGCGGTCATAGGGCAGGCAATCCCAGGCCGGCAACTCCAGCACCGGCAGGCCGGGGGCGGCAAAGGTCAGCGCCTCGATGATCGACGGCAGGCGCTGGCCGTCGCGCGCCACGAACAGCACCGGTTTGTCAGGCGCAATCTCATGGATCGCCTGCACCAGCGCAAAGGCTTCGTAGCCATCGGCAACGCCGTCGACGATGAACTGGCCGGCACGGCCTTTCGGCAGACCGATTTTGGGAATGAGGCTCATGGTTGCACGTTTAAAATGTCATGGTCCGGCGCGATGCCAGGATCTTTTGCAGGACGGCACAGTCGATATTCCCGGGAACCGGGCCTTCGCCGGTGACCATGGGCAGGAATTCGGTGTCGGGAATTTCGAGGAGCTTTTCATATTGGTCGATTTCATCGCCGGTCAAGGCGCCGATCTCGTTGTCGGCAAAGGTACCGAGGATAAGGTCCATCTCGCGCATCCCGCGATGCCAGGAGCGGAACAACAGCTTGCGGCGCCTGATATCCAGCCCCTCGCTCGATCGTTTCGTCCCGGTCATCGTGCCGCATCCTTGCTTGGTGCGGCGCATATAGCGTG
The DNA here is from genome assembly GCF_000503155.1 of Mesorhizobium sp. LSJC285A00. NCBI lineage: Bacteria > Pseudomonadati > Pseudomonadota > Alphaproteobacteria > Hyphomicrobiales > Phyllobacteriaceae > Mesorhizobium > Mesorhizobium sp. LSJC285A00. The sequence goes on from NZ_AYVK01000001.1 coordinate 136,934, forward strand.
GATAGAGGGCGGTGTCAGCCTTGCAACGCACGGGTGGGCGGCTAAACATCCCGGGTGTGAAGAACACTCCTGACAACGCTGGTGCCGGACACCGCCCGCACTTCACCCTCCCCCTTGTGGGGAGGGTCGGCGAGCACGCTTCGCAAAGCGAAGCGAGTGAGACGGGGTGGGGGTGCGGCGCTGACCTACCGACTTCCTCGAAAGTTAGACGCGCACCTACCCCCACCCCGCTCCGCTTCGCGGATCGACCCTCCCCACAGGGGGGAGAGTAAAGCCATGCGCCCCTCCCTCCTCGACCCTCTCTTCGTCCCCATCACTTCGCTTGCCGGCGTCGGCCCCAAGGTTGGCGCTCTGATCGAGAAGGTAGTGGCGGCCGATCTCGGCGAACGGCCGGCGCGCGCGGGCGACCTGTTGTTCGTGCTGCCGCACACCGTCATCGACCGTCGCAATCGTCCCGGCATCGCGCTTGCGCCTGCCGGCGCCATCGTCACACTCGACGTGCGCATCGACCGCCACCAGCCGCCGCCGCGCGGCAACCGGTCGGTGCCTTACCGCGTCTATGCCCATGACGACACCGGCGAGATCGGCCTGATCTTCTTCCACGCCCATGCCGCCTATCTCGAAAAGGCGATGCCGGTGGGCGAGCATGTCGTCGTCTCCGGCCGCATGGAGTGGTTCAACGGCCGCCCGACCATGGTCCATCCCGACCATGTCGCCCTGGTGAGCGAGGCGGAAACACTGCCGCTGGTCGAACCGGTCTATCCGCTGACCGCCGGCCTGTCGGGCAAGGTGCTGCGCCGCGCCATCGGCCAGGCGCTCGGCCGGCTGCCGGAATTGCCGGAATGGCAGGACGGCGCCTTCATGCGCAAGCAGACTTTCCCCGCCTTCGCCGACGCGCTCGCCCGCATCCACTATCCCGCGGACCCGATCGATGTCGCCATCGAGGGGGTGGCATGGCGCCGCCTTGCCTATGACGAGCTTCTCGCCGGCCAGGTCTCGCTGGCATTGGTGCGGGCAAAAGTGCGCCGCCTGTCGGGCCGGCCGCTCATCGGCGACGGTCGCATCGTCGAGAAACTGCGCGCAGCCCTGCCCTATTCATTGACCGGCAGCCAGGAATTCGCGCTTGCCGAAATCAATGCCGATCTGGCCGACCCCGAGCGCATGCTGCGCCTGCTGCAAGGCGATGTCGGGTCCGGNCGGGTCCGGCAAGACGGTGGTGGCGCTGCTGGCCATGGGGCGCGCGGTGGAGGCCGGCGGCCAGGCGGCCTTGATGGCGCCGACCGAAATCCTGGCGCGCCAGCATCTGGCGACAATCACGCCGCTGGCCGAACAGGCCGGCCTGCGCGTCGCTATCCTGACCGGCCGCGAAAAGGGCCGCGAACGCACTGAAACGCTATCAGGTCTCGCCAGCGGCGAGATCGACATCGTCGTCGGCACCCATGCGCTGTTCCAGGAAACGGTAACCTATCACGACCTCGTCTTTGCCGTGGTCGACGAGCAACACCGCTTCGGCGTCCACCAGCGGCTTGCCATCACCGCCAAGGGCGACGCCCCCGACATGCTGGTGATGACGGCGACGCCGATCCCGCGCACTCTGGTGCTGACCGCCTTCGGCGACATGGACGTCTCCAAGCTGACGGAAAAACCGATCGGCCGCCAGCCGATCCGCACCGTCACGCTGCCGCTGGAACGGCTGGACGAGCTGGTCGGGCGCATGCTTGATGCCGTTGCCGACGGCCAGAAGATCTACTGGATCTGCCCGCTGGTCGAGGAATCCGAAGAGATCAAGCTGATGTCGGCCGAGGACCGTTTTGCCTCGCTGCAGCCCTTGTTCGGCGATCGCATCGGCCTCGTCCATGGCCGCATGAAGGGCGCCGAAAAGGACGAGGCGATGCGCGCCTTCAAGGCCGGCGAAACCCGCATCCTGATCGCCACCACCGTTATCGAGGTCGGCGTCGACGTGCCGGACGCCACGATCATGGTCATCGAGCATGCCGAGCGTTTTGGCCTGGCGCAACTGCACCAGTTGCGCGGCCGCGTCGGGCGCGGCGACAAGCCTTCTTCCTGCGTGCTGCTTTACAAGGACCCGCTCGGCGAGACGGCAAAGCGCCGGCTGTCGGTGATGCGCGAGACCGAGGACGGTTTCCTGATCGCCGAAGAGGATCTGAAGCTGCGCGGCGAAGGCGAATTGCTCGGCACCCGCCAGTCCGGCACGCCGGGCTTCCAGGTGGCGCGCATCGAGGTGCACGCCGACTTGCTCGAAGCAGCCCGCGACGATGCAAGGCTGATCCTGTCGCGCGACCCGGAACTACAGTCTGAGCGCGGCGAGGCGCTGCGCCTGCTGCTCTATTTGTTCGGCCGGGACCAGGCCGTACGGCTCTTGCGCGCCGGCTGAGCGCCCTCGGCGATCAGCCCGCCAAGCGGCGGGTTGGCGAGATCTCCGTCGATCGGCTGGCCGTTCATCGTCACCATCTTCGGCTTGACTTCGGGCGCCACCAGCCCGGCCGAGACGATCAGCCTGGCGCCGTCCTCAATCGTCATGTCGAGCAGCACGATGTCGGATTTCGGCACGTACATCAGGAAACCGGTGGTAGGGTTCGGCGTGCACGGCATGAACACGGCGATCATCGGGTCGCCTGCATGGTCGAGCTTCTGGTTGATCTCGGTTTCCTTTTCACTGGCGACGAACACCAGCGACCAGACGCCTTTTCGCGGATATTCGACCAGCCCGACCTGGCGGAACATATCACCCTTGTTCGAAAGCACCGTCTGGAATATCTGCTTCAGCGAACCGTAGATGCCGCGCACCAGCGGCATACGGCCAAGCAGCCGTTCGCCGAAATTGACGATCGCGCGGCCGACGATGTTGGCGGTCATGAACCCGATCAACGTGATCAGCACGAGCGCCACGATCAGGCCGAAGCCGGGCACCGGAAACGGCAAATAGGTGTCGGGGCTGTAGCGCGCCGGAATGTACGGCTTCACCCAGGAATCGACCCAGCCGACGAACGACCAGGCGATATAGGCGGTGATCGCCAGCGGCGCGCAGACGATAAAGCCTGTGAGGAAATAGTTCCTCAGCCGGGTCATGCCGGAAGTTCTGGGAGCATCGGACATGGTTCACCGGGGGCGCAGGTTGCAGCGCCACACTAGTGAAGCGGACGGCGCTTTGGAACTGCGAAGTTTTTAAGACCCCCGATGAGCGCCGACTACTCCACCGTCACCGATTTCGCCAGATTGCGCGGCTGGTCGACGTCTGTCCCCATAAAGACGGCGGCGTAGTAGGCCAGCATCTGGATCGGCAGCGCGTAGATGATCGGCGAGATGATTTCCGGCACGTCGGGCAGGATGATCGTCTCCATCGTCTTGACGCTGACCTGCGCCGCACCCTTGGCGTCGGTGATCAGGATGATCTTGCCGCCGCGCGCCGCCACTTCCTGCATGTTCGACACCGTCTTTTCGAAGATGCGGTCATGCGGCGCGATGACGATGACCGGCATGTTTTCGTCGATCAGTGCGATCGGGCCATGCTTCAGTTCGCCCGCGGCATAACCCTCGGCATGGATGTAGGAGATTTCCTTGAGTTTCAGCGCGCCTTCCATGGCGAGCGGGAAATTGGTGTCGCGGCCGAGATAGAGCACGTCCTTGTAGCGCGAGATTTCGCGCGCGATGCGCTCGATCTGCTCCTCGAGCTTGAGCACCTGGTTGGCGTAGCGAGGCGCCTCCGAAAGAGCGCGCACCAGCGTCTTTTCCTCGTCCTTCGAGATCGTGCCGCGGGCCACACCCGCACGCACCGCCAGCGAGGCCAGCACCGAAAGCTGGCAGGTGAAAGCCTTGGTCGAGGCGACGCCGATCTCCGGCCCGGCCAACGTCGGCAGCACGACGTCGGATTCGCGCGCCATGGTCGATTCGCGCACATTGACGATGGCGCCGATCTTCATGCCCGCCTTGCGGCAATAGCGCAGCGAGGCCAGCGTGTCGGCGGTTTCGCCGGACTGCGAGATGAAGAAGGCAGCATCATCAGCCGATAACGGCATTTCGCGATAGCGGAATTCCGAGGCGACATCGATGTCGACCGGCAGCCGCGCATAGCGCTCGAACCAGTATTTGCTGATCAACCCCGCGAGATAGGCGGTGCCGCAGGCCGAGATCGCCAGCCGGCCGATCTTAGCGAAGTCGAACGGCAGTTCCAGCGGCTTCGACACGCCAGAGACGAAATCGACATAATGCGCGAGCGTGTGCGAGATCACTTCGGGCTGTTCATGGATTTCCTTTTCCATGAAATGGCGGCGGTTGCCCTTGTCGACCATGAAGCTGGTCGACAGTGATTGCTGGCGCTTGCGGGCAACCTCTTTGCCGTCGATGTCGAAGATGGTGACGCCATCGCGGCGCACCACCGCCCAGTCGCCGTCTTCGAGATAGGTGATGGAATTGGTGAACGGCGCCAGCGCGATGGCGTCGGAGCCCAGAAACATCTCGCCATCGCCATGGCCGACGGCCAGCGGCGGGCCATTGCGGGCGCCGACGATGAGATCCTCGTCGCCGGTGAACATGATGGCCAGAGCAAAGGCGCCTTCCAGCCGCTTCAGCGCCTGGTGCGCCGCCTCGATCGGCTTCAGCCCTTTGGCAAGCTGCCGCGCCACCAGATGCGCTACGACCTCGGTATCGGTCTGCGACGAGAAGGAATAGCCGTCGCGGATCAGCTCATCGCGCAACTCGGCGAAATTCTCGATGATGCCGTTGTGAACGATGGCGACGCCGTCGGAGAAATGCGGATGGGCGTTGGTCTCGTTGGGCACGCCATGTGTGGCCCAGCGCGTGTGGCCGATGCCGATCGTGCCATCGAGCGGCTCGTCCTTCAGCCGGCGTTCGAGGTTGATCAGCTTGCCTTCGGCGCGGCGGCGGCCAAGCCGGCCATGCTCGATCGTGGCGACACCGGCCGAGTCATAGCCGCGATATTCCAGCCGCTTCAAAGCATCGACGATGAGCGGCGCGACTTGGCTCTGGCCGACAATTCCGACGATACCGCACATGCGCCTGCCCCCGATTCACCTGGAAAACCAGTCCCGATGGAAAACCAGCGCTATCTAGGGATTGCCGGCCCGCCGCGAAAGTCACTTTGCGTTTCGTCTGCTGTAACGGAACGCTTCTCAACCCGATGCACCATGACACACCGCTCTTGCAATCCGGTTACCGCAATTCCTCGGTTGTTCAATTGCTTCGGCGGTTAATGGCCGGTGCCGGCCTTTTTCTTCGCCGCTGCGGCAGACGCGAAGCGCTCGCGCAATTCCTTGCCCTTGCCGGGAATGGTCTTCTGGCGGGCGCGGCCGAAGGCCAGCGCATCGTCCGGCACGCTTTCGGTTATGACGCTACCCGAGGCGATGTAGCCGCCCTTGCCGATCGTAACCGGCGCCACCAGCGACGAGTTCGAACCGATGAAGGCGCCCTCGCCGATGTCGGTGAAAAACTTCGAGTAGCCGTCATAGTTGCAGGTAATGGTGCCGGCGCCGATATTGGCCCCCGCGCCCACACGGGCATCGCCGATATAAGTCAGATGATTGACCTTGGCGCCCTCCTCGATGACCGCCTGCTTGACCTCGCAGAAATTGCCGACCTTGGCTTTCTCGCGGAGATCGGCGCCTGGCCTGAGCCGTGCGAACGGACCGACGTCGCAATTGGCAGCGACGGTCGCGCCTTCGATGTGGCTGAAGGCGTGGATCTTGGCGCCGCCGGCGATTTTCACGCCCGGGCCGAACCAGACATTGGGCTCGACGATGGTGTCGGCGCCGATTTCGGTATCGTGCGAGAAATACACGGTGTCCGGCGCAATCAGCGTTACGCCCGACAGCATCGCCTCGTCCCGACGACGCTGTTGCCAGATGCCTTCCGCCTGCGCCAGCTCGGCCCTGTTGTTGATGCCGAGCGCGCTCTCGAAGCTCGTTTCGGTGGCGACGACATCGAGCCCTTTCGCACTGGCGATCTCGACGATGTCGGTGAGATAGTACTCGCCCTTGGCGTTCTTGTTGCCGACCTTGTCGAGCAGTTCGAGCGCATGAGCGCCGGCCACCGCCATCATGCCGGCATTGCAGAAGCCGATCTTCTTTTCCTCGGCGGAGCAGTCCTTCTCCTCGCGGATGGCGGTGAGCTTGCCACCTTTTTCGATCAGCCGGCCATAGCCGGCCGGGCTGGGCGGACGGAAACCGATCACCACGACGGCCGCGCCATCGGCAAGCTTTTGCCGCGCGGTCACCAGGGCTTCAGCATCGATCAGCGGCGTGTCGCCGAACATCACGAGAATGTCGTCATAACCCGTTGATATTGCACCGCGTGCGGCCAGCACCGCATGCGCGGTGCCGAGCCGCTTCTCCTGCACGAACGTCTCGGCCTTGGGCGCGAACTTCGCCGCTGCCTTGCGCATATCCTCGGCGCCATGGCCGATCACCAGCGCCTGGCTGCGGGCGCCGGCGGCCTCTGCCGCCCTCACCACATGGGCGACCATCGGCAGTCCGGCGATCTGGTGCAGCACCTTCGGCGTCGCGCTCTTCATGCGCGTGCCTTCACCGGCGGCGAGGATGACGGACAGGCAGGATCTCTGGCTCATGGAAGGACAACCATCTGAAAAGGGATCAGGAATCCGAGAGTGGTAGCATCTGGCGCATGCTGCACCAATGCGGTTAAATTCCGGTGAGGTGATGAGGCAGTTCACTCTCGATCAGCGGATCGCTACCCCAGCCGGCCCAGCACCGGAAAATTCTCGAGCAGCCAGTAGGACACCGTCTGCACGCCGCCGGTGAGGAAGAACACGCCGGCGACGACCAGCAGCGCGCCGATGACTTTTTCGACGCGGCCGAGATGGACGCGGAACCTGCCGAGGAAGCGCATGAAGGCGCCGGAGAACAGGGCAGCAATCAGGAACGGAATGCCGAGGCCAAGCGAATAGGCGGCAAGCAGAAGAGCGCCTTCGCCCACCGTCTCGCGGCCGCCGGCCAAGGTCAGGATCGGCCCCAGCACCGGGCCGATGCACGGCGTCCAGCCAAAGGCGAAGGCCAGCCCCATGACATAGGCGGCGACCATGCTGGCAGGCTTGCCCTGCGATTGAAAGCGCGCCTCGCGCGACAAAAGCGGGATGCGCAAGATGCCGAGGAAATTCAGCCCCATCAGGATGATCAGCACGCCGGCAGCCATCGCCAGCGGTTCCTGCCAGACGCGCAGCCAGTGGCCGATGGTCGAGGCGCCGGCGCCGAGCGCCACGAATACGGTGGAGAAACCGAGTACGAAGGCGAGCGAGGAATAGATGAGCGCGCCGCGGGCGCCGGCCTTGGCCGTGACGCCGGCATCGCCACCCCGAAAGTCGTCAACCGACACACCGGCCATGTAGCAGAGATAGGGCGGCACCAGCGGCAGCACGCAAGGCGACAGGAACGAGATCGCCCCCGCCCCGACCGCGCTGACATAGCCGATGTCCAATGGCATTCCAGAACTCCAGATTCCCTAGCGCCGATATAGCGGTGCAAAACCGTGTTCGCCAATCACCATCGTGTGGCATTTGGCTACAGATACGGTTCGGCGGACGGATTGTTACCGGCCAATCCCAAGTTGACCAAGCCGGGGAAGAAATGCCCCTCGCCGAGCGTTCACACAGCGAAGCCGCGATTTCTGCGCGCTTCGTCGGATCACCAGGGAGATTTCCATGAAAAGCATCACTGTCGGCCTGGCCGCCCTTCTGCTCAGCACCGCCGCATCCTTCGCCGCCGAAGCGTGGAAGGAAGCCGAAGTCGGTGGCACCAAGATCTACACCGATGCCAATGGCATGACGCTCTATACCTATGACAAGGACGAGAAGGGCAAGACCAACTGCTATGACAAATGCGCCACCAACTGGCCGCCGCTGAAGGCCGAGGATGGCGCCAAGGCGGACGACGAATGGACCATCGTCGAACGCACCGACGGCACCAAGATGTGGGCCTATGACGGCAAGCCGGTCTACACCTTCATCAAGGACAAGAAGGCCGGTGACATCACCGGCGACGGCGTCGGCGAAGTCTGGCACATCGTCAAGGCCGACTGATCGTCCGAACCTCTATCCCGCACCCCATCGGCGGGACTCGGCTGGCCGCCGGCTCCAAGCGACCCGGCGACCAGTTCGGCATTTACGGGCAGCACGAACTGGTCGCGGCGCATTTCCCGGTGGCTCGAAACACGAACCCTCCCAGACAAAAATTTTGTGATCTTCTCCATACACTCTAAGAGTGTATTGCGGCACACGCCTCCGCATTTTGGCCGCTTGCCCTTGACCGATCGCAAAAGCGCGGCCATGTGAGCGACCAATTGAATGCGTCACGCAGCGGAATTCTTCTGCCGCCCCACAGCTGATATGAGACCTCATGGACGTCGTCGTCGTCGAATCGCCGGCCAAGGCAAAGACAATCAACAAGTATCTCGGCAAGAACTTCAAGGTTCTGGCCTCGTTCGGCCATATCCGCGATCTGCCGGCCAAGGATGGTTCGGTGCGTCCCGACGAGGATTTCGCCATGTCCTGGGCGGTCGACACCGCGTCCGGAAAGCGTCTCACCGACATCGCCAACGCGGTCAAGGATGCCGATGGCCTGATCCTCGCCACCGATCCGGATCGCGAGGGCGAAGCCATTTCCTGGCACGTGCTGGAGGTGCTCAAGCAGAAGCGCGTGTTGAAGGACAAGCCGGTCAGCCGCGTCGTCTTCAATGCCATAACCAAGTCGTCGGTGCTGGAAGCGATGGCCAATCCGCGCCAGATCGATGCACCATTGGTCGATGCCTATCTGGCTCGCCGCGCACTCGATTATCTCGTCGGCTTCACGCTGTCGCCGGTGCTGTGGCGCAAATTGCCGGGCGCCCGTTCGGCCGGCCGCGTCCAGTCGGTGGCGCTGCGCCTGGTCTGCGACCGCGAATCCGAGATCGAGCGCTTCATCCGCGAGGAATACTGGCAGATCGCTGCCCTCCTCGGCACGCCACGTAACGACAGCTTCGAGGCGCGGCTGACCGCGTTCGAGCGCAAGAAGCTGCAGAAGCTCGACATCGCCAGCAAGGCGCAGGCCGACGATATCAAGGGCATGCTCGAAGGCGCGACCTTCAAGGCTCTGTCGGTGGAAGCCAAGCCGACGCGGCGCAATCCTGGCCCGCCCTTCACCACTTCGACGCTGCAGCAGGCGGCATCGTCGGGCCTCGGCTTTTCGGCGACGCGCACCATGCAAGTGGCGCAGCGCCTCTATGAAGGCATGGAGATCGGCGGCGAGACCACCGGCCTGATCACCTATATGCGAACCGACGGCGTGCAGATGGCGCCGGAGGCGATCGACGCCGCACGCGACACCATCGCCAAGGAATTCGGCCCACGATACCTCCCGGAAAAGCCGCGCCAGTACACAGCCAAGGCTAAGAATGCCCAGGAAGCGCACGAGGCGGTCCGCCCGACCGATTTCATGCGCACGCCGGCTTCGGTCAGGCAGTATCTCGATTCCGACCAGCTGCGGCTTTACGAATTGATCTGGAAGCGCGCCATCGCCAGCCAGATGCAGTCGGCCGAGATCGAGCGTACCACGGTCGAAATCGAGGCGGTCAATGGCGCTCGCACCGCGGAGCTTCGCGCCGTCGGTTCCGTCGTTCGCTTCGACGGCTTCATCGCCGCCTACACCGACCAGAAGGACGACGACGCCGAAGACGAGGAAAACCGTCGTCTGCCCGAGATCCGTGCCGGCGAGCAGCTGGCCCGTCAGGCGATCAATGCCACCCAGCACACCACCGAGCCGCCGCCGCGCTACTCCGAGGCGTCGCTGATCAAGAAGCTGGAAGAGCTCGGCATCGGCCGTCCGTCGACCTACACCGCGATCCTGAAGACGTTGGAAGACCGTGACTACGTCACCATCGACAAGCGCCGGCTGGTGCCGCAGGCCAAGGGCCGGCTGCTGTCGGCTTTCCTCGAAAGCTTCTTCGAGCGCTATGTCGAATATGACTTCACGGCCTCACTCGAGGAAAAGCTTGACGAGATTTCCGACGGCAAGCTCGCCTGGAAGGACGTGCTGCGCGACTTCTGGAAAGATTTTTCCGGCGCCGTCGCCGACATCAAGGAACTGCGCGTCACCGACGTGCTCGATGCGCTGAACGAGGAACTGGCGCCGCTGGTGTTCCCCGCGCGGGAGGATGGCTCGAATCCCCGCATCTGCCCGAAATGCGGCTCCGGCAATCTGTCGCTGAAACTCGGCAAGTTCGGCGCCTTCGTCGGCTGCTCCAACTATCCGGAATGTTCCTTTACCCGCCAACTCGGCGACGCAGCCAACCCGAATGGCGAGAATGGCGGGGGCGAGGACGGCACCAAGGTGCTCGGCAAGGACCCCTACACGGCAGAGGAAATCACGCTGCGCTCAGGCCGCTTCGGTCCTTATATCCAGCGCGGCGACGGCAAGGAAGCCAAGCGCTCCAGCCTGCCCAAGGGCTGGACGCCCGACTCGATCGACCATGAAAAGGCCTTGGCGCTGCTGTCGCTGCCGCGCGATATCGGCAAGCACCCTGAATCCGGCAAGATGATCTCCGCCGGGCTTGGCCGCTATGGTCCGTTCGTTTTGCACGATGGCACCTACGCCAATGTCGACAGCATAGAGGATGTGTTCTCGATCGGCCTCAACCGCGCTGTCACCGTGATCGCCGAGAAGCAGCTGAAGGGCAAGGGCGGCCGCAATGGCGGCACTGCGGCGGCGCTGAAGGAACTCGGCGACCATCCCGATGGCGGCGGCAAGATCGTCGTGCGCGATGGCAAATACGGGCCCTATGTCAACTACGGCAAGGTCAACGCGACACTGCCCAAGGGCAAGGATCCGCAGTCGGTGACCGTCGAGGACGCGGTGGCGCTGATTGCCGAGAAGGAAGCCAAAGGCGGCGGCAAGAAGCCGTTCCGCAAGGCGGCAGCCGCCAGGACCCCCACAGCCAAGAAAACCACTGCCAAAACAACCACTGGCAAGAAAACCACTGGCAAGACAACCACTGGCAAGAAGTCGGCGACCAAGAAGCCGGCGGCGAAGAAAAAGGGATAGCAGCGTGGCGCGCAGGATCACCGGTAGAAGCCACGGCGATCCGCGCACCGCCGACACGAGGGCCAAGGTCATGGACGACTACAGGCCCTCGCGTGACGAAATCCTGCGCTACATCGCCGAGAACCCCGACCGCGCGGGAAAACGCGACATCGCCAAGGCGTTTGCCTTGCGCGGCGACGACCGCATCTGGCTGAAGGACATTCTGCGCGACCTGCAGGACGAAGGCATCCTGACCAAGGAGCGCAAGCGGCTGGCCCGCGTCGGCGCTCTGCCGCACGTCGCCGTACTCGACATTTTTGGCCGCGACGGCGACGGCATCCTGCTGGCGCATCCGGCGGAGGCCGTCGGCACCGGCGAACCGCCGGTCATCTCGATCCGCGTCTCCCGCGGCGGCAATGGCCCGCAGCCGGGCATCGGCGACCGTGTGCTGGCCAAGACCTTCCCGACCGACGATGCGACCGGGCCTGCCTATACGGGCCGCGTGATGAAGATTTTCGAGAAGCGCACCGATGCCGTGCTGGGCGTCTTCCGGATCCTGAGGGACGGCACCTTCCGCATCGAGCCGGTCGAACGTCGCCAGCCCGAACTGATCGTCGACAAGGAATTCCAGAACGGCGCCAGGAACGGCGACCTTGTCGAGGTCGAGCCGGCGCGGGCCTCCCGGTATGGTTTGCCGCGCGCAAAAGTGCTGGCGGTGCTGGGCTCGCTGACCAGCGAAAAGGCGGTCTCGATGATCGCCATCCACGCGCACGACATTCCGCATATCTTCCCGGCCGACGTCATCGCCGAATCCGAGGCGGTAAAGCCGGCGACGCTTGCTCATCGCGAGGACTGGCGCGACCTGCCGCTGGTGACCATCGACCCGGCCGACGCCAAGGACCATGACGACGCCGTCTTCGCCACGCCCGACCTCGACGAGAAGAACCCCGGCGGCGTGATCGCCACAGTGGCGATCGCCGATGTCGGGGCCTATGTCCGCTATGGCACCGCACTCGATCGCGAGGCGCTGAAACGCGGCAATTCTGTCTATTTCCCCGACCGCGTCGTGCCGATGCTGCCAGAGCGCATCTCCAACGACCTGTGCTCGCTGCGCGAAGGCCAGGACCGTCCCGCGCTTGCCGTGCGCATGATTTTTGCCGCCGATGGCCGCAAGCTGCGTCACACCTTCCACCGCGTCATGATGAAATCGGCGGCAAAGCTCGCCTATCCGCAGGCCCAGGCCGCGATAGACGGCCTTCCTGACGACAAGACCGGCCCGATCCTCGATACGGTGCTGAAGCCGCTGTGGGACGCCTACGCCATCCTGAAGCGCGGCCGCGATGGCCGCCAGCCGCTCGAGCTTGATCTGCCGGAGCGCAAGATCCTGCTCAAGCCGGACGGCACCGTCGACCGCGTCATCGTCCCGGAGCGGCTCGACGCCCACAAGCTGATCGAAGAATTCATGATCCAGGCCAATGTCGCCGCCGCCGAAACGCTGGAAGCGAAGAAGCAGGCGCTGGTCTACCGCGTCCACGATGCGCCGTCGCTGGCCAAGCAGGAATCGCTGCGCGAGTTCCTGCAGACGCTCGGCCTGTCGCTGGCGCGTGGCGCGCAGATGCGGCCCGCCCAGTTCAACGGCATTCTCGAGCGCGTGCGTGGCGCCGACAATGAGGGGCTAGTCAACGAAGTGGTGCTGCGCTCGCAGAGTCAGGCCGAATATTCGCCCAAGAACATCGGCCATTTCGGCCTCAACCTGAAGCGCTACGCGCATTTCACCTCCCCGATCCGTCGCTATGCCGATCTGATCGTGCATCGCGGGCTGATTGCCGCACTTGAGCTCGGCCCCGGCGGGCTGACGCAGGACGAAGAGACGCGGCTGGAAGACGTCGCGGTGCTGATCTCGGGCACCGAGCGCCGCGCCATGGCGGCCGAGCGCGACACCGTCGACCGGCTGATCGCCGCCTACCTCGCCGAGCGCATCGACGACCGCTTCGACGCCCGCATTTCGGGCGTCACCAAATCGGGACTATTTGTCCAATTGCCGCAGTTTGGCGCAGATGGCTTCATCCCGGTGTCAAGTCTGGATGGCGATTACTATATATATGACGAAACCGCGCGATCGCTGTTCGGAGAACGCACCGGCAAGGGCTATCAGCTTGCCGACCGCGTCGAGGTTCGCCTGATCGAGGTGGCGCCTATGGCCGGCGCGATGCGTTTCGAGATGCTGACCGACCCGAAGCCCCTGCCCGGCTCCAAACGGTCGTTTCACAAGGCAAAAGGCCGCGCCCGCGCGTCGCAATCGCGCCCGGGGTCGCGCGGCAGGAGACGATAATGGCAAGCGAAATGGGAATCCAGAAGCAGGTTTTCGGGGGCGAACATCATTCGGGCCGAGTCGCCCGCCCGCTGTGGACGGCGATGAAGCGCGGCGCCCTTGGCCGCTGCCCGCATTGCGGCGAAGGCAGGTTGTTCGCCGGCTTCACCAAAAGCGTCGACAAATGCGCCGCGTGCGGTGAGGAGTTCCACCACCACCGCGCCGACGACCTGCCCGCTTATCTCGTCATCGTCATCGTCGGCCACATCGTTCTCGGCGCCTTCATGGGCGTCGAGGCGACGTCGACGCTCTCCATGTGGCAGCACATCGCCATTTGGGTGCCGTTGACCATCGTGCTGTCGGTCGCTCTGCTGCAACCGGTCAAGGGCGCCGTCATCGGACTGCAATGGGCGCTCTATATGCACGGCTTCGGCGGCGAAAAAGACGGCACCGAGCCGCATCCCGGAACCTAGTTTGCGTCAGGGCAATGTCGCCTGGCGCAACATGCCGACCGTGAAAGGCCACTTTCGTTTGCCAGAAGTTTCCGCTAGGTCCTGCGCATGGAAGGTATGACCAAGGCGGAAGTCAGCAGGATGGACCGTGGCGCAGCCGCCCACAGCGGCCTGCCCATACGCCCGCGCGATGCCGCCACCCTGATCCTGCTCGACCGCGAGGGCGACGAGATTCTGGTGCTGATGGGCCGGCGCCATGCAGGCCACGCCTTCATGCCCGGCAAGTTCGTCTTTCCCGGCGGCCGCACCGATTCGGCCGACAGCCGCATTGCCGTTGCCACCCCATTGCTTCCGGAGGAAGAAGCCAGGCTGACCGCCGGCGTCGGCCGCATCAGCCCGTCGCGGGCCCGTGCCATCGCGCTCTCGGCCATCCGCGAGACTTATGAGGAAGCCGGCCTGCTCATCGGCCGCAAGGGCTCGTTCGCAACCGACAAACGCGACTGGCAGGGCTTTGTCGAGCACGGCGTCCAGCCTTCGCTGGCGCCGCTGCGCTTCATTGCCCGCGCCATCACCCCGCCCAATCGCCTGCGTCGTTTCGACACCCGCTTCTTCAGCGCCTGGCGCAGCGATGTCGCCGTGGAACTGCCGGGTGGCGGCCCGACCAATGAGCTGGAAGAACTGGTCTGGCTGCCGCTCGCCAAGGCCAGAGAGGCCGATATCCCCGACATCACCCGAACGATCTTGCAGGAGCTGGAGACGCGGCTTGCCGGCGATCCGCGCCTGCGACCCGGTGGGTCCGTGCCGTTCTACCGGCTTGTCCGCAACCGCTTCGTTCGCGAAATTCTTTAGAGCAATTCCAGGAAAAGTGTGACGCGGTTTTCCGTCCGGAATTACGCAATATCAAACAGACAGAGTATTCAGGCATCACATGACGGTCGATACCCAGCAAGAGGGCGACGAGCGCGTACATTGGCTACCGATGATCGCCGCGATCTCGTCGATCAGCGTCGTCGGCATCGCCATAGGCCTCGGCATGCCGCTGCTCAGCGTTATTCTCGAGAGCCGCGGCCACTCGGCATCGATGATCGGCCTCAACACCGCGGTCGCCGGCCTCGCCTCGATCGCCGGCGCCCCGCTGGCCACGCCGCTGGCGATGCGCTTCGGCGTCGCCTGGACGATGATCGCCATGATCGCCGCCGGCGCGCTCGCCTTTGTCGGCTTCCACTTCGCGCCGGACTTCTGGATGTGGTTCCCACTACGCATCGTGCTGCACATCGCGCTGACGGTGCTGTTCATCCTGTCGGAATTCTGGATCAGCACCTCGGCGCCGCCGCGCCGGCGCGGCCTGGTGCTCGGCATCTACGCCACCGTGCTGTCGCTCGGCTTCGCCGCCGGGCCATGGATCTTCGCCCATATCGGCAGCACCGGCTTCTTGCCGTTCGGCGTCATCATCGTCCTGGTCGCGCTGGCCGCAATCCCGGTGCTGGCCGCACGGAATGAAAGTCCCACAATCGTGGTTGACGGCGAAACCAGCAACTTCCTGCACTATATCTGGCTGGTGCCGACAGCTACCGCCGCCGTGCTGGTGTTCGGCGCTGTCGAGACCGGCGGCTTTGCGCTGTTCCCCGTCTATGGCAACCGCATCGGCTATTCCGAGGCGGATGCAGCCCTCCTGCTCACCATGATCGGCCTCGGCAACGTGCTGTTGCAGATCCCTATCGGCATGATCAGCGACCGCGTCTCAGACCGCCGCTATCTGCTTTTGGCCTGCGCCACGGTCGGACTTGCCGGCACCATCTTCATGCCGTTCTTCGCCGGCAATTGGCACCTGATGGCGGCGCTTTTGTTCGTCTGGGGCGGCGTGGTGGCCGCCATGTACACGATCGGCCTTGCCCATCTGGGCTCGCAGCTCTCCGGCCATGAACTGGCCTCGGCCAACGCCGCCTTCGTGCTCTGCTACGGCGTCGGCATGGTGCTTGGCCCGCAGGCGATCGGCATCGGCATGGATGCCTTCGGGCCCTCCGGCTTCGGCTGGTCGCTCGGCCTGTTCTTTGCCGCCTATATCGCCTTGGTCAGCGCCAGGCTGATCCGCAAGATCTGGTAGCCTGTCCGCCGCAGCCTGCGCAATCCTGACCGGATGTCGCCCCTGCTGACAGAACCGTGTCAGGAGACCTCAGCTAAAAGGGTGTCCCAAAAAACCCGAGTTTGAGGATACGGCGATGATCGACAGCGGCTTTGAAACCACATCTCTGCGCATGACGCTTCTGCTGCTTGTCAGCTTCCAGGCCCCGGCAGCCGATGTCGACCGCATCATGGACGCCGTGGTCGCGATCGCGCCGCTGGCAATGGGCAAATACGACCGCAACGCCTATCAAACGGCGCACGGCATCGAACGCTACCGACCGCTGGAAGGTGCAGCCGCCGGGGTCGAAACCGAACTGCGCCGCCGCCCCGGCACCGTCGAGGTCTCGTTCGAGTTGCCCGACGACCAGGTGCTCGCCGCCCGCATCGTCGAGGCGATTTTCCAGGCGCATTCCTACCAGGAGCCGGTGATCCGCATCCAGCCAATCCTCGCCAGCCGCTCCAAGGGCCTGGACGACCGCGCCAATCCGAATCGCTGGTGGAACACCACAGGGGACTGGAAGAAAGCGCTTCCAGTTAAGGAAGAAGCCTAGAAATCCGGCCCGCTGAGGGGAAGCAGCGACCTTACCTTCTCCCGTTGTGAGGTGAGAAGCGGTCCGTAGCGGACGAAAAGCCAATTGCTTGCTTTTTCGAGATTCGAACGCCCTGAGCCTGCGAAGAGTTGTTCGGGGTGACCAATCCACCCTGCCGAACCCCGCCGCTTCGCAGCGTCCCGGCATTCGCCGGCCTATAGCCATGCTGTCCGTCTCATCCTCAGCCTCCATCGGGCCGATGATAAAACCGGACAACTCATGTGCTACCTAATCCGGACAACTCATGTGCTTACGACACAGGCAAGGCGTCGGGCTTGACTTTCCGGGCACGTTCTTTATGTGTCGCGCCAAGTTTCCCGCGTCCGGGTGTTTTCCCCCGCTCCAGCGGCCAAAACCCCACGAACATAACGGACTGATACAATGGCCAAAGCCGCAAACATCAAGATCAAGCTTCTGTCGACCGCCGACACCGGTTTCTTCTACGTGACCAGCAAGAACAGCCGTACCAAGACCGACAAGCTGTCGTTCCGCAAATACGACCCGGTCGCCAAGAAGCATGTCGAGTTCAAGGAAACCAAGATCAAGTAATCTGGTTTTCATACGCTCTGTCAAAAGCGCCGCCCTCCGGGCGGCGTTTTTGATTCAAGGCCCCGAAAGCCAGAACCCTCCGCTGTTTGGCGCGAAGTGCTCATCAAATTTTGGCAAAAAAGGGGGCCGGTCGGCGTATGGCAGCGGTACGAGGAGGCCACTATGTGCCAGCGCCGGCCGGCCGACCCCACGGACCCAGGAGATGCGGCGGACCTGAGCATCATGGGGTATTCGGCGAAGCGATGCGGCTGTCTACCCTCGCGCCGCATCGCCCTTGTTCTTGCACCGCACATTTGCGCAACAATGTTTGAAAATCAATAGTTTCTTAACCAAGCCTGCCGAATCGCTTGGATTAAGGTAAATTCCTAACCCTGTCCGATTGACTGCATAATCGGTGGTCTAGCCTACGCTGCCTTGGCGACGACCCGGTTGCGGCCGCCACTTTTGGCTTCGTAGAGCGCCACGTCGGCACGTTTCATCAACGCCGCGACCGTGTCCGCGCCCTTCAGAACCGATGACACGCCGACGCTGACCGTGACTTCGATCGCCTTGCCTTCAGGGCCGATGGCAAAGGGCAGCTGGGCGATTTCGGCGCGAATGCGCTCGGCAACCTTCTCCGCCACCGCGCCGTCCGTGTCCGGCATCACAACGACGAATTCCTCGCCGCCGAAGCGGCAGGCAAGGTCGATGCCCCTGACGTTCTTGCGCAGCCGCCTTGCGAACTCGCGCAGCACATCGTCGCCGCCATCATGGCCATGCGAGTCATTGACGGTCTTGAAGCGGTCCAGATCGGTGATCATCACCGACAGAGGCCGCCGCCGCGCCACGGCGCGGTCGAACAGCGTCTGCAAATGGCTGTCGAGGTAGCGGCGGTTGTGCAGCCCGGTCAATGCGTCGGTCACCGCCATCTCTATGGTCTGGGTGACGCTGGCGCGCAGCTGGTCGTTGTAGCGCTTGCGGCGCACCTGCGTGCGCAGCCGCGCCGTCAGCTCCTGCTGGTCGATCGGCCGCATCAGATAGTCGTTGATGCCGAGTTCGAGGCCTCTGATGATGCGGCCCTCCTCGCCTTCGTCGGCAATCAGGATGATCGGCAGGAAGCGGGTGCGGTCGAGCGAACGCAATTGCGAACACAACCGCAGCGGATCGAAATCGGTAAAACCGGTCGAGATCAGCACGCACTCATAGGGCGCCTCGGCGGCCTGGAAGAAGCCGGCATGCGGATCGGTGGCAATGTCGAGCTCGGCGCTGCCGCGCAGCATGTTCTGGATGCGCTCGAACGACGATTTGCGCTCGTCGATCAACAGCACCTTCGGCGTGGCGTCCTCCGACGCGAAGCTGCGGCTCAACAGCGCCTCGATGCCGATGTTGCGGGTGGTCGATGCGCGCAGCCGCAGCTCGTCGGTCAGCGACTTCAGCCTGACCAGGCTCTTCACCCGCGTCATCAGTTGCAGATCGTTGACCGGCTTGGTGAGAAAGTCGTCGGCGCCTGCCTCGAGGCCGCGCACCCGGTCGGCAACATGGCCCAGCGCGGTCACCATGACCACCGGTATATGCGCGGTCGCCGGATCGCTTTTCAGCCGCTTGCAGACCTCGAACCCGTCCATGCCGGGCATCATCACGTCGAGCAGCACGACATCGACCTTGCCGTTTTCGCAGGTCTCGATCGCGTCCGGCCCGTTGGAGGCCGTCAACACCTCGAAATATTCGGCCAGCAGCCGAACCTCGAGAAGTTTGACATTGGCAGGGATGTCGTCGACGACGAGGATCCGCGCGGTCATGTCACAAGGCTCCGGCTGAAGGCATCAGGCATCACCGAGATAGGATTTGATGGTCTCGATGAAACGCGGCACCGAGATCGGCTTGGAGATGTAGGCCTCGCAACCGCCCTGGCGAATGCGTTCCTCGTCGCCCTTCATGGCGAAGGCGGTGACGGCGATGACCGGAATGGAATGGAGGTCGTCGTCCTCCTTCAGCCATTTCGTCACTTCCAGCCCCGACACTTCGGGCAGCTGGATGTCCATCAGGATCAGGTCGGGCCTGTGCTGGCGCGCCAGATCGAGCGCCTCGAGCCCGTTGCGCGTGCGCACCGTCTCGTAACCGCTGGCTTCGATGAGGTCGCGAAAGAGCTTCATATTGAGCTCGTTGTCCTCGACGATCATGACCTTCTTAGGCATCGATTTCCCGTCCCGGCCAGGCTTCTGCCCGAAGCCCTGCCGCTATGCGCCCTTGTCGAAGCACACCAACCCTCGCTCACTCTTAAGGCAATATGATTGACGAAACGGAAACCCGAAACGGCAAAAGCCATTTGGATTCCACCTCGAAAACCACATTGGATCGGGGCTGTGGCTTGCCGCAGGCGACGCTTGCGATTACTGCGGAAAAGAGACTCATTTCCGCAACGAGAAGGTAGTGATGGCAAACGCAGCGTCAATGCGCGAGGAAGCGGGAACCATTGCCGTGAAGGCACTGGGCTTCGTCGCCGCCGACCCCGAACTCCTGCCGCGCTTCCTGGCCATCACCGGCATCGAGGCGTCCGCCATCCGCCGCGCCGCGGCCGAACCGGGATTCCTGGCCGGAGTGCTGCAGTTCATCCTTGCCCACGAGCCGACCTTGCTGCGCTTTGCCGAGCAAACCGGCACCCCCCCGGCCGCCATCGGCAAGGCGTTGCGCGCGCTGCCTCTTGGCGGCGACGACCATGAGCATTCGATATGAGCGACGATCCCGAGACGGCACGCCAGATCGCCGAACTTGCAGCCGACGACCGGCCTCTGCTGATCCTCGATGTCGACGATGTCGTGCTCGAATTCATCCGGCCGTTTCCGCATTTCCTGAAATCGCGCGGCTTCGGCCTGACGCTGGCCTCGTTCCGTCTCACCGGCAACATTGCCGAAACGGCGAGCGGCCGGCTGATCGAACAGCCGGAGGTGACGGCACTTCTCGGAGATTTCTTCGATACGCAGGCCGACTGGCAGAGCGTCACCGATGGTGCCGAACAAGCGCTTGCCAGCCTTGGCGACCGCGCCGAGATCGTCCTTTTGACCGCCATGCCGCACCGGCATCGCGCTGCGCGCCGCGCCCATCTCGATGCGCTCGGGCTGCCCTATCCGCTGTTGACCACCGAGATGGCCAAGGGACCGGCGGTGGCCAAATTGCGTGGTAGCAGAGGCCGGCCGGTAGCCTTTGTCGACGACCAGCCCGCCAACCTCATCTCGGCACGCAACTCGGTTGCCGACGCCCATCTCTTCCACCTGATGGCCGACAATTCGCTGCGCGCCTTCCTGCCGCCGGTGCCGGACGACATCATCTCCGTCGAGGACTGGCACGAAGCCGCGCCAAAGATTGCTAGCGCGCTGGGACTCTGAGTTAGCCGCCCCCGAGGTCAGTGCTCAAGGCTTCGTTGCTGTCCCAGGGATCGCATCCGGATCGGCGTTGTCTTCCACGACCGGATCAGGCCCCTTCAGCATCGCGCCGTTGACCGTCACCGACCCATCATGCCTGGCGTTGATCACCCATTCGATACGGCCGTCCGGCAGCGTCTTGGCGAATCCCTTAATCGCAAGCGCCCCTGTGAAAGCCTGCGAGGCCTCCGGGTCAGATTTAGCCGCCGCCTGCAAGGTTTCAACGATCTTGTCGTAGCCGGTTACGTTGACGGTCACGCTCGCATCCGGCTTCTTGCCGGGGAACGTCATTTCGCCCTCCATGGCGACCTCGATGTCGCCGTTCTTCACCGTGCTGTGCCCGAGAACGAATTTTGGTATCTTGGCCAGGAAATTGGCGGAAATCTCGTCGCCGAAATCTGGCGGCAGCGGTGGATCCTTGCTGAAATCGAGGGTGTCGATGGTTTTCCTGGCCATACTGTCGAGATCGATGTTGGCGCCGCCGAAATTCAGGTCGAGATCCGTCGGCAGCAACGCAACGGTCCAACTGGGCAGCATCTGCTGCGGTATTGTCAGGCCGGAAACCTTGAATGCGTAGCTGATCTTGCCGTCCTTGCTGATGCCGTCCATGCCGACAACGGTGTTCAGCTGCGCCGCGCCGAAATTGCCGGCATATGTTTCAATGGCAAGGTTTTTGAATGCGTAGGTCCCATCGATCCGTTCCCATAGCGGCAGCGCACCGAGCAGAAGCGTTTTGAACTCTGCTTGATCGGCCTTCAGCCGGGCCTCGTCCTCATGGGCGACGGCGAACGCCAAAAGATCCAGAAGCGGCTTGGTCTGAATGGCCTTAGCGGTCACGTTCACAGCGAGCTCCGGTGCCCGGAGCGCTGCGATTGACCGGTCATCGATTTTGACCGTTTCGACGAAGTCCGCCATCGCCTGTGTGAGTTTAAGATCGACGCCGCCGTTGGCCGACTTCCTGGCGTCAAATTTGGAAGAGCCCAGCCCCACGCTCAAATCGGTCAATTGACTGACTTGGCGCGACGTCATCGTCATGCCCGCAATCGAACTGGTGCCGCTGGTAAATGCCGCCAGTTCCGGGTCATAGACGCCCGTGAACTTGCCATCCTTGACAACGATTTGCCCGGTGTTCAGGCCATTTGGGCCATTTACCTCGATGGACCCAGTCGTAGAGAAATCCGAGGCGACATCCCAGCCTCCGTCGCTGCGCGGTTTGACCCGCAGCGTGACGGGCGGGAAATCGAACCGCTTCAGATCCTGCTTCGGCATCTTCGCCACAAGCGCCATCACATCGAAGGTGATCTTGTAGGCACCCTCCTCGGCTGAGATCTTCAAAATGCCTTCATTGAGCGCCTGTTTGCCGACATAGCGAGAGAGCTCATCGGAAAGTTGCTTGGCACCTTGGGCATCGACAGCCTGGCCAAAGGCAGGAGCGCTGAGGGCGAGAAGGAAAGCAAGCGGCAAGACACGGTTCACAAAATTCTCCATTTGACCAAAAAGGAACGCTTCGTTCGTCTGCTATGAAACCAACCTACAGCTTCCACAGGACATCAACAAACGCCGACGGGTAATTAGACTACAACACCAGCCGCATCAGCGGCCGTCCGGCCTTGCGTTCGACAAGCCGCTCGAAGCCGGCCCTTTCGAACACACGCGACGAGCCGACGAACAGCCCGATCGAACGCGAATCGCGCGACACGTCGATCGGACACGCCTCGACCAGCCGCGCCTTGTTCTGGCGGGCAAAAGCGATGCCGCCCTCGACCAGGCGGTGGCTGACGCCCCGGCCGCGCGCGCTGGCGCGGATGAAGAAGCAGGAGATGGCCCAGACGCCGGGATCTACGGCGTCGGTTGGATCGACCGGCGCCGAGCCCCGGCCCCGATTGTTCCATTCGGGCACGTCGGCGCGTGGACCGATCTGCATCCAGCCGACCGCCTGGCCGTCCTCGAAGGCCAAAAGCCCCGGCGGCGGCCCGGCCTCGATACGCGCCTTGATATGATCCTTGTTGCGCTGTTTGTCGCTGGCCCGCCGGACCGCCGGCGCCATCCGGAAATGCGTGCACCAGCACCCGTAACAGGCGCCCTGCTTGCCGAAAAGATCCTCGAAATCCGCCCACAGGTCGGGCGCCAGCGGCGCTATGGTCGTGCTCATGAGTTATCTCCCGGCTAACCGCTTGTGGCGGCTTCCGTCCTGACGTACCATTGCATCTGTTCTCTTTATGTTCGCAGCGATGGCGGCCCCTGTCAACAATCCCGAGCACGGTTTTTGCCGCGACTGCCTGACCTTTCAGCGCAGCGATACCAGGCGCTGTGAGCGTTGCGGCAGCCCTCGACTCACCCGCCATCCCGAGCTCTACCAGCTGCATCTGGCGCATATCGATTGCGACGCCTTCTATGCGGCGATCGAAAAGCGTGACAATCCGGCGCTGAAGGACAAGCCGCTGATCATCGGCGGCGGCAAGCGCGGCGTCGTCTCCACCGCCTGCTACATCGCCCGCATCAAGGGGGTGCGCTCGGCAATGCCGATGTTCAAGGCGCTCGAAGCCTGTCCGGAAGCGGTTGTCATCCCGCCCAATATGGAGAAATACGTCCGCGTCGGCCGCGAGGTCCGCGCGCTGATGCAGGCGCTGACGCCGCTGGTCGAGCCACTCTCCATCGACGAGGCGTTTCTCGACCTCGCCGGCACCGAGCGCCTGCACGGCATGCCGCCGGCAGTGGTGCTGGCACGCTTTGCGCAGACCGTCGAAAAGGAAATCGGCATCACCGTTTCGGCCGGCCTTTCCTACTGCAAGTTCCTGGCCAAGGTTGCCTCCGATTTCCGCAAGCCGCGCGGCTTTTCGGTGATCGGCGAAGCCGAGGCGCTGGGTTTCCTGGCCGAACAGCCGGTGACGCTGATCTGGGGCGTCGGCAAGGCTTTTGCCGCAACGCTAGAACGCGACGGCATCCGCAGCATCGCCCAGTTGCAGCGCATGGAGCGCGCCGATCTTATGCGCCGCTATGGCGTGATGGGCACCCGGCTCTACCATCTCTCG
Source organism: Mesorhizobium sp. LSJC285A00 (assembly GCF_000503155.1). Taxonomy (NCBI): domain Bacteria; kingdom Pseudomonadati; phylum Pseudomonadota; class Alphaproteobacteria; order Hyphomicrobiales; family Phyllobacteriaceae; genus Mesorhizobium; species Mesorhizobium sp. LSJC285A00. The sequence goes on from NZ_AYVK01000001.1 coordinate 160,432, forward strand.
CGCGGCCAGGACGACCGCCGTGTCGATCCCGACCAGGATGCGAAAAGTGTGTCGGCCGAAACCACTTTCGACACCGACATAGCTGAAATGGGCGAACTGGTTCCAGTGCTGAGGGGATTGTCGGAAAAGGTCTCGGCGCGGCTGAAGAAGTCAGGCATTGCCGGGCGCACCGTGGTGCTGAAGCTGAAGACGCAGGATTTCAAGCTGCGCACCCGCAACCGCCAGCTCGGCGACCCGACAAGGCTGGCCGACCGTATTTTCCAGACCGGGCTCGACCTGTTGCGCAAGGAGGCGGACGGGACAAAGTACCGGCTGCTCGGCATCGGTGTCAGCGATCTCTCGGATGACGAGAAGGCCGATCCGCCCGATCTCGTCGACGTCGGCTCGCGCAAGCGCGCCATGGCCGAAAGCGCCATCGATACGCTGCGCGACAAGTTCGGCAAGAAGGCGGTGGAAACCGGCTACACCTTCGGTAAAGGCCGCAACGCCAACCCGCCGGAGCCGATCGAGGAGTGAGACGGCTTAGATACGCTTGAGATCGATGCGGCTCGTCACCACGTTGTTGCCGGTTTTCGGATCGACGTCGGTAACGGTCAACCGCATTCCGTCGCCGCTGGTTTTCTCGACCGTCAACCGCGCCTTGCGATCGCCATTGACCTCCGCCGCCCAGCGAATGCCGAGACTGATCGCGTTCCCGGAACGGCTGCCGGCGAGCTGTGCCGGCCCGGTGCGCGACCCGACATAGACGCCAGTATACTTCGCCCCGCGGGCCTTCAGATTGGCGCTGATGGCGCGCGTCACCACGACAAGACCACGGCAATTGCCGTCAAGCGACAATGAACTCGAGGTCGCGTCGGAATTGAAGGTGCAGGACACATTCACCGTCGGTGCGTCGGTGGTGACCTTGACTGTCCCCTTGCCGGAGAAATTCCCTTGCAAGGAGCTGAGAAAATTCGCCTCGTCGGCATCGGCCGTGGCGCTTGCAGTTACCAGGCAGCCGGCTAGCAGAAACCGCGCGAATGATTTCATCGGAATCTCTCCCCCGTTGATGTTGAAGAAACGATGCGTCCAGCAATTGGCCAATACCGGGAACCAACGCCTGCCGTTGCGTCAGGTTCCACTTCCAGCATGGCTGTTTTGCAACGGGTCTGGCCCAGTCGAATGCGTCGCCTAACGGTTGCGATAGAAGTCCCGGCTTGCGACATAGCGCCTATGGCACCTTCCCCATCGATCCCCAAAGCCGCGTTCTGGATGGCGCTGTCGATCGCCTCGTTTCTGGCGATGTCGGTCGCCGGCCGCGCAACCACCGCCGAGCTCAACGTCTTCCAGGTGCTGGAACTGCGCTCGGTGATCGGCTTCTTCATCCTGTTGCCGCTGGTGACGATGAGCGGCGGATTCGCCGCAATGCGCACGCAGCGCCCGTTGGCCCATATCGCTCGCAATGTCATCCACTATACGGGCCAGGCGGCATGGCTCTATGCGCTGACGCTGATCCCGCTTGCGGTGCTCATATCGATCGAATTCACCACGCCGATCTGGACCGCGATCCTGGCGGTGACCTTTCTTGGCGAAAGGCTCTCCCGCCCGAAAATTGCGGCGGTCGTGCTTGGCCTGATCGGCGTGGTGGTCATCGTTCGCCCCGGCGTCGGCTCCATGGATCCGGGTCACCTCGTCGTTCTCGGCGCGGCCGTGTGCTTTGGCGTATCGGTGGTGTTGGTCAAGTCGCTGACCCGCACGGACAGTGTCGTGCGCATCATCTTCTGGATGCTGATCATCCAGTCAGTGGTCGGCCTGATCCCGGCGCTTTATGAATGGCGCAACCCACCGCTCGAACTCTGGCCATGGATCCTGCTGATTGCCTTCACCGGCATGTCGTCGCATTTCTGCATGGCGCGTGCCCTCACCTATGCCGACGCTACGGTGATTTCACCGATGGATTTCCTGCGCATGCCACTGTCGGCGCTGATCGGCTGGCTGCTCTACAGCGAACAGATCGACATCTTTACAGCCGGCGGCGCCCTGCTGATCCTGATGGGCAACCTGCTCAACCTGCAGCGCAAGGCGCCAAAGCCGGCCGAGGTCGCGGCCTCGTAGCGGTCGGTCAATTCCCCTCATCCGGTATGTTGAGAAGATGCCCGCAGGCCTTGCAGTGCACGGCGTCCGGCTCATGCCGTTGCAGTCCGCACTGCGGACAGGGAAAGAACACCTTGGCGGGTCGGAAGATCGCTGTCGCCAGCCTGACGAACAGCGAGATGCCGATGATCATGGTGACGATTGCGGTCAGCTTGCCGGCAATTCCCGGCAGCACGATGTCGCCGAAACCGGTCGTCGTCACCGTGGCAACGGTGAAATAAAGAGCATCGACATAGTTTTCGAGGCCGGCGCCGGAGCGGAAGAAGAAGGTGTAGACGAAACCGGTGATGACGAAGAGAAACGTCAAAAGGTTGATGACCGCCTGGCTCGCCTCGCGCCATGGCCTTAGCCCGCGCATCTCGAAATGCCGCCACAGCGAGCCGCTGCGCGACAGCGACCACAGCCGCAGGATGCGCAGGAACGCCAGATTTGCCAGCGCCGTCGGCATCAGCAGCGTCAGAAGGATGAAGACATCGACCCAGGATGTCGGCTGTTTCATCAGCCGCAGCATGTCGTTGGAGGCTAACAGCCGGGCAATCAGGTCGGCGGCGACCAATGCGGCGACGGTATAGTCGAGCCACAGGAATGACGGCTTGTCCTGGAGCACCGGCGTGGCAACGAAGAAGGCGATGATGGCGAGGTCGATGATGACCGCCACCAGCTGAAACCGGAACGCCGCCGGCGTGCGTCCGTGATAGAGCTTGCGCAGCCGGTCACGCAGCCGCGCCATCGCTGAGCTTTGCTGCAATCCGTCCTTCTCGGCTGCTTTCATCACCAAGTGCGTAACTGTCCCAGCCGGGGCCGTCTAGAGCATGATCCCAAAAAGTGGGTGCCGGTTTTTGGAAAAGATCATGCTCCAACAAAGGGTTAGATCATGATGAGATTTCAACCAAATCTCATCATGATCTANCCGGTTTTTGGAAAAGATCATGCTCCAACAAAGGGTTAGATCATGATGAGATTTCAACCAAATCTCATCATGATCTGACCCGGTGATCGTCACCCCTCCACCACCTTGCCGTCCGGCCCGACGAGGCGCCAGGCCGAGGCGGTGTCGTAGACGAACCGCTCCTCCGCAATCCGGTCACCACGCCAGCGCTGCAGGGCCACCTCTTCCAGCCGGCGCACGGTGCCGGCCTTGTCGACACGGTCGAAGGTCCAGCGGATGGCGACATTGTCGCCATCGACCAGGAATGTCTGGACAGGATGGGTGTGCATCTTCTCGATCCGATCGAGTGCTGCCTGCTCATGCGCCATCAGTGTTTCCTTGCCGCGCCGCGGGACGCCGAGATTTTCCTGCATGGTGGCATCGTCATGGTAGAAGTCGGCGATCGCTTTGACGTGGCTGCCTTCGACCACCTCCTTGAGGAAGGCTTCGACGCGTTCGCGGCTGGGCATGATTGTGCGTTCCTTTGAAGTTTCTGCTCAACGCATGTGGTTCAAAGGAAGGTCAGGTCAACCACGCCCCGCACGCTGGCCCTATCGGCTGCAATGTCAGGCCCAGAGCATCTTTATGCCGTCATGCACTGGCCGACGTCGATGCGATTGCCGTGTATATCAGCGCAGCCTAGACGAGCTCGACTTCGACCACACCCGGCACCGCGCGCATGGCCGACGCGATCTGCGGCGAGATGCGGTAGCGGTTGGGCAATTCGATCTCGATCTCGCCCTGCGCCTCTTCTTTGATGACGATAATGCTTACCTGACTTTCCCCACGCTGGGTAAGCTGCGATTGAATCGCCGACGCAGGCCCGTCATTTCGAACGAAGATGCGCAGCGCCTTCTGGATACGGCTGGCCTCATCCTCCAGCGACTGCACCGTCTGGATGCGCAGATTGACCCCTTCGGGCCTATCCTCGGCGGAAACGGTGATCACCACCGAACGTCCGGGCTCGAGCAGATCGCGATACTGCGCCAACCCTTCCGAAAACAGCACGGCTTCATATTGGCCAGATGTGTCGGAAAAGGCGATGACGCCCATCTTGTTGCCGGTTCGGGTCTTGCGCTCCTGCTTGGTGGTGACGGTGCCGGCGAGCCGGCCCGCGGCGGCACCGCGTTTGACCGCAGCCGAGAACTCGCCCCAGTTCTGCACGCGCATCTTCTGCAGGGCCGCCTTGTACTCGTCGAGCGGATGCGCCGAAAGATAGAAGCCGACGACCTGGAATTCACGGTGCAGCCGGTCGGCGGCAAGCCACGGATCGGTCTGCGGCAAATTGAGCGCCTGCTGCTGCGCGCCGAGCGACGCGCCGAAAATGTCGTGCTGGCCCGAAATGGCATTCTGCTGCGCCAGCGAAGCCAGCCCCATCATCCGTTCGACGCCGGCCATCATCTGGGCGCGGTCGTGGCCGAAGCAGTCGAGCGCGCCGGCCATGATCAGGCTTTCGAAGACGCGCTTGCCGACGATCTTGGGATCGACCCTTTCACAGAAATCGGCGAGATTCTTGAACGGCTTTTCGCCGCGCATGGCGACGATGTGCTCGACCGCAGCGTCGCCGACGCCCTTGAGGGCCGCCAGCGAATAGTAAATGCGGTTCTCGCCGACCTCGAAATTGCGGAAGCTGGTCATCACCGACGGCGCCACCACCTCGATGCCGAGACGCAGCGCATCCTGGCGGAAATCGGCGAGTTTGTCGGTATTGCCCATGTCGAGCGTCATCGACGCCGCCAGGAACTCGACGGGGTAATGCGCCTTGAGATAGGCGGTCTGGTAGGACACGACGGCGTAGGCGGCCGCGTGCGATTTGTTGAAGCCGTAGTCGGCGAACTTGGCCAGAAGGTCGAAGATGAAGTCGGCCTGCGGCTTGCCGACGCCGCGTTCGACCGCACCGGTGACGAAGCGCTCGCGCTGCTTGTCCATTTCGGCGCGGATCTTCTTGCCCATCGCGCGACGCAGCAGATCGGCTTCGCCGAGCGAATAGCCCGACAGCTCCTGCGCGATCTGCATCACCTGTTCCTGGTAGACGATGACGCCTTGCGTCTCCTTCACCAGATGGTCGATCTTGGGATGGATCGATGCCATCTCCTCTTCGCCATGCTTTCTGGCGTTGTAGGTCGGGATGTTCTCCATCGGGCCGGGACGGTAGAGCGCCACCAGCGCGATGATGTCCTCGATGCAGTCGGGCCGCATGCCGATCAGCGCCTTGCGCATGCCGGCACTTTCCACCTGGAACACACCGACCACTTCGCCGCGCGACAGCATGGCGTAGGTTTCAGGATCGTCGAGCGGGATCGTCGCCAGGTCGATCTCGATGCCGCGCCGGCGGATCAGCTTCACCGCCGTCTCCAGCACCGTCAGCGTCTTCAGGCCGAGGAAGTCGAATTTTACCAGCCCGGCCTGCTCGACATATTTCATGTTGAACTGGGTGACCGGCATGTCGGAGCGCGGATCGCGGTACATCGGCACCAGTTCCGACAAGGGCCGGTCGCCGATCACGATGCCGGCGGCGTGCGTCGAAGCGTGGCGGTAGAGCCCTTCCAGCTTTTGCGCCATATCGAGCAGCGTCTGCACGATCGGCTCCTTCTCGGCCTCCTCGGCAAAGCGCGGCTCGTTGGCGATGGCATCCGCCAGCTTGACCGGATTGGCCGGGTTCTGCGGCACCATCTTGGAGAGCTTGTCGACTTGGCCGTAAGGCATTTGCAGCACGCGGCCGACGTCGCGCAGCACCGCGCGCGCCTGCAGCGTACCGAAGGTGATGATTTGTCCCACCTGGTCGCGGCCATATTTCTGCTGGACGTAGCGGATGACCTCTTCGCGCCGATCCTGGCAGAAGTCGATGTCGAAGTCGGGCATCGACACGCGGTCCGGATTGAGGAAGCGCTCGAACAGCAGCGAGAAGCGCAGCGGATCGATATCGGTGATGGTGGTGGAATAAGCGACCAGCGATCCGGCGCCCGAACCACGGCCCGGCCCGACCGGAATGCCTTGCGCCTTCGCCCATTTGATGAAGTCGGCGACGATCAGGAAGTAACCGGGAAATTTCATCTTCTCGATGATGGAGAGCTCGAAATCGAGCCGCTCGCGGTATTGTTCGACCGTGTAGCCGGCGGTGGGTCCATGCGCCGCCAGCCGGGCGTCGAGACCTTCATGGGCCTGCCGGCGCAGTTCATCGGCCTCCGCTTTCAGCGCCACCTCATTGTCGGCGACATCGCCGCCGGTAAAGCGTGGCAGGATCGGATTGCGGGTCTTGGGATAATAGGAACAGCGCAGCGCGATCTCGACGGTGTTGTCGGTCGCTTCCGGCAGGTCGGCGAACAGCCGCGCCATATCCGCCTGGCTGCGCAGGAAATTGTCCGAAGTCAGCCGGCGACGGTTGTCGGCGGCAACCACCGAACCCTCGGCAATGGCGATCAGAGCATCATGCGCGTCATAGTCGTCGCGGGCGGCGAAGAACGCCTCATTCGTGGCGACCAGCGGCAGATCATGGATATAGGCAAGGTCGACCGATGATTTCTCGATAGCGCGGTCATAACCGGAAACACGGTCCAGCTCGACATAGAGCCGGTCGCCGAACAGCGCCTTGAGTGCCAGAAGCCGCGTCTCGGCAAGATCTCGGCGATCCTCCTTCAGCGCCCGGCCGATCGGGCCGCGCGGCCCGCCGCTGAGGCAGATCAGGCCATCGCTATGGCCTTCCAGCATTGCTGACGTCAGATGCACGGGCTCGCCCGGCGGCGTCTCCAGATAGACCTGGCTGACCAGCCTGACGAGGTTGCTGTAGCCGGCCTCGGTGGCGGCGAGCAGCACCACGGCGTGCATCTCCGGACCATGGCGGCGGCGGTCGCGCTGCGCGTCGCTGGTCTCGCCGGAAAAGGCGAGATCGATCTGGCAACCGATAATCGGCTGGATGCCTTCCTTCACCGCCTTCTGGGCAAATTCCAGCGCGCCGAACAGATTGTTTGTGTCGGTGACTGCGATTGCCGGGCACTCGTCCTTGACGGCATGACCGACAACGGCGGCGACCTGCAAGGCGCCCTCGAGCAGCGAATACGCCGAATGCACCCGCAGATGGATGAACGGCCGCGCCGGCGCCTCCGGGCGCGCAGCAGCGAGCGCTGCTTCGCGCCTCAGGGGATCGCGTGGAAGTTTGTCATCCGCCATGATGTTTCAAATTGCTCGAAGGGCTTTGAGTCGATGGAGATGTATTGTCCCGGACCGGGCGATGCCAGTCCAGCACAAATGACCACCGACCACAGGCTTCCGTACCCAGCCGCACGGCTCAGAGATTGTTCGAAATTCGCACTGGCGAGTCATATGATGGTGGTTTCGAGAACCGGAGCGCAGCGGCCATTGGTCCGTGAGCACGGGAAGCGCAGAACCACCTTCAGATGGCCGCCGGAGTAGAATTTCCAAACAATCTCTAGGCGAACTCCATGATCACCGCATCGACAGCCAGGCTGTCACCCGGCTTGGCGTTGAGCTTCGACACGACAAGATCGCGGTCGGCGCGCAGCACGTTTTCCATCTTCATCGCCTCGACCACGGCCAGCGTCTCGCCGGCCTTGACCTCCTGCCCCTCGGCAACCGCGATCGACACGACCAGGCCCGGCATCGGGCAAAGCAGCATCTTGGACGTGTCCGGCGCCACCTTCTCCGGCATCAGCCTTTCCAGTTCAGCCGTGCGCGGCAGCATGGCGCGTGCCCTCACCGACATGCCTTTCCAGGCAATGCGCAGGCCGTTCGGCGCCGGCCTGATCTGCGCCGTGACCTTGCGGGCACCGACAGTGCCGCGCCAGATGAGGTCGCCCGGCCGCCAGTCGGACGCCACCGTCAGCGCTTTGCCGCCATCGACCGACAGATCGATTTCCATCGGAATGGAGATCATGCCCTCGATGATCGAAGCCTGGAGATAGTCGTCGCCGAGCTTCACCACCCAATCGCGCTTGAGTGCGCCCGAATGCGGCGCCAGCCGCCCGCCCAGCCGGTCGAGCCGGTCGCGGCGCAGAAGCTCGACCGCGGTGGCGATCGCCGCCAGCACTGCCTTTTCATCGCCATTGGGCACGATCGGCGCGAAGCCGTCAGGATATTCCTCGGCGATGAAGCCCGTCGATATCCGCCCCTCGCGCCAGCGCGGATGCTGCATCAGCGCCGCCAGGAATGGAATGTTGTGCTCGATGCCGTCGACGACGAAACTGTCCAGCGCTTCCGACATGGCGTCGATTGCCGCCAGCCGTGTCGGCGCCCATGTGCAGAGTTTTGCCACCATCGGGTCATAGAACATCGAAATCTCGGAACCTTCGGTGACGCCGGTGTCGTTGCGGATGACGATGTCGCCGAACGTGCCCTCCTCCGGCGGCCGGTAGCGCGTCAAACGGCCGATCGAGGGCAGGAAATTGCGATAGGGATCCTCGGCATAGAGCCGGCTTTCCACCGCCCAGCCGTTCAGCTTGACGTCGCTCTGCTCGATCGCCAGCTTCTCGCCGGCGGCGACACGGATCATCTGCTCGACTAGGTCGATGCCGGTAACAAGCTCCGTCACCGGATGCTCGACCTGCAATCGTGTATTCATTTCAAGGAAATAGAAGTTCTTTTCAGCATCGACGATGAACTCGACGGTGCCGGCGCTCTGGTAGTCGACCGCCTTGGCCAGCGCCACGGCCTGCTCGCCCATGGCCTTGCGCGTCCTGGCATCGAGGAATGGCGACGGCGCCTCTTCCGCAACCTTCTGGTTCCGGCGCTGGATCGAGCATTCGCGCTCGCCGAGATAGAGGGCGGTGCCATGCGCGTCGGCCAGCACCTGGATTTCGATATGACGCGGATCGACGACGAACTTTTCGATGAAGACGCGGTCGTCGCCGAACGAGCTTTTCGCCTCCGAGCGCGCCCGGTCGAAGCCGTCGCGCACTTCCGACTGGCTCCAGGCAATGCGCATGCCTTTACCGCCGCCGCCGGCCGAGGCCTTGATCATCACGGGATAGCCGATCTCGCCGGCGATCTTTTCGGCATGGTCGGCATTTTCGATGACACCAAGCCAGCCCGGTACCGTCGACACTTCTGCGGCATTGGCGAACTTCTTCGATTCGATCTTGTCGCCCATCGCCTTGATCGCCTTGGCTTTTGGACCGATGAAGACCATGCCCTCAGCCTCAAGCGCTTCGCAGAAGGCGGCCCGCTCCGACAGAAAACCGTAGCCGGGATGCACGGCCTGCGCGCCCGTCTCCTTGCAGGCAGCGATGATCTTTTCAGGCAGAAGATAGCTTTGCGCGGCAGGCGATGGCCCGATATGCACGGCTTCGTCGGCCATTTCGACGTGCACGGCGTCGCGATCGGCGTCGGAATAGATCGCTACGGTGGCAATCCCCATCCTGCGCGCCGTCTTGATGACGCGGCAAGCAATCTCGCCGCGATTGGCGATCAGGATTTTCGTGAACATCGAAGGCGTTTCCTCGGTCTTTCGTCCTTCTTATGGGCTTCGGCAGCCGGGCTCAAGCACCGCCGGCAGCGCACCCATCAAGACACTCCCTGCCCGCCAGGCCCGTGCCGAGGGGCGAAGGTTGGGCTCGCCGACGACTGGGCCAAGATTTGCGCCATATTTGGTCGCCAAATCGGGTTGAAACAGTATAAAAACCCTGAAAGCCTGAAGACCAATCGCCTTGGGAGGAATTGCCTGATGAAAACCCGCGCCGCTGTCGCTGTCGCCGCCGGAAAGCCGCTGGAAATCATGGAGGTCGACCTCGACGGACCGCGCGAAGGCGAGGTGCTGGTCGAGATCAAGGCGACCGGCATCTGCCACACCGACGAGTTCACTTTGTCGGGCGCCGATCCCGAAGGTCTGTTTCCGGCAATCCTCGGCCATGAAGGCGCTGGCGTTGTCGTCGATGTCGGCAAGGGCGTCACCTCGGTCAAGAAGGGCGACCACGTCATCCCGCTCTACACGCCGGAATGCCGGCAGTGCCCGTCCTGCCTGTCGCGCAAGACCAATTTGTGCACCGCCATCCGCGCCACGCAGGGCCAGGGCCTGATGCCGGACGGCTCGTCGCGCTTCTCGATCGGCAAGGACAAGATCTTCCACTATATGGGCTGTTCGACCTTCTCCAATTTCACCGTTTTGCCCGAGATCGCCGTCGCCAAGGTCAACCCGGACGCGCCCTTCGACAAGATCTGCTACATTGGTTGCGGCGTCACCACCGGCATCGGCGCGGTCATCAACACCGCGAAGGTCGAGCAAGGCGCGACTGCTGTCGTCTTTGGTCTCGGTGGCATCGGCCTCAACGTCATCCAGGGCCTGAAACTCGCCGGCGCCGACATGATCATCGGTGTCGACCTCAACAACGACAAGAAGGCATGGGGCGAGCGCTTCGGCATGACGCATTTCGTCAATCCGAAGGAGATCGACGGCGACATCGTTCCTCACCTCGTCAACCTGACCAAGCGCGGCGCCGACCAGATCGGCGGCGCCGACTACACATTCGACTGCACCGGCAACACCAAGGTGATGCGCCAGGCGCTGGAAGCCTCGCATCGCGGCTGGGGCAAGTCGGTTATCATCGGCGTGGCCGGCGCCGGCCAGGAGATTTCGACCCGGCCGTTCCAGCTGGTCACCGGCCGCACCTGGATGGGCACCGCCTTCGGCGGCGCGCGCGGCCGCACCGACGTGCCGAAAATCGTCGACTGGTACATGGACGGCAAGATCCAGATCGACCCGATGATCACCCATTTGCTGAAGCTTGAGGACATCAACAAGGGTTTTGATCTCATGCATGAGGGCAAGTCGATCAGGAGCGTCGTCGTTTACTAAGTGCGATCAGCAAAAGTGGCGCCCGGTTTTGCGTCCGATCGCACACCAAACGGAGGAAGAACAAGCCGCCGACCGAAGGGCCAGCGACTGAAGTTGCACAGGTTCAACAAGGGAGGAAGACAATGCCTGAGAAACTGCATCCCAAAATCGACAATGGCTTGCCAAAGGAGAGCGCAAGCTTTGCCGGCGGCACGCTGGTCTGCGCCTGCACCAGCAAGCCGGTGAAGGTGACGGTCAAGGGCCAGATCGCCCACAACCATGCCTGCGGCTGCACCAAATGCTGGAAACCGGACGGCGCGGTGTTCTCGGTCGTGGCGGTCGCCGGCACTGGCGACGTCACCGTCACCGAGAATGGCGACAAGCTGAAGGTGGTCGATCCGGCAGCGTTGATCCAGCGTCATGCCTGCACCGGTTGCGGCGTCCACATGCACGGCCCGGTCGAGCGCGACCATCCGTTCAAGGGTCTGTCCTTCATCCATCCCGAGCGCTTCCAGGAAGACGGCTGGTCACCGCCGGGCTTCACCGCTTTCGTTTCGTCGATCATCGAATCCGGTGTCGACCCCAAGCGCATGGACGGCATCCGCGGCCAGTTGAAGTCGATCGGCCTCGAACCCTATGACTGTCTCAACCCCGGCCTGATGGATTACATAGCCACCTGGACGGCGAAGAAGTCGGGCGCGCTGCCGGCCTGACAGTACGAGATTTCTGGCATGGGGCCGGGTAACATGCCGGCCCCATGTCCGTTTTGGAGAGATAATGCCCGCACCCGCCATCTACGTCGACGCCGACGCCTGCCCGGTGAAAGCCGAGGTCGAGAAGGTCGCCGAGCGCCATGGCGTGGTCGTCACCTACGTCTCCAATGGCGGGCTGCGTCCGTCGCGCGATCCTATGATCCGCAACGTCGTCGTCTCTAAAAGCGCCGATGCCGCTGACGATTGGATCGTCGGGAACGCAAAACCCAACGACATCGTGATCACCGCCGACATCCCGCTTGCCGCTCGCACCGTGGCGCTCGGCGCGCATGTGCTTGGGCCAACCGGCCGGCCGTTCACGCCGGAGACCATCGGCATGGCGGTTGCAATGCGCGATTTGAAGCAGCATCTGCGCGAAACCGGCGAGAGCAAGGGCTACAATGCCAGCTTTGCGCCACAGGATCGCTCGCGTTTCCTGGGTGAGCTCGACCGTATCTTGCGGCGCGCCCTGAAATCCGTCACACCCGACCAGACGTGAAGCACCATCCGAGGTCGGGTATGGCCGACATATCGCCGAATATCCCCTTGCAGCGGCACAAGCAGTTCTTTGTGTCGCTAGCCGTCGGTCTGGTCGTATTTGCCGCGGTATTCCCTTTGATTGGATCGCTCCCCGTCTCCACGCGGCTTGCTTATTCGATCTCGATTGCCGCCGATTCCTTCTTCGTCGTCTTCATCGCGCTCGTCATCGCCAAGATGCCGCTGCTGTCCGGCCGCTATCTCAGCAAGAACGCGCGCGAACTGGACCTCCCAGTGCTGGGCATCTTTGCCATCACGCTCGGCATCGTCGCCATGGCCATCGTCCTGCTGTTCCTTTTGATCAATCACAAGGATCGCGACCCCATCGAACTCGGCTTCGCCATGCTGTCGATCCCGCTTGGCTGGTTCACCATCCATGCCATGGCCGCCCTCCACTATGCGCATGTCTACTGGATGGACGGCGACGCGATCGATACCGAAACCAAGAAGAAGATACCGGTCGGCGGCCTCGATTTTCCCGGCAGCAAACGGCCGGACGGTTGGGACTTTCTCTATTTCGCGACGGTGATCGGCATGACCGCGCAGACCGCCGACACCGCGATCACGACCTCGCATATGCGCCGCGTGGTGCTTGTCCATTCGATCCTGTCGTTCTTCTTCAACGCCGTCATCGTCGCCGCCGTCGTCAATCTCGCGGTGAGCCTCGGCAATTGAGTATCCGTGCCCGCGATAAACCCGTGCCCGTAATAAAAACGTGACCGCATGAAACATCGCTTTCGATAGCGACGTATTGGGAGGACAAGGACGAGCGCGGCCATCCCAGGATCGCGCAGCCGGAGGCGAGGAAAAGATGGAAACCATTACCATGAGTCAGCCCGGCGCAGGCGTCGATGCCGCCTCAACGAAGGATGCGACGCTGATCTACCGGCAATCGCGCTGGACCCGCCTGACGCACTGGCTGTGGGCGATCTCGCTGTTCTTCATGCTTTTGTCCGGCCTGCAGATCTTCAATGCCCGGCCGCAGCTCTACATCGGCAAGCAATCCGGCTTCGAGTACAACAACACCGTCTTTGCCATCGGCGCCGAAAACACCGCCACCGGCCCGCGCGGCTATACCGAAATCTTCGGCCATCGCTTCGACACCACAGGCGTGCTCGGCTGGTCGGGCCCGGCCCGGCAGCAAACGTCGCGTGCCTTCCCGTCCTGGGCGACAATCCCGTCCTATTACGATCTCGGCACCGCCCGCGTTGTGCATTTCTTCTTCGCCTGGATACTGACAACCACCTTGGTTGTCTGGCTGGTCGCCAGCCTGGTCAACGGCCATCTGCGCCGCGATCTGGCGCCGCGCCTTGACGATCTCAAGCGGCTGCCGCAGGACATCATCGAGCACGCCAAGCTCAGGTTCCACCACACACGCGAATACAACACGCTGCAGAAAATGGCCTATGGCGGCGTACTGTTCGTGCTGTTGCCACTCATGATCATCACCGGCCTTGCCATGTCGCCGAGCATGAACTCGGTGCTGCCCTGGCTCAACGAACTGCTCGGCGGAAGGCAGACGGCGCGCACCATCCATTTCACGGTGATGGTGCTGCTGGTCGGCTTTTTCATCGTCCATATGATGATGATCCTCGCCGCCGGCCCGATCAACGAACTGCGCTCGATCATCACCGGCTGGTACCGCACCGATCCGCCAAGGCATGGCGACACCGAGAGGAGTGCGTGAGATGGCCAAATTCCAGATCAGCCGCCGAAAGTTCCTGACGGGCGCCGGCCTCGGCGTTTCCGGCATCATGTTGTCGGGCTGCGATGCCTTCGACAGCCAGCTCGGCATGGGCGACGGCCTGCGCAGTTTCCTCGAAAACGCCAATGGCCTGACCTACCGCGCGCAACGCTGGCTTGCCGGCCGCGATGCTCTGGCGCCGGAATTCACCGAGGCCGACATCCGCCAGCCGCAGCGGCCGAACGGCGTCACCGCGCCCGACGATGACACCTACAAGGGCCTGCTCGCCAACAATTTCGCCGACTGGCGGCTGGAGGTAACGGGCCTGGTCGAAAAGCCGCTGTCGCTCAGCCGCGAGCAGTTGGAGAACATGCCGAGCCGCACGCAGATCACCCGCCACGACTGTGTCGAAGGCTGGAGCTGCATCGCCAAATGGACCGGCACCCCGCTGTCGCTGGTGCTCGACCAGGCTGTGGTCAAGCCGCAGGCCCGCTATGTCATGTTCCACTGCCTCGATACGATCGATCGCAGCCTCTCCGGGGAAATCAAATATTACGGCACCATCGACCTGATCGATGCCCGCCACCCGCAGACGATCCTCGCCTACGGCCTCAACGGCAAGCCGCTGCCGGTCGAAAACGGCGCGCCGCTGCGCGTGCGCGTCGAACGACAGCTCGGCTACAAGATGCCGAAGTATCTCTACAAGATCGAGCTCGTCGACAGTTTTGCCAATATCGGCGGCAGCCGCGGCGGCTATTGGGAAGACAATGGCTATGACTGGTATGGCGGGATTTGATGGCCTCGCATTCTGACCGAGCACGATCTGACTCCGACCGAACCGAGCTTGCCTGAGGAAGCCGGTTTCGAGCGCGTGGCCGAACTTGGCGATTGGCCTGAAGACACTCCAATATCGTCCTCTGCAAAACGGTCGCAGAAAACGGCGCGGCTTAAGCAACCTTGTCGAGCAGTGGCTTGAGCGCCGGATGTATCTCCGGCGAGGCGAGTTTGATCAGCGTCAGCAGCGCGCGTTCATTGTCACGCAGCGGGCGGTCGGTGCCGATGCGATCGGCCAGCCATTTCGGCTCGCTGGCGTCGATCGTCTCGGCGCGGCGCGCGAGTGCCTCGGCGGCACGGTTCTTCGACTCCCATTCGGCCTCGATATCGCCGGGCGAACGATAGGCTTCCATGATGCCGGCCAGTCCGCCCGACACCATGCGGCTGAAGAAGCCACCAATTTCGGGCTCGACCTGGTCCAAGAAACTGTCACGACGCAGCGCCACATCGCGCGTCGGCGCTTCGTAGCCGGCCGAACACATGACGAAATTGGCGAGCGCCTTGACGAACAGGTCGTTCCAAGACGGGTCGTTGTGGGCCGCTGCGGTCTGCTCGTTGATCTGGAACAGCACCTCGGCCTCAACCCGTGTGATGGCGATGTTACCGTCGCCGCCATAGGCATGGAGAATGCGGCGCAACAGATCGACCTCTGCCTTGGCGACCAGCCCGGGAACCAGCGCGCCGCCGAGCATCAGTGGTCCCTTGCCGTCGACCACCGCGTTGGCGACCTGCTCGAGCGCATAGGCGGAGAGCCGGCCGGGCGATGATTTCGCCCTTTCCAGCACATGCACCAGCAGCTCCAGTTCGGTCACACTGTCGACCATTCCGTCGCGCGAGATGGTCTGGATCAGCCAACCGGCATTGTCTTCAGAGATATAGCCTGCCGGCTTTTCCTGGTGGACGATGTAGTCGGTAACGGCCTCGACGAAGAATTCAGGCCATTGCGGACATTTGTCCGTCGCTGTCGCATCGAGCGCGAACAGTGCTTCAGCCTCGCCGCGCGTCACCACGCCGTCGGCGAACACTTCGCGACGCAGCATGACGACATCTTCCGCCGTGATGCGGTCCTTCGAGGCCAGCCCCGCCACCGGCGCGCTCCCGATCCGTTCGCCCATCTGTCAATCCCCATCCGCCGTGCCCAACGCAATTGCCGGCCAAACCGTCAGCCCAGAATATCGCCATTGTCTTGAAAAACCGGCAAACGGCGTGGTTAGCGAAGACTGTAAAGACGACGCGCTTTACGTGTCGCTGGCAGGTGACAAGGTGTCGCCGACAAGCTATGGATGGCGCGTCGAGGGCTTAAGTTTTGAGTCCTACCTGTTTGCGGGAGAGAGCAGCGCGAGCTGCCGCCGAAGGGGAAATCGCCCGAAATCTCTCAGGCAAAAGAACCGTAGACGGGAAAGACACTCTGGAAAGTCGGGGCTTGCCCCCGCGCCGAAGGTGTAAGCGTCGCCGACAGAGTTCCGGTTGCGCGAGTCTCTCAGGCTTCAGACAGAGGGGCACGGACTGGTCGCCAGCAGCGGCCGATTGCGTGCGACTCTGGAGATGACATGACGGGCGACGACACCAAACACCTTCCTCTCGAAGATCTGCACACCGCCGCCGGCGCACGCTTTGGCGCCTTTGCGGGCTGGTCGATGCCGCTGACCTATCCGGCCGGCGTGATGAAGGAGCACCTTCACACCCGCGAACATGCCGGCCTGTTCGACATTTCGCATATGAAGCTGTTCGCTGTCAGCGGACCGGGCGCTGCGGCACTGCTCAACCGCGCCAGTCCGCTCGATGCCGGCGCGCTTGAGATTTCACAGTCCAAATATAGTTTCTTCCTCAACGAGGCCGCCGGGATCATCGACGATCTGATCGTCACCCGGCTCGGCGCCGAGCGCTTCATGGTGGTCGCCAACGCCGGGAATGCGGTCGAGGACGAGAAGCATTTGCGTGCGCTGGCCGCGGACTTCGACGTCAAAGTCGATGCGCTCGACCGCGTCTTCCTGGCGATCCAGGGGCCGGAAGCCTGGGCTGCCTTGTCCCGCGCCGGCATCGAGACCGGCTCACTCTTGTTCATGCATGGCATCGAGCCGAAGCAAAACTGGTTCATGAGCCGCTCCGGCTACACCGGCGAGGACGGCTTCGAGATCGGCCTGCCGGAGGCGGATGCGCGCGCTCTGGTCACGAAACTGCTCGAGGACGAGCGTGTGTTGTGGATCGGCCTTGCTGCCCGCGACTCGCTGCGGTTGGAGGCCGGCCTGTGCCTGCACGGCCAGGACATCACGCCGGAGATCGATCCGGCCAGTGCCGGCCTGATGTGGGCGATCCCCAAAGATCTCCGCGCCGGCGGGTCCTTCATCGGCGCCGATGCGCTGCGGTCCATCCTGGAGCGCGGGCCGTCGCAAAAGCGCGTCGGCCTGAAGCCGGACGGCCGCCAGCCGGTGCGCGCCGGCGCTGCTTTGTTCGATGCCGACGGCGATCCGGCCGGCCACGTGACATCAGGCGGCTTCGGCCCCTCGGCCGGCCATCCCGTCGCCATGGGCTACGCCACAACGCCCCTGGCCAACCCGGGCACGAAACTCTTCGCCGATGTTCGCGGGACGAAAATCCCGGTCGATATCAGTTCCTTGCCCTTCACTCCTCATCGCTACCGCAAAGGATAATTCCGATGGCAAAAACCTATTTCACACAAGATCACGAATGGCTGAGCGTCGAGGGAGGCATCGCCACCGTCGGGATAACCGACTATGCGCAGGAACAGCTTGGCGATCTCGTCTTCGTCGAACTGCCTCAAATCGGCACGAAGCTCAGCAAGGGCGATACCGCCGTGGTCGTCGAATCCGTCAAGGCGGCCTCCGACGTCTATGCGCCGGCTGACGGCGAGATCACCGACGCCAACGGCGCGCTGTCCTCGGACCCGTCGCTGGTCAACTCCGCGGCGACCGGCGACGGCTGGCTGTGGAAGATGAAGCTCGCCGACGAAGGCCAGCTCGCAGGCCTCATGGATGAGGCTGCCTACAAAGCCCATATCGGTTGATATCAGGACCTATTGCCATGAGCGCAGCACTTACCCCCTTCTCGGCCCGCCACATCGGTCCTGATGTAAACGATGTCAGAGCCATGCTTGCCGTGATCGGCGTTCCCTCCGTCGAGACGCTGATCAGCCAGGCTGTGCCGCAGTCGATCCGCCTCGATCTGCCGCTGACCCTTCCCGCGCCGGCGAGCGAAGCCGAAGCGCTGGCCGAATTGTCGGCGATCATGGCAAAAAACACGGTGCTGAAGAGCTTCATCGGCGCCGGCTATCACGGCGTCCACGTGCCGCCGGTCATCCAGCGCAACCTGTTCGAGAACCCGGCCTGGTACACCGCCTATACGCCCTACCAGGCCGAGATCAGCCAGGGCCGCCTGGAAATGCTGTTCAACTTCCAGACCCTGGTCACCGAATTGACCGGCCTGCCGGTGGCTTCGGCCTCCCTGCTCGACGAAGCGACGGCGGTGGCCGAAGCGGTCGGCATCGCGCTGCGCCATCATCGCGACAAGCGCACCAAGGTAGCGCTGGCCGGCACGCCGCATCCGCAGACGCTGGACGTCGTGCGCACCCGCGCCGAGCCGCTCGGCATCGAGATCGATGGCGAGACCATCGACGACAACACCGCCGCCCTGCTGGTCTCCTGGCCGGACACGTTTGGCGTCTATGGCGACCACAAGGCGGCGATCGAGAAGGCTCGCGCCACCGGCGCCGTGGTCGTCTTCATCGCCGATCCGCTTGGTCTCACGCTGACCGACGCGCCGGCCAGGCTTGGCGCCGACATCGCCGTCGGCCCGATGCAGCGCTTTGGCGTGCCGATGGGCTTTGGCGGCCCGCACGCCGCCTATTGCGCCGTCTCCGACAAGCTGACCCGGCTGATGCCCGGCCGCCTCGTCGGGCAGTCGATAGACAGCAAGGGCCGTCCCGGCTATCGCCTCGCCCTGCAGACGCGCGAACAGCATATCCGCCGCGACAAGGCGACCTCCAACATCTGCACCGCGCAGGCGCTGCTTGCCAACATGGCGACCGCCTATGCGATCTGGCACGGCCCCACTGGTTTGCAGGCGATCGCAGCGCGCATCCATGAGCTCGCCAACCGCCTCGCAGCAGGCCTGAAAACCGCTGGTGTTTCCGTGCTCGGCTCAAGCCGTTTCGACACGGTGACGGCCGAAGTGAAGGGCAAGGCAGCTTCGATCGCCGCTGCCGCTGAAAAAGGTGGCCGGCTGCTGCGCGTCATCGATGCCGACCGCATCAGCATCGCCTTCGACGAAACCTCGACCGAGGCGGATCTCGAGGCTATCGCCGCCCTGTTCGGCGCCAAGTCCGGCGCTACTGAGGCCGGCGCGATGCCCGGCAAGCCGCGCGGCAAGGAGTTTCTGACCCAGCCGGTTTTCCGCGAAAACCACTCCGAGACCGACATGATGCGCCTGCTGCGCAGGCTAGCCGACAAGGATTTGGCGCTCGACCGCACCATGATCCCGCTGGGCTCCTGCACCATGAAGCTCAACGCGGCGGCCGAAATGATGCCGGTCAGCTGGCCTGTTGTCGCCAACCTCCATCCCTTCGCGCCGGCCAGCCATTCGGCCGGCTATCGCGCCATGGTCGGCGAGCTGGAAGGCTGGCTGGCGGAGATCACCGGCTTCGACGCCGTCAGCCTGCAGCCCAATGCCGGCAGCCAAGGCGAATATGCCGGCCTGCTCGCCATCCGCGCCTATCACCGTTCGCGTGGCGAAGGCCATCGCACCATCTGCCTGATCCCCCAGTCCGCGCATGGCACCAATCCCGCGAGTGCGGCGATGGCCGGCATGAGCGTCGTCGTCGTGCGTTGCCTGGAGGACGGCAATATCGACATGGACGATATGCGGGCCAAGGCCAACGAGCATTCGAAGAATCTCGCAGCCCTGATGTTCACCTATCCCTCGACGCACGGCGTCTACGAAGAAGGCGCGCGCCACCTGTGCGCTCTCATTCACGAGCATGGCGGCCAGGTCTATTTCGACGGCGCCAACCTTAACGCGCTGGTCGCCCTGGCGCGGCCCGCCGATATCGGCGCCGATGTCTGCCACATGAACCTGCACAAAACCTTCTGCATCCCGCATGGCGGCGGCGGTCCGGGCGTCGGTCCGATCGGCGTCAGGGCGCATCTGAAACCCTATCTGCCGGGTCATGTCACCGAAGGCTCGGCGCATGCCGTGTCGGCCGCACCGTTCGGCAGCGCTTCCATCCTGCCGATCACCTGGATGTACATCCGCATGATGGGCGCCGCCGGCCTGAAGCAGGCGACGGAGACGGCGATCATCTCGGCCAATTATGTGGCGACGCGGCTCGCGCCGCACTTCCCGCTTCTCTACAAGGGCAGGCACGATCGCATCGCGCATGAATGCATCCTCGACACGCGCGTGCTCAAGGAGAGCGCCGGCATCAGCGTCGATGATATCGCCAAGCGGCTGATCGACTACGGCTTTCACGCGCCGACCATGTCGTTCCCTGTCGCCGGCACGCTGATGGTCGAGCCGACCGAATCCGAGCCCAAGCGCGAACTCGACCGGTTCTGCGAGGCGATGATCGCCATTGCCGGCGAGGCAGCGAAAGTGGCGAAGGGCGAATGGCCGCTCGAGGACAACCCGCTGGTCAATGCCCCGCACACGGCGGCCGAAACCCTTGCCGGCCAGTGGACCCACCCCTATTCGCGGCTGGAAGCGGCCTACCCCGCCGGCGATGTCGATACGGCGGCCAAATACTGGCCGCCGGTTTCGCGCATCGACAATGTCGCCGGCGACCGCAACCTCGTCTGCTCCTGCCCGCCGCTGTCGGAATATCTCGGCGCCGCCGAATAACACTCTGGCCTGTCAGGCTGAGCGCAGGGCCGGTCCGTCGGCTTTGCCGTTGAGGACAAGCACGCGATTTCGCCCGGCGTTCTTGGCCGCGTAGAGCGCCCGGTCGGCCTCGGCCAGCACTTCATCCAGGCTGCTGCCGTCTTCCTTGCCAAAGCCAATGCCGCCGCTGACGCTGCTGCGCAACGGCCCGCGCGGCGTCGGCACCACTTCCGTGCCGAAGGCGACGCCGATCCTGCTGGCGAAATCGTAGGCCTTGTCTTCGGTCATCCGAGACATGACCAACGCGAACTCCTCGCCGCCCAGCCGGAAGGCGTCGACGCCAACCCTGTCATACTTCTTGACGACTGCGGCGAAACGGCAGAGCACCCGATCGCCGACGGGATGGCCATAGACATCGTTGGTTCGCTTGAAGTGGTCGAGGTCGAACATGGCGACCGACATGAACGGGCCGAAGACGCGCTCGCGATAGAGCGAGTTCAAAGCCCGCCGGTTCATCAGACCGGTCAACGGGTCGGTCAGGGTCTCGGCCTTCAGTTCGATCTGTGCCTGCAGATGATGCAGCGACAGCGTCAGCGCGCCGAGAGCCGTCATGCAGGCGACCGCCACGACCGAATTCAACCGCTCGGCCCAATTGTCGGGTGCGACGCCGAGCACCCACTGGGCCCTTGACCAGAAGCACGGCGCCGCAGAGCCCGAAGGATACGCCGCAGACGCCGCTTAGCGCCGAAACGACCAGCAGAATGCCGCGATCCTGACCGCCCTTGATCCAGAACATCACCCCGATCGAGGCGAGCAGCACTGTTACCGTCGTATAGGTGAGGATGAAGCCGACACCATCGAAACCGAGATAGGTCACGCCGGCGCAGACAGCGATCGCGAGCATGGCCGGCAGGACAGCGCGGCTGTAATTGCGCACACCAAGATATTGCATGGCCGAAAGTGAAAGCGCCAGGAAACCGAGGCTGAGCAGCGCCGACGCTGCCTGACAAAGCAACGGACTGGGCCTCCCTCGTGTAGCGCCAGAAGACGATGACGTGGGCGACAAGGACGAGAATGCCGCACGCAACCGTCAGCACGAAGCGTGCACGCGGCGCCGTGAACCAGATCACAAACATGGTGACGCTCAGGCATGTGCCCGACAGCGCAGCCGCCAGCAATAGCGAACTGAAATCCAGCATGGATGAGCGGCAACCTTTGGGATCTTCGATTTGTGGCGCATCATAGGCATGCAACCGGCCGGAGATACCGTTTTCGGCCGGTTTTCAAAGCAACCTGCCGACAGGGTTTACAAAGCGTCGACTGCCGTCCCGCGAAGCTCGGCACGCGAGTGTCCCTAGTCTCAGCCCTTGTTGAGCAGCGCCAGATTGGCGTTGATCACGCTCGGGTCGGCCATGCCGGCCCTTGCTTCCATGAGCAGCGCTCTCGCCTTCTTCTTGTTGCCGCGCAGCAGCTGCGAATAGCCCATATTGTTGACAATCTGCGGCTTGCGCCCGGCAACCTTCAAAAGCTGGTCGTAGGCGCGGTCGGCGAAGTCGAAGCGGCCGAGTTCGTCATAGGAGGCGGCAAGCCCCATCCATCCCTCGGCACTGTCGGCCTTCAGTTCCACGGCCTTGCGGAAATGCTGTTCGGCAAGGCCGTAATTGGCCTCGCGGAACTGCGCCTTGCCTTGCGCAAGGTCGGAGGTGCTGACGTCTTTTGCCACCGGTTGGATCGATGTGGTCTTGGTTTTGTCGACGTTGTCGGTCGTGCAGCCGCCGACCATCAAGACCGCCGCTAGCGCGGCCATTGCCGTGAAACTTCTGTGACGCATGCCCCTGGCCCCAATCGCCCGATTTACCGGGTCGTTCTCTGAGGAAGCAGACTACAACAGGGCGATTAAACTTCAGTGCGGAAACGCGCCTAAAATTTGGTTTCGGGCACAGAAGCCATTAACCAGCCGAAGCCTATTCCGGCTCCAGCGCCTTGAGCCCCGCCGGAAACTGATAGCGCCTGCCGTCGTAGCGCAGCCGGTAGGTTCGTTTCATGGACCTGCCGGGATGGGACTGGCACTCGCCATTCTTGTCGACAGACGGATTGTCGGTGTCCAACCGCTCGAACACTGTGATGTCGTGATAGCCGTGATGTCTCGCCGGGCTCATCGCCAGGCTGACCCGGTTGGATTGAAAGGATCCTGCGCAATTGGTGTCGCCTTCGCCGCCAAAGCCGGCCACGATGATGCCGTCGAGCACCAGGCGCAGAGCACCGCCGTCAAGGGCATAGAGCCGCAGGTCGGTTTCACTGAAAGGATTCGGCTGCGAATGGGTTGCCATGTCGATGCGCAGGCCGAAGGCGCCGACATCGGGCGCCAATCTGTAGCGCCCGGTATCGAAGTCGATCTCGCGGATGCCGACGGCATCATCGGTCATCAGCCCGGGCTGGAGCAGGCGCTGGCGCACCTGCCGGGTCTTCCTGTCGACGACCAGAAGCTCGACATCGCCGAAATGCCCGTCGTCGCTGGATTGGGAGCTGTCGATCAGCGGCACGGCGACCAACAACAGGTCGTCATGGGCGGGCCAGATCTTGCAGACCACGCCGAATGGCGCATCGCCATCCCAAAGCGTCTGGGCGATGCTGGTATGAGGTTCGAGCGTGAAGGAGGCGCCATCGGCACTCTTTTGGGCCTTGGGATATGCCTGCTGCACCAGAGCGGCAGCGTCGCCGCAATCGTCGGCCGCGGCCGAGGCCGGCGACAGACTGGCCGCGGCGAGGCCGAGGAAGGCGGTGCACAAGACTATTCGCATGGACGGCTCACTCATTTTGCTTTTTGCGGATTTTGCCGAAGGAGAGCGGCCAAACCGGCCGGATATGACATCCAGGCGAAGCGTAGTTGAAGTGAGTAACCGCAGAAAGCCGCCGGGCGGCCACTTGGTATCTACTGCCTTGGTATCTACTGAACCGCCGTCATTTTGACGATGATCGGGATGACGGCGATCATCAACACCACCGGCAGGATGCACACCACCACCGGCACCGACATCTTGGCCGGCAAGGCATGTGCCTTCTCCTCGGCCAACGACATGCGCTTGTGGCGCATTTCGTCGGAGAACACGCGCAGCGCCCCGGCGAGGCTGGTGCCGAGTTCCTTCGACTGCTGCAAGAGCGTGGCGAAGGAGCGCACCTCGTCCAGGCTGAGGCGGTCGGCGAGCGCCTTCAATGCATCGTCGAGGCTGCGGCCGGCCCTGAGTTCCAGCGACACCAGCTGCAGATTCTGGCTCAGCGACGGATAGGTCTTGGCCAGTTCCCTCGAGACGCGCTCGATGCCGGCCTCCATGCTCATGCCGGCATCGGAGCAGACGATCATCAAATCCATGAAGTCGGGAAAGCCGTTGCGGTATTCGCGCATCTTTTCCCGCACCTTCTGGCTGAGCACCAGGCCGGGCACGAAATAGCCGGCGGCTCCCGACAGGATGATGAAGGTCCAGCGGCTGGTCGCGGTGGAATCGGCGCTGCCCATCCAATGGTTGACCAGGAACGCGCCGATCGCTGCGCCCACCAGGCAGGCGAAGCGGATCAGGAAGAATGTGCCGACCGCGCGCGGCTCCATATAGCCCGCCTGGATCAGCTTCATACGCAACCGGGCGACATTTTCCGGATCGCTCTTGGCGTAGAATTCCTGCGCCCGCTTCACCGCCTTCTCGCGCACGACGCTCTGGTTCTTCTTCGGCGCCACCTCGGCCTGTTGGGGAGTCTTGCTGTCGTCGATCTTGAGCCGGCGCTTGAGATCGTTGCGGTCGCCTTTGGCCACCACCAGCGGCCATGCCACCGCGCTGCCGCCCAATGCCAGCAGCATCGCGGCTACCGGCATCAGCGACGTCGGCGCCAGCGAGGCAAGAAACTGGATCACCTGCTCCATCTCAGAACCGGAAGTTCGACATCTTGAACATGATGATGTTGCCCAGCATCAGCCATGTCACCGAACCGCCCAGCAGATACCAAGTCTTCGGCACATCCCAGACGCTTTGATAAAATTGCGGCATCATCACCATGATGGCGGCGAACAGCAGCGCCGGCACCGCCGTCAGGATATAGGCCGACATACGACCCTCGGTCGAAATGGCGCGCACCTTGCGGCGCAGCTTGCCGCGTTCGCGGATCGTCGTCGACAGCCCGTCGAGGATCTCGCGCAGATTGCCGCCCGAACTCGTCTGGATGGAAACCGCGGTGACGAACAGCGGCAGATCCTCCTGGCCGACGCGATCAAACAGTGAATTCAACGCCGAAACCAGGTCGGAACCATAAGTCACCTCGTCGGAGATAACGCCGAATTCGGTGCCGATCGGATCGGGCATCTCGCGCGACACCATCGAGATCGCCACCGGAACCGGATGCCCGGCCTTCAAGCCGCGCGTGATCAATTCCAGCGCCTCCGGCAACTGCACGCCGAAACGCTTCACCCGCCGGGCACGCTTGGAGCGCAGCACAATTACCGGCAGCAGCGCTGTCAGCACCACAAACAGCAAAATGGCGAGCAACAGCGGCAGGCCGTACCAGAGCGCGACGAGCATCATCGCCAGCGCCACGCCCGTCGTCATCGTCAGGAATTTCGGCAAGGGCATCACCATGCCAGACTGCGTGCGCAGCGCGCGAAAACGGTCGGGCGAGAAGGATGACGTGCCGGAATCGAGGCCGCGTTCCTTGCGCAGCTGGATCAGCACCTGTTCCTGGCTGATCTTGTTTTCCTGCAGCTTCATGCGCCGGTTGATAGCCAGGCGCTTGTCGCTGCGGCCGGCATAGAGCAGATAGCAGCCTTCGGCGATCATGATGCCGGTCAGCGCTGCCGCGGCATAGACGACATAGATCGGGCTGAAATTCTCGAACACCCGGCTTACTCCTGCGGCCGGCCGGGTTCGAAATATTTGCCGGGGAATTCAATGCCCATATTGCGCAGGTCCTCGAGGAAACGCGGGCGAATGCCGGTCGCCTCGTAGTGACCGAGGATCTTGCCGTCGGCTTCCATGCCGGTGCGCACGAAGCGGAATATCTCCTGCATCTGGATGACGTCGCCTTCCATGCCGGTCACCTCGGCGACGCTGGTCACCTTGCGCTTGCCGTCCGACAGTCGCGTCAGCTGGACGATAAGGTCGAGCGCGCTGGCGATCTGGCTGCGGATCGACTGCACCGTCATCGGCATGCCGGTCATGCCCAGCATCTGCTCGAGGCGCGAAATGGCGTCGCGCGGCGTGTTGGCGTGGATGGTCGCCATCGAGCCTTCATGGCCGGTGTTCATCGCCTGCAGCATGTCGAAGGCCTCCTCGCCGCGGCACTCGCCGAGGATGACGCGGTCAGGGCGCATGCGCAGCGCGTTCTTGACCAGGTCGCGCTGCTTCAGCTCGCCATGACCTTCGATGTTGGCGGGGCGCGTTTCCATGCGCGCGACATGCGGCTGCTGCAGCTGCAGTTCGGCCGCGTCCTCGATGGTGATCAACCGTTCGTCTTCCGGAATGAAGGCTGACAATGCGTTGAGCATCGTCGTCTTGCCGGTGCCGGTGCCGCCCGAGATGATGGTCGTCTTGCGGGCGTGGACTGCCGCCGCCAGCACCTCGGCCATATTCTGGGTGATGGCGCCGAACTCGACCAGCTTGTGCAGGCCGAGCTTGTTCTTGGAAAACTTGCGGATCGATACCAGCGGCCCGTCGACGGCGACCGGGCGAATGGCGGCGTTGAAGCGCGAGCCGTCGAGCATGCGGGCATCGACCATCGGCTGCGATTCGTCGACCCGGCGGCCGACGGCGGCGACGATCTTGTTGACGATGCGCAACAGGTGCGCCTCGTCCTTGAACGGGATATGGACCTGCTGCAGCTTGCCCCGTTTTTCGACGAAGCAGTTCTGGTGGCCGTTGATCAGGATGTCATTGATGTCGGGGTCCTTGAGCAGCGGTTCCAGCGGGCCGAGGCCGACCATCTCATCGACGATGTCATCGACCAGCGCTTCAAGTTCGACGGTGTTGATCGCCATACGCTCCTGGCGGGTCTTTTCCGACACGAACTCCTGCACCTGCCGGCGCATCTCATCCTTGGGCAGGCGCTCCAGCGCGACCAGGTTGATTTCCTCGAGCAGCAGCCGGTGGATGCGCACGCGGGCATCGAGCACCTTGTTGGCGCTTTTTCCCGGTGTTGTCTCCGGCTTCGGCGGCAAGGCCTTGCGGTTCGTCGGGATGACCACGGCGTGATGCGCGACCGGCGCCGCCTCGGCCGGCTTCAGCGCGCGGACGTCACGGTTCTGCAGGGTCGAGAAGCGGCTGGTCATCCGGCTTTCCTCTTCAGGAGGCCCCTGCCGATGCCGAACAGCGAGCGCGATTTCTCCGGCGTCACCACGGCTTCTTCCGGCAGGATGATCCTCTTCAGATCGTTGACGACATTGGCGTTCGGGTCGATCTCATGCAGCGGCACGCCGCGGTCGACCGCTTCACGCACAAGCCGGTAATTGTTGGAGATGCCGCCGACGAAATGCTCGCCGAGGATTTCCTGGACATCCGCCTGCTTTATGCCGTTGTCGAACATCTTCTGCTCGAAACGGTTGACGATCACGTTCGGCTTCACTTCCTTGCCTGCCGTCTCGTAGACCGCCTGGATCAGCCGCTGCGTATGGCGCAGGCACGGCACCGTCATTTCGGCGACGATGTAAAGCTTGTTGGAGCCGAGCAGCACCGTTTCCGTCCACGGAAACCAGGTGCGCGGCATGTCGATGACGACGTTGTCGAAATAGGCCGAAACGAGATCGAGCATGCGCACCACGACATCGGTCTTGAACGAGCGCATTTCCGACGGATGCGTTGGCGCCGCCAGCACGCAGAGCCCGCTCGCATGCTTGGACAGCATCACATCCAGCAGCTGACGGTCGAGGCGCTCGGGCTGGTTCTCGATTTCGGTGATGTCGAAGCGCGGCTCGAGGTCGAGATATTCGGCGCAGGCGCCTTGCTGGAAATTGAGGTCGACCACGCAGGTCGACGCGCCGCGCGTCACCGAATGATGCAGCTGGAAGGCGGTCTGCAGCGCCAGCGTCGTGGTGCCGACGCCGCCGGCGGCCGGCATGAAGGTATAGATCTGCGACTCGGTGTTTTCCTCGCGCCCCGGCCCTTGCAGCGCGCGCACGACCGACCGCACCAGATCGGCGGTGGTGATCGGCTTGACCAGGAAATCGGCGACCTGGAGCTGCACCAGGATACGCACTGCGGCTGCGTTGAATTCCTGGGTGACGACGACCACCGGAACGCGGCCTTCAAGCCGGCGCATGATGCGCTGCAGCGACTCGATCTCTTCCAGCTTTGCCGCATCCATGTCGACGATGAGCGCGCCGAAATCGGCTTCCTGGACCTCGCCGCGCAGTTCGGTAATGTTCTTCTCGACGGTCGAAAGCTGGATCACCTCCGAGGCCGCGAACGCGGTGCGCGTATCCTGCGCAAAGGTCCGGTCGCTGGACACCAGCAGGATCTTCTTGGTCTTGATGCCGCTTGCCATTTTGTCAGCCTGTCAGGTCATTCCCGGTCAAATCACCGGGCAAATCAATCGGTTGTCGCTGTCGGTTGCACGGCCTTGGCAGCAGCAGCCTGGTCGGCGGCGTTGACCGCCGCCTCACTGCGCTGCGCCGGCACCAGCAGCCTGGTGTTCTGGACGCCGTATTTCCAGGGATCGACCATCTGCATGGCCGTATTGGCGGCCTGTGCGTTGCCGGCGGCAATCGTCGGTCCCTCGGAGCGGACATAGTCATCGCTGGTGCAGCCGCCGGCGAGGCCGGCGATCAGCAGGGCGATGCATGATTCCACGCGCATGGCTTCAATCCTTCGGCAGGTCGAGGAAATGCCCGACGGTGGTGACCGCGGCCGGCTGTGCCGTACTGCCGCTGGCCATTGCCACTGCACGATTGGCTTCGGACGATTTCACTTCCTCGGTGTTGTTGAGGAAATAGTCGACATTGCTGGCCGGCTGCGTGCCGTCGGTCGGCTCGAGCAGCTTCTTCGACGGATCGACCGGCTTGACCAGATAGGGGGTGACGATGATCACCAGATCGGTCTCGCGCCGCTGATAGGATTTGGAGGAGAACAGCGAGCCGAGCACCGGCAGCTTGCCGAGGCCGGGGAGACGCGACGTGGTGATGTCGTTCTGTGACTGCAGCAGGCCGGCGATCATGAAGCTCTGGCCGTTCTTCAGGTCGACCGATGTTTTGGCGCGGCGCACGATAAAGCCCGGCACCGAGATATTGCCGATATTATAGGAGGCCGAAGCATCGATCGAGGACACTTCCGGCGCTATGTCGAGGCTCACCAGCCCGTCCTTGAGAACCGTCGGCGTGAAGTCGAGGCTGACGCCGTATTTCTTGTAGCTGACGGAAATCTTGCCATTGTCCTCGGAGACCGGGATCGGGAACTCGCCGCCGGCGAGGAAGCTTGCCGTCTGGCCCGAGCGGGCGATCAGGTTCGGCTCGGCCAGCCGCCTGGCAAGACCACGTTCCTCCAGCGCCTTGATGGCGACGTCGATCGACAGGCCGTTGGACAGCAGCCGGCCGATGATCTCGCCATTGCCGGCTCCCGGCACCGAGCCCGGCTCGATGGTGACGTCGCGCCCGCCAATGCCGTAAGCAAAATTGGCGCTGTATTTGGCGCCGAGATCCTGTCCGGCCTGGCGATTGATCTCGACGAAGCGGACGTTGAGCTGAACCTGCTGCGAGGACGAGATGTTGACCGAATTGATCACTTCTTCATTGCCGGAGAAGCGGCTGGCGATCTTGCTTGCCTTCTCGGCGGCGACCGCGTCATCGGCCTCGCCCGACAGCACGACGCGGCCATTGGCCGAGCCGACCTTGATCTTGGCGTCCGGCACGCTGGCGCGAATGGTGCTGGCCAGCTGGTCGGTGTCCAGCGTCACCTCGATGTCGACGGTGCCGACCAACTGCTTGTTCTCGTCGAACAGCGCGATGCCGGTGGTGCCGAGATTGTTGCCCAGCACATAGAAGGATTTGTCGGTCAGCGGATTGACGTTGGCGATCTCCGGATCGCCGATGACGATCTGGTAGAAGGCGGCATTGGTCATGACCGTCTTCGGCTTGCCCTTGGCTACCTTGATCGACGCATTCGTTGTCGACGAGACANAGGCGGCATTGGTCATGACCGTCTTCGGCTTGCCCTTGGCTACCTTGATCGACGCATTCGTTGTCGACGAGACATGGACGATATCGTTGTCGGCCTTGGCTGGCGCACTGAGGCCGAGCATTGCGGCCGCGGCCAGGCAAGCCCCCACCGCAAGCGCCCGCATTGGGCGCAGCCCTTTCGTAGTTCGAAATGCATGAAGTCCCGACATCTGTCCCGTCCCTCGCCCGGTCCCCACCGGCAGTTATTGCTGGTCCCGCGCAGGAACCTGGTATTCTTCGACCTGCGTGCCGCGCGTCACGATGATCGTCTTGAATTTCGGCTTCTCAGGCTCCTTGGTCGCGGCAGTGAACAGCGCGCCGGCAGCGGCCTGGACGCCGGAGGCGACCGATCCGCCGAAGGACGAGATGGTGGTGACGCCGTCCTTGGCGGCCCCTCCGTCTGCGGCCGAGCGGAGCGACAGCGACAAGGTGCCGACGGTGCGGGCAAGCGCCACTTTCTGCGCGCCTTCGGTCGTCACCTCGATGGTGACGGAATTGGCGATCTGCGGTGTGGTCTGGCGCTCGTCGGCGCCCTGCCCCACGGTCAGCACCTTGGCGTCGGAGACGACGATCTCGGAGGTAACGGTCGATCCGGCAGCGCCCTGCGCGTTCTTGGCCACTTCCTGGATTTCGCCCGCATCGCGTGTCAGCACCACGTCGACCCGGTCGCCCGGCATGACGAAGCCGCCGACACCGGCGATCTCGTCGGTGCGGATTGTCACCGCCCGCATGCCGGGCGTCATCATGTTGGATAGCGTCGCGCGGCCGTTCGGCCCCGACAATTTGCTGATCAGCACCGGCTCGTTGATCTCGATCGGCGACAATACCACGCGGCTGCCTTCGGCGAGCAATGCATTGACTGTGGTGAACGCGCCCTGCGGCACCGAATCCTCGGACCATGGGATTTCGCTGAGCTGCGCCCGGTCAAGCTCCATGCCGTAACGCAGCGGCGCGTTGGCCACCACGATGGTCTTGAAGACGATCTTGGGGACGGCGGGCGCCGGGATCGACGCCGTTTTCTCTTCGGCATCGGCCTTGGCCTGGCTTTTCACCCAGAAATCCGCGGCAAAGATTGAAATCGCGCCGAAGACGGCAGCGATGCCAATCATCGTTATGGCCTTGCCCCTCACAACCAACCCCTGACATTCGTGGTCTTTTGTTTTGTTGAGGCGACGCTAGGCCGCTTTGTTAAAGATTCAGGAATCGCGCCCGCTCCGCACGGACCTATTTCCGCCGGCTTGGTTATCGAAAGGTTTTAGGATAAGAAGGGTTTAATCCCCGAACGTAACAGGAACTTCCGTCGCTTGGCGCCGAAAAGCGTGGCAGTATCGACGGGTGATTCGCGGCACCGGATTCTATGGCAGGCATGGACGACAACAACGATCTTTTCGGCAATCTGGAAAAGCAGCCCCAATCGGCTCGGACACCGGCGCGGCCGGCCGACCCGCTGCTGCAGGCCACGAAACGTTCCGTTGCGACCAAGGACGGCAGCGAGGGCTATAGTGCCGCCGACATCGAGGTGCTGGAGGGGCTGGAGCCGGTGCGGCGCCGTCCCGGCATGTATATTGGCGGCACCGACGACAAGGCGATGCACCATCTGTTTGCCGAGGTCATCGATAATTCGATGGACGAGGCGGTCGCCGGCCATGCCACCTTCATCGATGTCGAGCTGTCGGCCGACGGGTTTCTGACCGTCACCGACAATGGCCGCGGCATTCCGGTCGATCCGCATCCGAAATTCAAGAAACCGGCGCTCGAAGTCATCATGACGACGCTGCATTCGGGCGGCAAGTTCGATAGCAAGGTCTATGAGACCTCCGGCGGTCTGCACGGTGTCGGCGTCTCGGTCGTCAATGCGCTGTCGGACCATCTCGAAGTCGAGGTCGCGCGCGGTCGCCAGCTTTACCGCCAAAGGTTCTCGCGCGGCGTTCCGGTGAGCGGGCTGGAGCAGCTCGGCGAAGTGCACAACCGGCGCGGCACCAAAATCCGCTTCCATCCCGACGAGCAGATTTTCGGCAAGGGCGCCGCCTTCGAGCCGGCGCGGCTCTATCGCATGACCCGCTCGAAAGCCTATCTGTTCGGCGGCGTCGAGATCCGCTGGAGCTGCGACCCATCGCTGATCAAGGAAAAGGACCAGACGCCGGCCAAGGCGGAGTTCCATTTCCCCGGCGGCTTGAAGGACTATCTCAAGGCATCGCTCGGCGATGATTTCCAGGTGACCCGCGAAATCTTCGCCGGCAAGAGCGAGAAGCAGGGCGGCCACGGTTCGCTGGAATGGGCGGTGACCTGGTTCGGCGGTGACGGCTTCGTCAACTCCTACTGCAACACAATCCCGACCGGCGAAGGCGGCACGCATGAGGCCGGCTTTCGCAATGTGCTGACGCGCGGGCTTCGGGCCTATGCCGACCTGGTCGGCAACAAGCGCGCCTCGATCGTCACCTCCGAAGACGTGATGATCTCGGCGGCAGGCATGCTATCGGTGTTTATTCGCGAGCCGGAATTCGTCGGCCAGACCAAGGACAGGCTGGCAACGATCGAAGCCATTCGCATTGTCGAGACCGCCATCCGCGATCCCTTCGACCACTGGCTGGCCGACAATCCGCAGGAAGCCTCCAAGCTGCTGGAATGGGTGATTGCGCGCGCCGACGAGCGGGTGCGCCGGCGCCAGGAAAAGGAAGTGTCGCGCAAGAGCGCGGTGCGCAAGCTGCGCCTTCCCGGCAAGCTCGCCGACTGCACGCAGAATGCCGCCGCGGGCGCCGAACTGTTCATCGTCGAAGGCGACTCGGCCGGCGGCTCGGCCAAGCAGGCGCGCGACCGTGCGAGCCAGGCGGTGCTGCCGCTGCGCGGAAAAATCCTCAACGTCGCCAGCGCCGGCAACGACAAGCTCGCCGCCAATCAGCAGATTTCGGACCTGATTCAGGCGCTCGGTTGCGGCACGCGCTCGAAATACCGCGACGAGGATTTGCGCTACGACCGCGTGATCATCATGACCGACGCCGACGTCGACGGCGCTCACATAGCCTCGCTGCTGATCACCTTCTTCTACCAGGAAATGCCGAACCTGGTGAATGGCGGCCATCTCTATCTGGCGGTGCCGCCGCTCTATTCGATCCGGCAAGGCGGCAAGGTTGCCTATGCCAGGGACGATGCGCACAAGGACGAGCTGTTGCGCACCGAATTCACCGGCCGCGCCAAGGTCGAGATCGGCCGTTTCAAGGGCTTGGGCGAAATGATGGCCGCGCAGCTCAAGGAAACCACCATGGACCCGAGGAAGCGCACGCTGCTCCGGGTCGATGTCATCGACGCCGTGGCGGCGACCAAGGATGCTGTCGACGCGCTGATGGGCACCAAGCCGGAAGCCCGCTTCCGCTTCATCCAGGAACGCGCCGAATTCGCCGCGACGGAAGTGCTGGATATCTGAGCGCCGGCCGACTCTTCGTTTTGACGCAGTTCCGGGCGGAAAACCGTTTCAAACTTTTCCTGGAACTGCTCTAGCCTGCACTTCCGATACGGAGACCAGCTTGTGATCCGGGCGCGGCTGAAGAGCTACTTCGAAACCAGTTTGGCGGGCCTGACGCAGCCGACGCGCTCGGATTGGATTTTCGCCCTGCGCACGGTTTCGGCCGGTCTGATCGCGCTTCTCGCTGCTTACGCGTTGAAACTCCACCACCCGCAATGGGCGATGATGACGGTCTTCATCGTCGCCCAGCCGGTCGCCGGCATAGTGCTGGCGAAAGGTTTTTACCGGCTGCTCGGCACGCTGGCCGGTGGACTTGCGGCGATCGGCATCACCTCGGTTTTCGGCACCAATCCCTGGCTGCTGGTCACGGCGCTATCCGTCTGGATTGGGCTGTGCACGCTGGTTTCGTCGCTGCTGCGCAATCCGGAAGCCTATGGCGCCGCACTTGCCGGCTATACCGCGATGATCATTGGGCTGCCGGCTTTCGGCCAGCCGCACGTGGTCGTCGATCTCGCTGTCGCGCGCTGCGCCGAGATCGTGCTCGGCATCGTCTGCGCCGGCCTGACCAGCCGGCTGATCCTGCCCAAGCTGGCCGCTGACGCCATCATCTCCAGGCTGAAGCGCAGCATCCTCGACCTTGCAACCTATGCAGGCGGCGCTTTTTCCGGTGGCGACCCGGCGACGCTGGCCGGCCTGCACCGCAAGCTGATCACCGACGCCCAGATGCTGGCCGAGATGCGCGCCTATGCCCGGCTCGAAGCACCGAGCTTCGCCACCCGCGCCCATCCGGTCCGCCTAACCATCGGTCAGCTTCTCTCGGCGCTGTCGGCGGCGCGCGCGCTGCATTCGCATGCCGCGCCGAAAAACGCAGCGCTCATTCCGGTACGCTCCGAACTGCAGTCGTTGGTCAGCGAGCTGGCAGCGACGCCCGAGGCGCTGGACGACACGTCGCCCTGGGTGACGCGGCTCGACGCGATTGCCGGCAAGGCCCGGCAAATGCCCGACGCCTCGACCGATCAGGGCGACGACAGGGTCGGCACCATAACCCGCCTCACCATCGCCGCCGATTTCGCCGAAGCCTTCAAGCAGGTGCTGCGCGGCCTCGACGCCCTGCGCGCACCGGTGACGGGCCCCAGCCGGAGCAACAGGCAGCCGCCTGCGCTGGTGGTGCACCGCGATTATCCCGGGGCTTCGCGCAATGCCATACGCGCCGGCCTTGCCACGTTGGCGGTCGCCGCCTTCTGGCTGA
Organism: Mesorhizobium sp. LSJC285A00; assembly: GCF_000503155.1. Lineage (NCBI taxonomy): Bacteria > Pseudomonadati > Pseudomonadota > Alphaproteobacteria > Hyphomicrobiales > Phyllobacteriaceae > Mesorhizobium > Mesorhizobium sp. LSJC285A00. The sequence continues at coordinate 194,808 of NZ_AYVK01000001.1, forward strand.
CGACGAAATGGTCCGACGCGGCCGGCACCGTCATCCTCGTTGCCGTCGTCTCCAGTCTTTTCGCCGCGCGGCCTGACCCGGTGCGGGTGTCCTGGGGCTTCTTCAAGGGAACGCTGCTGGCTTTGCCCTTTGCCTTCCTTGTCGGCCAGGTCGCGCTGCCTGCCCTGCCCGGCTTCGGCTGGTTCACGCTGTTTGTCGTGCCGATCCTGGTACCGACGGCGCTGGGCATGGCCAATCCACGCACCGTCGGCGTGGCGACGGCGTTTGCAATCAATTTCCTCGCCTTCCTCAGCCCGCATCAGGCGATGACCTATGCCCCAGGCCCGTTCTTCGCCGGCTCGGCGTCGGTGCTGGTCGGCATCCTGCTGGCCATCGGCGTCTTCATCGTGGTGCTGCCGGTCGATCCATGGCGCGCGGCCAACCGCATCGTGCGCGCCATGCGCGAGGATCTGGCGCGGCTGTGTCTGCACGAGCGGGTACCGCGGCGTTCGGCCTTCGAGAGCCTGGCCTATGACCGCATCAACCAGCTGATGCCGCTCTTGCAGAATGCCGGCAGGAAAGGCGATGCGATCCTGGGCGGCGGGGTCGCCGCCGTTACCGTCGGCCTCGAAATCCTGCGCCTGCGCGCCGCGCAGCAGAGGCCGTCCACTCCTACCGACACCGCGCTCTCGATCGCCAATTTCCTGCGCGGCCTCGCGCGTGAACTGCTCTTTCGCGCAACCGGCGATCCACAGACAGCAACTGTCACTGTGGCCCGGCAATATGCAGCCAGCCTTTCAGAGCGCAGCGGCGGTGCGGATATGCTGCAGATCGCAGCCTCGCTGCGCATCATCGCCGCCGCGATCGAGGATTTCCCGGATTTCTTCACCAGGGATCGTGGCTAGGGCGTCAGGCCGCGGCTATCGCCAGCGCATGCCCGCGCGCGTTTTCCCGCAGCGCGTCGAGATGGATCGACTTGACCAGGCCGGCGAGATCGCCCTCAGTGGATTGACCTCCGAGTTCCTTCAGCATCAGCCAGCTGACTTCCTGCACGCCGGCGAGGCGCTTGCCGTTGGCGACTTCGCGCCAGATCTTGAGCGCGCGCAGCATGATGCCATGGGTGGAAGCGGCAAGGCCGGCGCTGCGGAACAGCGCCTGCAACGCAACGTCCTGGCCGCCGGCGAGCAAGGCCCGCACCCGCTGCTCCGACTGCTGGCTGAGCGCAACCAGGGCCGAGCCGAAAAAGTCGACCTTGCCGTGGGCAATGGCACGGATGATGAAACTTGCGGTCAGGTCGCCGCGCAGGCGCAGATGTTCGATAAGTGCCGCATGTTCCTCCGCGCGCGTGCCTTCGACCAGCCGCACCGAAGCCTTGACGCAAGCATCGCGCGTGACGCGCTCGGCTCTGGCCGCCCCCATCAGCGCCATCACCAGCGGCGAAGCCTTCAGCGTTTCGCCGAGCTTGACCAGTAGCATGTGCCGGCAGTCGGCCGGCAGCCGCACATCCGTGACCATTGCCTCGCGCAAATGAGCGATATGGCCATGCCGCTCGGCCATGCGGCGGAAGCTGAGCGACGCGATATCGGCGCCGTCATTGGCGAGCAGCGCCGCACACGCTTCCGGTTCGCCGATCTCGGCGATTGCCGCGGCAACCGCCATCGAAACGACCGGCCGGTCGGCGATCAGTTTTTGCGTCGCCTTGTGCCCGGCCGCGACGCGGTCGATCAGGTCGGCGTCCGTCAGCAGCGGGGAGCGCGCCAGCACCAGGGCTGCCACTTCCGGCTGATCGGAGGCAAGCGCGCTGATGATCTGCAGCGGCGCGTGATGGCTCATCGACAGCGCTTCGGCCATAGCCAGCCGCACCTTCGACGAGGCGTCGTCGAGCAGCAGCGTCAGCGCCGCTTCGGCCGCGCAACGGTCTTCGAAAGGCAGGTCGGAATTGACGTAGGCGCGGGCCAGCGCGCTCGCCGCCGCGGCGCGCTCCGAAACTCTCGCGGTGTAGATCCATTTGAGAAAATGCGAGACAACCATACTGCCTGCTACGCCCCTTGCCGGAAAGCTTCCGGCCCCAGGAATGACCCTAGGCAGAAATGGTTTACGAACGGTTCACCATGTTTATTAACTGGCTTGCGGGTGGCATGGGCAGCGCCTATCAACCGTCAGGCAGCGGAGGAGAAAAACGATGCCCGGGCTTTATCTCGAAGAGTTCGTCGTCGGACATGTCTTTCGGCACACGCTGCGCAAGACCGTCACCGAAAGCGATAACATGCTGTTCTCGGTGATGACGCTGAACCCGCAGCCGCTGCACATCGACTTCGACTTCGCCGCCAAGAGCGAATGGGGCAGACCGCTGGTCAATTCGCTGTTCACGCTCGGCCTGATGATCGGCATTTCCGTCAATGACATCACCGTCGGCACCACAATTGCCAATCTCGGCATGAAGGAGACGGTGTTTCCGCACCCGGTCTTCCACGGCGACACCATCCGTGTCGAAACGACGGTGCTCTCAGTCAGGGACTCGAAATCGAAGCCGGACCGCGGCATCGTCGAGTTCGAGCATCACGCCTACAATCAGAACGATGTCCTCGTTGCCAAATGCACGCGCCAGGCGATGATGATGAAAAAGGCGGCCTGATGCGCTCGCTGCTGTTTGTGCCCGGGGATTCCAAAAAGAAACTTGAGAAGGGTTTTGGCGCCGGCGCCGACGTGGTCATCGTCGACCTTGAGGATTCCGTGGCGCCACAAAACAAGCCGTCGGCACGCGACATCGCAGCACGCTTTATTGCCGGCAACAGGCAGCAGACAAGCTCCGCCATCTATATCAGAGTCAACGACCTATCGACCGGGTTGACCGACGATGATCTGGCCGCCCTGGTTCCGGTCAAACCCGACGGTATCATGCTGCCGAAGTCGAACAGCGGCCAGGATGTCCAGCAGCTATCCGTAAAGCTCCGCGTACATGAGGCCGAAAACGGATTGCCGGATGGCGCGATCAAGATCCTGCCGATCATTACCGAGACCGCTGCTGGGTTGCTGGCCGCCGCGACCTATGCCGGGGCAAGCGCCCGGCTTGCCGGCCTCACCTGGGGTGCCGAAGATCTGTCCGCGGCGATCGGTGCGCGGGCTGCGCGCGACGACAACGGTCGATACACCGATGTCTTCCGCCTTGCCCGCACCATGACCATCCTCGCCGCCGGCGCAGCCGAAGTCGCGGCGATCGACACGGTCTTCCCTGCCTTTCGCGACATGGCCGCCTTCGAAGCCGAATGCACGGAGGCCGAGCGTGACGGCTTTACCGGCAAGATGGCAATCCATCCGGCGCAAGTGCCGGTCATCAACGCCGCCTTCACGCCATCGGCGGAGGCAGTGCAACGCTCGCAGGCCATCGTCGCGGCCTTCGAGGCGGCCGGAAATCCCGGCGTGGTCGGCATTGACGGCAAGATGTATGACCGGCCGCATCTCAGGCTCGCCGAACGGCTTCTGGCTCGCGCCAAGGCAGTCCGGGTTTAGTCCCGCGCCAGCACGATGACCCGGTCCTCAGGCAGGTAGGCCAGCGCTTGCGACTTCAACGGGTTGACGGTGACGCCGCCCAGAGCCCGCTCATCACTCTGCGCAGCGCGAACGCGCCTATGTCCGATGGCGATCTCGCCGCGCAGCCGCGCCGATTCCGCGATCGTCCAGAACGTCACCGGCTGATCGGTGGCGACATAGTGGCCGACCGGACGCATGTAGATTTCGGAGCCCTCCTCGTCGAGCAGGTCATCGAAGATCGCGGCGAGATGCTGGTTCTCCGATGCCTGCGCCAGCATCAGGCTGACCAGCCGGTTGCTGACGACGAAGTCATCGGCCTTGGTCACCGCCGCCAACTCGCGGTTGCGCACGTCGATCATTTCGCTGACAATCGAGATATGCGTGCCGGCATCGTCTGCGATTTTGCGCAAATGCAGCAGCGTCACCAGCGTGCGCGTATCGGCGGGCTGCGCTGCCATGGTCTCGCTGTAGCCGAGGACGAGCACGTGGTCGTAGGAAGGCACGTCCAGGCTTGCCAGTGCTGTGCTGCTCGACGTGTCGGTGATCCGGCAGGAAACCGACAGATTGTCGCCGACGACCGGCAGCCCGGCAACTTCCTGCTCGAGGCCTGGCGTATCGGCGGCGATGGTCAGGATCGAACCAGGCGCGACATAGCGCGACAGTTCATAGGTTATGATCGGACCGCGCCGGTTCCAGCCAAGGATCAGCGTGCACTCCGGCTTCGCCTCGATGGGCTGATGGCGAAGAATCGCCGCGGCATCGATCTTGGCTCCGGCGCTTCCCAGCTTGATGGCGGCATCGTCCTCGGCAATGATGATGGCGCGCATGTCCTTGCCGATTACCAGCTCCGACGGCGGGTTGAGATTGACGCGCCCCTGCTGGTCGCAGAGCCCGATCAGCGTGCAATGCTCATACGCCATCACTGCCTCGCCGAAGGTCTTGCCGGTGAGATCAGGCTGCTCGGTGGTGTAGATTTCGCAGCCGTCGAAATCGAGCAGCTCCGAATAGACGCCGCTGAGACCCGACTGCCGGCTCGAATGCACGACGATGCGCGAGATCAGCTGGTCGGCCAGGACAAGCTGTACCTCGGCCCCGCCGACGACGCGGGCGACCTCGGCGTTCTTTCCGTCGCGGATCTCGGCGGCGATGTTATAGGGCGCCGTGCGCCGGTTCGGGTCGTTGGCCAGCGCCAGCACCGTCTTGATCACCTGCGAATCCGGATCGTCGCCGTCCGGCGACAGCACGATGATCGAGCGCGAGGTCTGCGGGTTGACGATGGCCAGATCGTAGAGGTCGGTCGGGTCGCCGCTGCGGCAGATGATGCGTGTATTGCCCAGTCTGCCGACTTTGGCGGCGATCTCGTCCTCCATCGCCACCTTGTCCATATTGGCCATGACGACAATGCGCGGATGGCGGCGGCTGGCATTGGCAATGACGAGTTCGGAGATGACGTCGAAGATCGACGGCGACCAGTTGAGGATGATGGTGTGGTCGCTCTCCAGCACCCGCGAACGGCCCTTGCGCAATTCATCGAGCTTGCTGTCGACGCCGGCGCTGAGCACGCCGATGAGGGCCGACACGACGAAAATTCCGGCGAGCGTGACAAAGAGCATGACGAGACGAAAGGCCCAGCCGGTGTCGCCGCCCATCGTGCCGGAATCGAGCGTGCGCATCAGCGATTCCCAGAATGCTTCGAAGAAGTTCAGTGGTTCGCCGCCCTCCGGCGCGATGCGGGTCACCGCAAGAAAAGCCGCGGCGGCGATGATGATCAGCAGCGAAGCGACGGCGAGCCAGCCGATCAGCGCGATCGGCCCGGCCGCCATGCTCTTGTCAAACCCATAGCGCAGCCGGGTTCGCAGCGAGTCTCGTTTCTTCATGTCGCCGGCGACCCCCAAAAAAATCCCCATGGTCGATGCGCCAACCCCCAACGCATCGCCGAAGCCGCTGTCTTAGCCTGTGTTTAAATAAAGGGGAATCGCTTTCGGGTGTCAGCCGTTCCACGGCCCAGTATAATCGGCATAGAGCTTTGCCGGATCGGGCCGCGGCCGTTCCGGCGCCGGGCCCTGGTAGGAGCCGACATGGATGAAGCCGACGACGCGCTCCTGCGGCGCCAGCCCCAGGATCGCCCTGCCCTCCGCGACGTCGGAATACCAGTTGCTGATCATGTTGGTGCCATAGCCCAGCGCGTTGGCCGCGATCATCAGGTTCAGCGCCGCCATGCCGCCGGACAGGAACATTTCCCATTGCGGGATTTTTGGATTGTCCTTCGGAACCGACACCACGCCGATCACCAGCGGCGCGCGGGAAAACCGCGCAAGCTCCTGGTTGCGGCGGTTTTCCGGCAGCGGCCCTTCGCGCTGTTCGGCGAGCGCCGCCAGCTTCCTGCCGATCTCGAATCGCGCCTCGCCGCGATAAAGGATGAAGCGCCACGGCTCCAGTCGGCCGTGATCGGGCACACGGCTTGCAGCCGCGATCATGGTCGCGATATCGGCATCGCTGGGCGCCGGTTCCTTCAATTCAGGAATCGGTGCGGAGTTTCGGGTCAGCAGGAAGTCGATGATCGGCGACGCCATGGGGCCAGGTCTCCTAAAGCACTCGATTTTGAGCTGAAGCGCGCCATTGCGGGTGGGGCGGCTCGTGCATTGGCGCGGACGCGCCGAACGAAAGAGCCGTTGCCAAGGCGGATCGGACTCTTAAGCCTTGAAATTGCCACCGCCTTGGGCTTCAACGCAAGGCATGTTTGAGGGGACATCGCGCCTTTTCCTGATTTGGCTCGCCGTAGCGCTGTTTGCGCCGGCCTCGATGGCCATGGCGCAGAATGCCGACGGCATCGGCAATCTGAAACTTCCCGATATTTCGAGCTATGCGACGCCCAAGGGCGAGACGCCGCTGGCGCTCAGTGGCGGCGGCGCCATAACGCTGTCGGCGCAGTTGACCGACAAGGGCGCCGACATCACGCGCGGCATCGTCTGGCGCGTCTTCAAGCCCGAGGCCGCCGGCGACGGCAAGCTGCCGATGGTGGCTTCCGCGCGTGGCGGCAGCGCTGTGTTCCAGCTCGAGCCCGGCAGCTATCTGGTCCACGCCTCCTACGGACGCGCCGGCGCCACCAAGCGCATCACCGTCGGCAAGGACGCCAGGCGCGAAAGCCTGGTGCTCGATGCCGGCGGCCTCAAGCTCGACGCGGTGCTGTCGGGCGGCGTGCGTATTCCGCCGAAAAAACTGCGCTTCTCCATTTATGAGGGCACCGCCGAGGCCAATGGCGACCGCGCTTTGATCATTCCCGATGTCGAGCCGAACAGCGTCGTGCGGCTCAACGCCGGCGTTTATCATGTCGTCTCCACCTATGGCGCGGTCAATGCCGTCATTCGCTCCGACATCCGCGTCGAGGCCGGCAAGCTGACCGAAGCCACCGTCGAGCATCGCGCGGCGGAGGAGACCATGAAGCTGGTGCGCGAGACCGGCGGCGAGGCCATCGCCGATACATCCTGGTCGCTGCTCAACGAATCCGGCGACCCGATCAAGGAGGCCGTCGGCGCCTTCGCCTCGATGGTCTTGGCCGAAGGCCAATACACCATCATCGCCAAGAACCGCGACCGCATCTACCAGAAGGATTTCACCGTCGTTGCCGGACAGAACCAGGAGATCGAGGTCCTGGCCACCGAGGCGTCGGCCATCGATCCCGAGGAAGGCGCCGACTGACCGGCGCGCCCATTGGCCTCGGTTTGGCTCTCAGTTGAAGTGGTAGTTCAGGGCTACGTCAGGCGGCCTTGTGCAGGCGGCGCTGCAGGAAGTGGACCCGGCCGCGCGGCGCGTCGGGCGCTAGATCGAAGACGCCGCGATGAAGGCGATCAAGCAAGGTCTTGCGGTCGCGCAATGGCTCCAACTCATCCCAGCTCAGCACATCGCCGACGCGCACGTCGATCGTCTTGCCGGACAGCCGCGCGAATTCGCGGATGAGCATTGAAAGGCGCAACGTCAGCGACGCCTTGCCGACGAATTTCGCCAGCCTTCCTTCGCGCTCCCCCATGTTCATCGGGCCGCTGACCAGATGGAACAGCCGGCCGTTCTGCCCGGAAAAATGCATCGGCACCACCGACGCCTTGGCGTCCTGAACGAGGCGCGCCGGAAACATCTTCCACGGCAGGTCGCGCGCCCGGCCAAAGCCTTTCGGCGCGGTGGCGACGCCGCCGGCCGGAAATACCACGATGGTGACGCCCTCCCTGAGCAGCCGCACCGCCTCGTGGCGTACCGCCAAGTTGTTCTTCACCGCGTCCTTGGTCTCGGAAAAGTCGATCGGCAGCGAATACGGTTCCATCTCGCGGATCTTCAGCAGATCCTTGTGGATCATGACGCGGAACGGACGCCCGAGCTGCTCGACGAGCGACAGCACGGCAATGCCGTCGCCAATGCCGAACGGGTGGTTGGCTACGATCACCAGCGGCGTGTCGGGCAGCCCCGCCGGCGGCCACTGATCGGTGCTGCGCACCTTGACGTCGATCAGCTGCAGCATGCGGCTGAACACCCGCTCGCCGGTCGGCGCCACCTGGCGGCGCCAGAAATCATAGAGCGCGGCATAACGGTCGCGCCCCGACAGACCTTCAATGGAATGGATGAACCAGCGCTTCAGCGCCGGCTGGCTCGCATTGGCGTAGGAGAGTTCGGGAAACGGTCTTTCCCGTATCTTCAGCTTGAGCATGGGGGCTCGTTACAAGGTTGGCGTGACAGGCATGTGAAAATGGCGGTGGATCGCTCCACCGCCATTTCTCCGAAATATTGATTGCTCAGGCCGCGCTGCGCCTTCGGTCGGGCGAAACAGCCTCGTCGGAAAGCAGCTTCAGCGCGTCGGCCAGCTTGAGCGATTCCTGATCGCGCGAGCCAAGCCGGCGGATGTTGACCGTCTCCTCCTCCGCCTCGCGCTTGCCGCAGACGAGGATCACAGGAACCTTGGCCAGCGAATGCTCACGCACCTTGTAGTTGATCTTCTCGTTGCGCAGATCCGGTTCGGCCAAAAGTCCTGCCGCCTTCAACTGTGCGACAACCTTTCGCGCATAGTCGTCAGCATCCGAGGTGATCGTCGCCACAACCACCTGCAGCGGCGCGAACCACAGCGGGAAATGGCCGGAATAATGCTCGATCAGGATGCCGAGAAAGCGTTCCATCGAACCGCAGATGGCGCGATGCACCATCACCGGCTGCTTCTTTTCGGAATCCGAACCGATGTAGAAGGCGCCAAAGCGTTCCGGCAGATTGAAGTCGACCTGCGTGGTGCCGCACTGCCATTCGCGGCCGATGGCGTCCTTCAGCACATATTCGAATTTCGGCCCGTAGAAAGCGCCCTCGCCCGGATTGATCGAGGTCTTGATGCGGTTTCCCGAGCGCGTCCTGATTGTATCCAGCACGTTGCCCATGATCGCCTCGGCATGATCCCAGGCCTCGTCGGTGCCGACGCGCTTATCCGGCCGCGTCGACAGCTTCACGCTGACATCGTCGAAGCCGAAATCGGCGTACGTCGACAGGATTAGATCGTTGATGCGCAGGCATTCCGCGGCCAGCTGCTCCTCGGTGCAGAAGATGTGCGCATCGTCCTGCGTGAAGCCGCGCACGCGCATCAGCCCGTGCAAGGCGCCGGACGGTTCGTAACGATGCACATTGCCGAATTCCGCAAGCTTTACGGGCAGATCGCGATAGGATTTCAACCCATGCTTGAATATCTGCACGTGGCCCGGACAATTCATCGGCTTCAGCGCGAACACGCGGTCGTCGTCGGTGTCGTCGCCGGCCACCGTCACCTTGAACATGGCATCGCGATACCAGCCCCAGTGGCCCGACGTCTCCCACAGGCTCTTGTCGAGAACCTGCGGTGCGTTGACCTCCTGGTAGCCCTGCTCGTCGAGGCGGCGGCGCATGTAGTTGACCAGATTCTGGAACATCTTCCAGCCCTTGGCGTGCCAGAAGACGACGCCCGGCCCCTCTTCCTGGAAATGGAACAGGTCCATCTCGCGGCCGAGTTTGCGGTGGTCGCGCTTCTCTGCCTCTTCCAGCATCGTCTGGTAGGCATCGAGTTCAGCTTGCTCGGCCCAGGCCGTGCCGTAGATGCGGGTCAGCATGGGGTTGTTCGAATCGCCACGCCAATAGGCGCCGGCCACCTTCATCAGCTTGAAGGCGTTGCCGATCTGCCCGGTGGAGGCCATGTGTGGGCCGCGGCAGAGGTCGAACCAGTCACCCTGGGAATAGATCTTGAGATCCTGGTCTTCGGGAATGGCGTCGATCAGCTCGAGCTTGTAGCGCTCGCCCTTCTCGGCAAAGACCTTTTTCGCCTTGTCGCGCGACCAGACTTCCTTGGTGAACGGCTTGTTACGCGCAATGATCTCGCGCATCTTCTTTTCGATCACCGGGAAATCGTCAGGCGTGAACGGCTCGTTGCGGGCGAAGTCGTAATAGAATCCGTTCTCGATCACCGGCCCGATGGTCACTTGCGTTCCCGGCCACAGTTCCTGCACGGCCTCCGCCAGCACGTGTGCTGCATCATGACGGATGAGCTCCAGCGCGCGCGGATCGCTGCGGGTGATGATCTCGACCTTGCCGGACTTGCCAAGCGGGTCGGAAAGATCGCGAACGGTGCCGTCGATGGCATAGGCGACAGCCTTCTTGGCCAGCGACTTCGAGATCGATTCGGCGAGGCCCGCACCGGTCATCGCCGCGTCATAGTCGCGGACGGAGCCATCGGGAAATGTCAGGGAAACGGAATTCAGCATCGGGTATCTCCTATCCAGTCCCGCAAACGAGCGCGGGTGGTCGTGGTGTGAAGCCGGAGGCATCCGGCACCGGGCGGGTTTTAGAGGCCACGCGGCATCAGGTAAAGAGCCGTCGTTGGCGCAGCTGTCAGGAAATGGCGCGACAGATGTCGCAGGCCAGTCGCACAGGCTTGCGAATTTCCCCGACACGAGGTTGGAATCCCCGGCATGGAAGACGCAAAACCCAGCCGAACCGCCTTGGGCGTCGCGCGCATGCGGGCCCTCCACCAGTTCTCGCAGCAGGCGGCGCTGTTTCGCGACCCATATGCGAGTGCGATACTGGGCGATGCCGCACCGACGGTGCAGGAGCTCGAGCAGGAAGGTGAGCGCAGCCGGCGCATGCGCCTGTTCGTGGCAGCGCGCGCCCGCCTCGCCGAGGACTGGCTGGCTGCGGCGGTGCGCCGGGGCGTCCGGCAAGTGGTGGTGCTCGGCGCCGGCCTCGACACTTTCTCGCTGCGCAATCCGTACCCTGATGTCGCGGTGTTCGAAGTCGATCACCCGGCGACACAGGCCTGGAAACGGAAATGCATCGCCGATGCTGGTCTTGCTGAACCGCGGGCCACCATGTTCGTGCCGGTCAACTTCGAGCGCCAGCGCCCCGCGGATGAACTGGCATCGGCCGGTTTGCGGCAGACCGAGCCCAGTTTCTTCATCTGGCTGGGTGTCGTTCCGTATCTGAGCCAGGACGCAATCTTCAGCACCCTGTCCTGGATTGCCGGCATGCCCGGTTCGGAGGTCGTCTTCGACTACAGCGAGCCGGCCGAGAACCGCGATGCGGCTGGACAGGCTGCCCTCTCTTTCCATGCGGCGCGCGTCGCCGCTGCCGGAGAGCCCTGGATCAGCTTCTTCGTGCCCGCGGCACTGGCGCAATCGCTACGCGAGCTCGGCTTCGATGAGATCGAAGATCTGGAAAGCAGCGACATCGCCGCCCGCTTCTCCAGGACGCCAAAGGCGGATACAAGGAATTCCGGCGGCCACTTCCTTCGTGCCCGCCGGAGCACTTGAAGCTAAAGCAAGTTCACTTCACCAGTTGCGGCAACTCCCTCAGTAACGCCGCGCGTGTCGCCGGGCCTTTCGGCATGTCGATCGGCTTGGTGTCGACGACCAGCCGGGCGAAGACGATCCGGCGGCCGCCCTTTTCGGCCCAGCCGACGAACCAGCCCAGCGCGCGCTTGTCCTTGCTGTTTCCCAGCCTGGTGCTGCCGGTCTTGCCCCGCACCGTCCAGCCGCCGGCCTGGAAAGTCGGCAGGATGGCTCGGGTCATCTCATGCGCCTTGGCAGAAACCGGCATCTTGCCGGCGAGCAGCTGGCGCAGGAAGGCTGTCTGTTCGACCGGCGATATCTCAAGCGAGGAATTTATCCAGGATTGCGTGAGCCCGTTGTCCTTGTCGGCATCGCCCGAGACATCCATGTTGCCGTAGCCGAATTTCGAGACGTAGCCGGCAAAGCTTTTTGCGCCGAGCCGGCGCACGATCTCGCGCGAATACCATACGATCGAGTCGCGCTCCCAGATAGTCGGGTCGACGGCTTTGTGGTCGCGGCTCACGGCCCTGAATTCAGGCTTGTAGTCCCAGGTCGGCGTATGCGCATCGCTCAGGATACCGCTGTCGTAGCCGATCAGCGCCAGCGGCACCTTGAAGGTCGACGCCGGGCTGACGCGTTGGTCGCAGACGCCGCTTTGATAGAGCGTCTCGCCGCTCGCCGCGTCCTGGATAAGCGTACAGGCGACATCGCCAAGCGGCGCCGATTGCGCCCGCATCGGAAATCCCAGAAACCAGGCCAGCAGGAAGAGGACCGCGGCAATGATGAAGGGATGGGTTTCGATCCGACGCATGTGGGCTCTCCTGGGAATGACAGGAGGCGCTTAGCGAAGTGTCTTGGCTCGATTTTGACTCAAATGCGCAGTCTTTGTGCAGCCCGTTGTTAACCTTACCGGATTGTAAAGAAATGCCGCGCTGGCGATCTGGATCAGGGACCAGCGCGCCCGCCGTCAGGCCTCGCCGCGCTTCCTGCCGATCTGCCAATAACGCCATGGCATGAACCAGACATAGCGCTGATCGAGTACCTCCGGCACGCGATCGATGCCATGCGAACCGAAAGGGCCGCAGCGCAGCACGCGGAACAGCCCCATGAAGCCGCCGGCCCACAGACCATGGCGGGCGATCGCCTCATGCGCGTATTCGGAACAGGTCGGCAGATGCCGGCAGGAATTGCCGACAAATCCGGACAGCGTCAGTTGATAGAGGCGCACCAGCGACGTGCCGAAAATGCGGCCGGGTGTTTTGCGCCAGGGACCGGGCCAGTTGCGCCCGCGCCGGGTCCGTCCGGCGGCATGCACATGCCGATGCTGGTCGCCCACCGCAGTCTCTTTCCGAACGCGACCCGAAACCGGCTTCCGGGTCAGCTTGCGTTTCCAAACCGATAGATGTGAGCTTCGGCCGGCAAACGCAATCCTCTTCACTCACTCGCCTCTTTGTCGGCTTCAGGGTCGCGAGCGGCGAAAGGGATGCCGCTCCGCTGGAGCCGCCCAGCGGGTGGCCGGCCTTTGCTCGGTGCGCTGCACATGATGCTGCCTGTCGCCACGCCATTGAAACGTCGCGATCCGCATCACATCGCCAAAGATTTCCAGAAACTGGATCATGTCCGTGTCTCCTCTAAGAGCGGATTAGACGCCCGCTGGCCTTCGCCTTCAAACGAGTATAATTTCCGGTTCGGATAACTTCGGGTTATGCGAAATGAAGCGCGGACGGTTGCCCCTGACGGCGTTGCGAAGTTTCGAGGCAGCCGGCCGGCAATTGAGCTTTAGCCGGGCCGCCGAGGAGCTGTTCGTCTCGCAGGCCGCCATCAGTCGGCAGATCCGCGAACTCGAGCAGTTCCTGCACCAGCCCTTGTTCCACCGTCATCACCGCCGCGTCGAGTTGACCGAGGCCGGCCAGCGCCTGCTCGATCAGCTGGTCAGGAGTTTCGATGACATCGACAGGCTGCTTTCGGACCTGGTGGCTGTTCCGGCGCAGTCGGTGGTCCGCGTCAGTGTCGAGCCGTCGCTGGCCTCGGTATGGCTGTTGCCGCGGCTCAACCGCTTCAGCCAGTTGCGGCCCGATATCGACGTTTCCCTCGAAGTTGACCCAAGGCCGATCGAGTTCCGCAGCGATCAGCCCGAACTCGCCTTGCGCTTCAGCGCGCGCGCCACCTCATGGCCGCGCAGCGAGGCCGAATGGCTAGCCTCGACCGTCGATTCACCGGTCCTGTCGCCGGCCTTGCTGGGATCGGGCCCTGCCCTCGAAAAGCCGCTCGACCTTGCCCGCTACACGCTGTTGCACGAGGAAAATCGTCAGGGCTGGGCGCGCTGGTTCGAAGCGGCTGGCGTCGCCGCCGACGCCATTCCGGCGCGCGGCCCTATGCTGGCGGATGTGTCGCTGTCGAAGCAGGCCGCCCTGCTCGGCCACGGCGTGGCGCTGGGCGACCTCTTGCAGATCGGCGAGGAGATTGCGTCCGGCGCGCTGATCAAGCCGTTCGACATCGACGTCGCATCCGGCGCCTACTGGCTGGTGGCCAGGAGTTTGAAGGACCTGCCGGAGCCGGCTAAGGCCTTTGCCGACTGGGTGAGAAGCGAATTTGCCGAAAGCAGACGGGCGCAGGAACAGCAGACCTAAGCCGTCGTGCTTCTTAAGCCCTCGGTTCTATTTCTGCTGCGCGCCGGATGACATCACTCGGCCGTCGAAATTGACCGTCGTCTCGCGCCAAGCCTGGTAGCTATCGGCATAAATCGCAAGGCCAATGAAGGGCGCACAACGGGTAATCGCCCGAACTGCGCTGTCATCGAACTTCTTGCCCTGTGGTTCTGTTGCAAGATTGAGTACCTTCGGCGGCGCCGCCAGCGAACCATCCCGGTTAAAGCTGATTTTGACGCGTGTGGCCACAAGTTCGTCGCCGACGGGGATAATCCAGCAGCCAGCCAGCTTGTCAGCGAGGTAGGCGGCAGCCTTCTGCTGCGAGGCGTTTTCTGCGCCGGCAGCATAGCCACTCGTGACCAGCGAAACCACAAGGCCCGAAGCCACCATCAACCAATGCAAACACTTCCTCCGTCATGTCCTGCGCGAAGTCTGCGCTATGTCACACCGCTTCTTCCGCGCGCTTCTTCTCGATCTGGCCTATGGCATCGACGACCGCATCGAAGGTCAGCATGGTCGAGGCATGACGCGCCTTGTAGTCGCGCACCGGCTCCAGATATCTCAGATCGGCAAAGCGGCCTTGCGGCGGCGCGCCGTTTTCCTTGAGCATCTTCAGCATGGTGTCGCGCACCGCCCGCAATTCGTCGGCGCTGGCGCCGATGATATGTTGAGCCATGATCGAGGACGAGGCCTGGCCGAGGGCGCAGGCCTTCACGTCATGCGCGAAATCGGTGACGACGCCATTGTCCATCTTGAGGTCGATGGTCACCGTCGAGCCGCACAATTTGGAATGGGCCTTGGCCGTCGCATCCGGATGATCGAGCCGGCCGATGCGTGCGATGTTTCCGGCAAAACCCAGAATTTTCGCATTGTAGACGTCGTCAATCATATTTTTCCAATCCGTCGCCGCCAAGCGAACAGCGATTGCCGCTGTGGCGTCTTTCATTCGCTGCGTACGACCATATATAATGGTGGCAGTCGGGTATCGACAAGGCACTGCAAAGCCATCGTCCTTGCCCATTTCGTTCACGCCGCTTGCGGGCTGGAAACAGGGCGAGTTTTCAGCACCCGAAAGGTCGTGGTCCGTTCAACTCGTTCCTTCTGAGAGAGGAACTACGGGAGACGCCTTTATGGATGCCGTCATCAAGAAAATCATGCCCCCTTCCGACTATCTGGACAAGCCGGTCACCGACAGGCCGAGCGAAGCCGAGGTAGAGGCCGCCGTGCGCACGCTGTTGCGCTGGACCGGCGACAATCCGGACCGCGAGGGCCTGATCGACACGCCCAAGCGCGTCACCAAGGCCTTTCTCGAAATGTTCAACGGCTATGACATGTGCCCGGCCGAAGAGCTCGGCCGCACCTTCGAGGAAGTCGCCGGCTATGACGATCTCGTCATCGTCAGGGATATCCAGTTCCACTCGCATTGCGAGCACCACATGGTGCCGATCATCGGCAAGGCGCATGTCGGCTACCTCCCGGACGGCAAGGTCGTCGGCCTGTCCAAGATTGCCCGTGTGGTCGATATCTTCGCCCATCGCCTGCAGACTCAGGAGGCCATGACCGCACAGATCGCCGGCGTCATCCAGGACGTGCTCAATCCGCGCGGTGTCGCCGTCATGATCGAGGCTGAGCATATGTGCATGGCCATGCGCGGCATCCGCAAGCAGGGCTCCACCACGCTGACCTCGACCTTCACCGGCGTGTTCAAGGACACGCCCGAGGAACAGGTCCGTTTCGTCACCATGGTGCGCGGCCTCGGGGCGTAAGCCCCTCGCCGGCATCGCTAGATCAAGGACCGGCGATGTCGGCACTAACATTTCCCAAGGCTCCATCAGACAAGAAGGCCCTCGAAGAAGGCGCGGTGTTTTCCCCGCGCTTCGATGCTGCCGGGCTGGTCACCGTCGTCGTCACCGACGCCGCTGACGGTATGCTGCTGATGGTCGCGCATATGAATGCCGAGGCGCTGGCGCTGACGCTCGAAACCGGCATCGCGCACTACTGGTCGCGCTCGCGCAAGGCGCTGTGGAAGAAGGGCGAAACATCAGGCAATTTTCAGACCGTCGTCGAGATGCTCACGGATTGTGACCAGGACGCCATATGGTTGCGCGTCAAAGTGTTGGGCCACGACGCAACTTGTCACACCGGCCGGCGTTCATGTTTTTATCGGACGGTGGGGCTAATCGGCGGCAAGGCAACGCTTGCCGGCGATGGCAGCACGCCGCTGTTCGATGCGGAAAAAACGTATCGGAAGCCCGCGTGAACCATTCAACAGTCGCAAACCACTCATATTCACTATTCTCAAACGTCCTTCCTGTAGAACGGACGCGGGACAAGGGAGATCATGATGCTCGAGTGGGCGTCATTGCGTAGCAGACCGGACGTGCGGGAGGCCAATGGCCCCTCATCGTCCGGCGGCGTGCCTGACCCGCAACCCGCGGGCAAGACAGGCATTTCGCTCGCGCTGGGCGGCGGCTGCGCACGCGGCTGGGCGCACATTGGCGTGCTGCGCGCGCTCGACGAAGCCGGCATCGAAGTCTCGATGATCGCCGGCACCTCGATCGGCGCGCTGGTTGGCGGCTGCTATCTCGCCGGCAAGCTGGACGAACTCGAGGAGTTCGCCCGCAGCCTGACCAAGCGGCGCATCTTCGGCCTGCTCGATCTCAATCTGCGCGGCAGCGGCCTTTTCGGCGGCATGAAACTGGACGTCAGGCTGCGCGAGCACATGGCAGGCATCCGCTTCGAGGATCTGACGAAACCCTTCGTCGCCGTTGGCGCCGAAATTCGCACCGGCCATGAGATCTGGCTGTCCAGCGGTTCCCTGATCACCGCGATGCGCGCTTCCTATGCGCTGCCCGGCGTGTTCGAACCGGTGAATTGCAACGGGCGCATCCTGGTCGACGGCGCGCTGGTCAACCCGGTTCCGGTCTCGGTCTGCCGCGCCTACGAGCAGCCGCTGGTCGTCGCGGTCAACCTTCACTACGATCTGTTCGGCCGCGCCGCCGTCATCAAGCACAGCGCCGGGGAACTGCTCATCGAGAAGGACGCTCCCCGGCCAGGCCAGGCCAGCCCCGACCACCAGCCGCACCAGAGCCGTCTCGGCATCACCGGCGTCATGGTCGAAGCCTTCAACATCATCCAGGACCGGATTTCACGCGCAAGGCTGGCGGGCGATCCGCCCGACATGTCGCTCCAACCGAAACTCAGCCATATCGGCTTGACCGAATTCCACCGCGCGGATGAGGCGATCAGCGTCGGTTACCAGGCGACGATGGCGCAGATCAGCGAGTTGAAGCGGCTGCAGACGGTTCTCGCTTAAACCAGTTCGGCAATGTCAGGCTTTGGCCGCATCGGTGATGCGGAACTGCACCGTGCGGTTGCCGTTCCAATAATTCCCCGACAGCGAGCCGGCGACATGGATCGTGTTGCCCCTGTTCTTGAACAGGAATTCGCCCAGCGCGGTATCGACGGATCGAAAGGCGATGCCCTGGATGCGGCCGCCGCTTTCCGACTGCAGATCAGCCCGGATGTGGTTGGTGCCGACNGTCGGCCAGCCGATGGCGCGGCAGCGCGAACACCGGCGCGACATGGCCGGCGCCGAAAGGCCCGGCCTTTTCCAGTGCATCGAGCAAAGCAATCGTCGCGCCCTCGGCGGCGAGCGCGCCGTCGACGGCCAGACTTTCTTCGTCCTGCAGCCGGAACACTTCGGCCGCCGCGCGCTCCTCGAAGAAAGCACGGAGTTCGCCGAGCTTGGCGCGTTCCACGGTGATGCCGGCGGCCATGCCGTGGCCGCCGCCCTTGACGATCAGCCCGGCATCGGCGGCTGCGCGCACCAGCCGTCCGAGATCGAAGCCCGACACCGAACGGCCAGAGCCGGTGCCGATGCCATTGGCGTTGAAGGCGATCGCGAAGGCCGGCCGCCGCGCATGGTCCTTCAGCCGCGAGGCGATCAAGCCGACAATGCCGGGATGCCAATTGGTGCTGGCGGTGACGATGATGGCCGGCCCGTTGCCGCCGGCAAGTTCGGCGTCAGCCTCGGCGCGCGCCGCTGCCAGCATCTCCAGTTCCATCTGCTGGCGTTCCTGGTTGAGCCGGTCGAGTGTCTCGGCAATGGTCCTGGCCTCAACCGGATCGTCGGTGGCGAGCAGCCGGCTGCCAAGTGCTGCATCGCCGATGCGGCCGCCGGCATTGATGCGCGGCCCAATCAGATAGGCGAGATGAAAGGTGCTTATCGGCTCACCGATGCGGGACACCCGCGCCAGTGCGGCGAGCCCCTCATTCTTCTGCTGCCGCGCCATCTGTAGTCCCTTGACGACGAAAGCGCGGTTCACGCCGATGAGCGGCACCACATCGCAAACCGTGGCCAGCGCCGCCAAGTCGAGCAACGACAACAGGTCCGGTGGCGCTGCGTCGGGCAATCGGCTGCGCAGGACCCTCGCCGTCTGCACCAGAGTGAGGAAGACGACACCGGCGGCGCACAGATGGCCTTGCCCGGAAAGGTCGTCCTCGCGATTGGGATTGACGACCGCGGTCGCCTCCGGCAGCGGGCCGCCGACCTGATGGTGGTCGAGCACCACCACATCGGCGCCTGCGGCCTTGGCGGCATCGATGGAGACAGCGCTGTTGGTGCCGCAATCGACGGTGACGATCAGCGTCGCGCCGCGCGAGACCAGTTCGCGCATAGCCTCCGGATTGGGGCCGTAGCCCTCGAAGATGCGGTCGGGAATGTAGATCTCCGAAGGCACCGAGAAATGCGTCAGGAAGCGCTTGAGCAACGCCGAAGAGGCGGCGCCGTCGACATCGTAGTCGCCGAAGATTGCCACCTTCTCCTTGGCCATGACCGCTTCGGCGATGCGGGTCGCAGCCTTGCCCATGTCGGTCAGCGAAGCCGGATCCGGCAACAGATTGCGGATCGTCGGATCGAGGAAGCGCTCGGCCTGGTCCGCGGTGACGCCCCGCCCGGCGAGCACGCGCGCCACAATGTCGGGCACGCCGTGGCCCTGCGCTATGGCGAGCGCAGTCATGTCCTGCCGCTCGCTCAACCGGTGTTCCCAGGAAACACCGGTCGCCGACTGCCTGACATCGAGGAAGAAGCGTTTGTCGCCCGTCATAGGAGGCGTAATCTATAGATTGTCATTTCCGGCAATATGCGACGGCTAAACAGGAAAGTCTCAAAACTTTTCCACATCCTGGTGACGCGCCTTGATCTCGCGGCTCACGCCTCCGCCCGAGCCCGATGATGATTGGTGGGTTCGACCTGAAATCTCAATCCGGCTCCAAATCAAAAAGATAGAGCATTATGGCGTCTGAACCACTTTTCAGCAGCAGCATCAATCGGTTAAAGGAGAAAAATGACTTGGCTTAGCCCGCACGCTCGATGCGGATAACCTGCGGCTTGTCTGTGAGGTGGCCGTCCTTGGTGATGCCGTCGACAGCCTTGCGCACCGCTGCTTCCGTCGTCTCGTGGGTGACCAGGATCACCGTCTTTTGCGCGTCCGTCTCGCCGCTGACGGCATGCTGGACGATCGATTCCAGCGAAATGTCGTTGTCCGCCATGCGCTTGGCGATCGCGGCGAAGACGCCGATGCGGTCGTGCACGGTCAGCCGGATGAAATAGCCGCCGGCATGGCTGCGCATCTGCGCCTTCTTGTAGGGGCGCAGTTCCTTGGCCGGCAGGCCGAACACCGGACCGTGCTGGAAGCCCGGCCGGCTCTTTGCGATGTCGGCGATATCGCCGACCACGGCGGACGCGGTGGCGTTGCCGCCGGCACCGGGGCCGGAGAGCAGCAGCTCGCCCAGAATGTCGGTTTCGATGGCCACCGCATTGGTGACGCCATGCACCTGTGCGATCACCGACGCGGTCGGCACCATGGTCGGGTGCACTCGCTGCTCGATGCCGCTGTCGGTGCGCTGCGCGACGCCGAGCAGTTTTATCCGGTAGCCGAGATCGGCGGCAGCGCGGATGTCGGCCTGGCTGATGTTGGAAATGCCTTCCATGTAGATGTCGTTGGCCGCGATCCTGGTGCCGAAGGCCAGGCTGGTCAGGATCGACAATTTGTGCGCCGTGTCATGGCCCTCGATATCGAAGGTCGGGTCGGCCTCTGCATAACCCAGCCGTTGCGCGTCCTTCAGGCACTCGTCGAAGGAGATGCCCTCGGCCTCCATGCGGGTCAGGATGTAGTTGCAGGTGCCGTTGAGGATGCCGAAGACGCGGGTGACCGAATTGCCGGCCATCGCCTCGCGCATCGTCTTGATGACCGGGATGCCGCCGGCAACTGCCGCCTCGTAGTTGAGCAGCACGCCCTTCTTCTCGGCGATTTCGGCAAGCGCCACGCCGTGCTTGGCCAACAGCGCCTTGTTGGCGGTGACGACATGACGTCCGGCTTCAAGTGCTGCCTTGACCGACGCGCGCGCTGCCCCTTCGTCGCCGCCGATCAGTTCGACGAAGACGTCGATATCGGCGGCCTGCGCCATCTTGATCGGATCGTCGAACCATTTGGCGGCGCTGAGGTCGACGCCACGGTCGCGCTTGGGATCGCGCGCGGAAACGGCCGCGACGATGACATCGCGTCCGCACTGGCGCGTCAGTTCCGCTGCCTTGTCGCGCAGCACGCGCGCCACCGAGGCGCCAACCGTACCCAGACCCGCAATTCCAACACGCAACGCTTCAGCCATGCCCGGCGACGCCCCTCAAAAAATCTACTCGAATAAGATGTGCGGCGACTTTAGCGATGCGCGGAAAGCGGCACCACATTGTTCGGCTGCTTGGCGCTGGACGCCAGGAAGCGCTTGATGTTGCGCGCCGCCTGCCGGATCCGGTGCTCGTTCTCGACCAGCGCGATGCGAACATGATCGTCGCCATGCTCGCCAAAGCCGATGCCCGGCGCCACCGCCACGTCGGCGTGCTCGATCAGGAGCTTGGAAAACTCAAGCGAGCCGAGATGCTTAAACGGCTCCGGGATCGGCGCCCAGGCGAACATCGAGGCAGCCGGTGCCGGAATGGTCCAGCCGGCGCGGCTGAAGGCGTCGACCATGACGTCGCGGCGCTTCAAATAGACCTCGCGCACTTCGGCGATGTCGGCGCCGTCGCCATTCAGCGCATGCGCCGCCGCCACCTGGATCGGCGTGAAGGCGCCGTAGTCGAGATAGGACTTCACCCGCGTCAACGCCGAGATCAGCCGCTCATTGCCGACGGCAAAGCCCATGCGCCAGCCGGGCATGGAGAAGGTCTTCGACATCGAGGTGAACTCGACGCAGACATCGATGGCGCCCGGCACTTGCAGCACCGAAGGCGGCGGATTGCCGTCGAAATAGATCTCCGAATAGGCAAGGTCCGAAAGGATGATGATGTCGTTCTTCTTGGCGAAGGCGACCACGTCCTTGTAGAAATCGAGCGAGGCGACCAGCGCCGTCGGGTTCGACGGATAGTTGAGGATCAATGCCAGTGGCTTCGGGATCGAATGACGGACACCGCGCTCGAGCGCCGGGATGAAGCCGTCATCCGGCTCGACCTGCAGCGAACGGATGACGCCGCCCGACATGATGAAGCCGAAAGCATGGATCGGATAGGTCGGGTTGGGGCACAGGATCACGTCGCCCGGCGCGGTGATCGCCTGCGCCATATTGGCGAAGCCTTCCTTCGAACCGAGCGTCGCCACCACCTGCGTGTCGGGATTGAGCTTCACGCCGAAACGGCGCTGATAATAGGCGGCCTGGGCGCGGCGCAGACCTGGGATGCCGCGCGAGGAGGAATAGCGATGCGTGCGCGGATCGCGCACCACTTCGCACAATTTGTCGACGATCGCCTTCGGAGTCGGCAGGTCGGGATTGCCCATGCCAAGGTCGATAATGTCAGCGCCGCGCGAACGGGCGCTTGCCTTCAGCCGGTTGACCTGCTCGAACACGTAGGGCGGAAGCCGGCGGACCTTGTGAAATTCTTCCATGTCAGTTCCAGACGATTTAAGATTGGCTTCAGCACAGTTGGCTTGGCTAGGCGCCCTTGGCAAAGACCGCTTTCGGCGCGCGATATAGCCTTATTTGCAGGTAGGGTCGAGGGCGGGATCGCATTTGGCTTCGATCTGCTTCAGCGTGTCCTTGCCATGGTTCTTCGCCAGCGAATTCAGCGCCGCCGGGCTGGTGGACGGGGCACCGCCGCCGCCCTTGGCCACTTGCCCCTGCTGTTCGCCCTTCAACTGGGCAAGCTTGGCCTGCGTCTCCTCAGGGGTGAGTTGCTTTGCCGCCACCTGCGGTGGGATGTTGAGATTGGGATAAGAGCCGGTGTCCTGCGCGCCCTGGGTCAGGCCGACATTCATCCCGTTGCCGGTGTTGGCGCTCGTGCAGCCACTTGCCGCCAGCAGCCCTGGCGCCAGACAGGCGATTGCAACCGCGATGCGGCAAAAGCGGCCTGCCCCCGAAAAAATGGTCTCGCCGGTGTTAATCGTCATATTGTTTTCCTGGCAGCCGGGGTACAGCGCATTGGACCCGGTCAGATGTCCCATGATAATATGTCAAGAAAACGCCTCGGGAGGAACCCCGCGAGCCATGTCCAAAACACCTGATTCGAGCAAAGCGGAAGATGATCAATCTTCGACCGTCGAGCAATATCTGGTGAAAGACCCGGAACGCTTAGCGTTGAACATGGCGCGCATGGTCGAGCAGGCCGGCAAAGCCGCCTCCGCCTGGGCCGAGCCGCGCGAAAAGGGCGAGGTGCGCGATCATGTCGCCGAACCCGTGGTCGACATGGTAAAAACCTTTTCCAAGCTCAGCGAATATTGGCTGGCCGACCCGCAACGCGCGCTGGAAGCGCAGACGCGACTGTTCGCCGGCTACATGACGGTCTGGGGCAACGCCATCCAGAAGGTTAGCCCGAATGCCGAGGCGCCCGAAGATGCGGTCAAGCCCGAGCGCGGCGACAAGCGTTTTCAAGACCCCGAATGGGGTCGCAACGCTTTCTTCGATTTCCTCAAACAGGCCTATCTCGTCACCTCGCGCTGGGCGGCCGACCTGGTCGAGCACGCCGAAGGCCTCGACGATCACACCCGCCATAAGGCCAGCTTCTACGTCAAGCAGGTGTCCAATGCCATCTCGCCGTCGAACTTCATCCTGACCAATCCGGAGCTGTTTCGAGAAACCGTTGCCTCGAATGGCGAAAACCTGGTGCGCGGCATGAAGATGCTGGCCGAAGACATCGCCGCCGGCAAGGGCGACCTGAAGCTGAGACAAGCTGACTATTCGCCCTTCGAGATCGGCAAGAACGTCGCGACATCTCCCGGCAAGGTGGTCGGGCGCAGCGATGTCGCCGAAATCATCCAGTACGATCCGACGACGGAGACGGTGCTCAAGCGCCCGCTGCTGATCTGCCCGCCCTGGATCAACAAGTTCTACATCCTCGATCTCAACCCGCAAAAGTCCTTCATCCGCTGGGCGATCGAGCAAGGCCATACCGTGTTCGTCATCTCCTGGATCAATCCCGACGAGCGGCACGGCGCCAAGGGCTGGGAAGCTTACATACGGGAAGGCCTGCAATACGGCCTCGACACGATCGAGAAGGCGACCGGCGAGAAAGAGGTCAACGCCATCGGCTATTGCGTCGGCGGCACGCTGCTGGCGGCCGCACTCGCACTGCTGGCACAGGAAGGCGACAACCGCATCAAATCGGCGACCTTCTTCACCACGCAGGTCGACTTCACCCATGCCGGCGACCTGAAAGTCTTCGTCGACGAGGACCAGGTGGCAGCGGTCGAGAAATCGATGAACGAAAAGGGCTACCTCGACGGCACCAAGATGGCGACCGCCTTCAACATGCTGCGCTCGGGCGACCTGATCTGGCCTTATGTCATCAACAATTACATGCGCGGCAAGGATCCCCTTCCCTTCGACCTGCTCTACTGGAACGCCGATTCCACCCGCATGGCGGCCGCCAACCACTCCTTCTACCTGCGCAACTGTTATCTCGAGAACAATCTGACTCGTGGCGTGATGGAACTCGCCGGCCGCACTGTGTCGCTGGCCGACGTCACCATCCCGGTTTACAACCTGGCGTCGAAGGAAGATCACATCGCGCCGGCCCTTTCGGTGTTTCTCGGCTCGCAATATTTCGGCGGCGACGTCGAGTTTGTGATGGCTGGTTCCGGCCACATTGCCGGTGTGGTCAACCCGCCGGCAGCCAAGAAATACCAGTACTGGACCGGCGGCAAACCGACAGGCGATTTTGGCCAGTGGCTCGCCTCCGCGGTGGAGCATCCCGGCTCCTGGTGGACGCACTGGCAGCACTGGATCGAAACCCAGGACGACACCCTCGTTCCGGCCCGCAAACCGGGCAAGCATATGAAAACCCTGGGTGATGCCCCCGGCACCTATGTGAAGGTGCGCGTGTAACGGCCGGCACCTTTTGCAGGTGCCTGTGTGTAACGGAATGTAATGTCTGGTGAGTTGACGAGCCGGCAAAACGGGGCGAAATGGTGTCGTCAACCTTCAAGAAGCCTCAATTGGCCTCCAACGAGCAAATAATTCAGAGGCTTGCAGAATTGACACAAGTCTCGTTTCCGGTTTGGGAACACAAGGTTATTGGATGTGAACGTTTCGACGCCGCACCAATAGCAGGCCGACCGGACACCGAGGGGGAATTTAGTTTTGAAATCAGCAGGATCGCGTCTCGCGGGGAGAGAAGGTCGCACTATAGCGGCAGCGCTTTTCTCCGTGCTTCTGGCGTCCTGCACCTCCGCCGGCGACCCCACAATGTCCGTCGGCATGCCTGGCTACAACGCGACCGCTTCTGACATCGCCGCGGCTTCCGGCGCCAGCCCTGCGGCGCCGGGCGATTCGACCGTGCAGGTCACATCCACCGGGCCGCAGATGATGATGACGGCAGCGGGCGATGCGACACTGCCCGAGCAGGTCGCCTATGTGCCGGTGGCCAAGCCCGGCACCGGCTTCCCGGTCAATGTTCCCGCCGGCTCCGAAACCATTGTCGGCCAGACGCCGCAGTCGCTGCAGCAGTCAGCACAGACCGCGGCCGCAACGGACGCCGTGGCGCAGAAGATCGCCGCCGCCGATGCCGGCGTGACCGCACCGAAAGCGACGGCAGCGGCACCCGCGACCAACGAGGTATACGTGACCGCCGCGCCCCAGCAGATCGACACGCCGAAGAAGGGCTTCCTGGCCTCACTGTTCAGCACCACGCCAACCTCGGCGGCACCTGCTCCGCTGGTCAACTCGCGCTCGGGCGAACAGCCTGCGGTTGCTTCCCAGAAGGCCGTCCCGGCAAAGCCGATCATCACGCTAGCGTCAGCCAATTCCGCCGACAAGCCCTTGCAGCTTGCCTCGCTTGGCAACGAGAGCAACCACATCACCGGCAGCGATGCCTTGCCCGGGGTGCGCCAGACGGCGCTGTTCGAGATCAAGCGCAAATCCGGCCTCGACGACGAAAGCGACGTCGACCTGAACGAGGACGAGGGTTCGGGCGGCGCCTATCAGGTGGCCTCCGCCGCCGGCCTCGCCCGGCTGGCGCCCAATGGCCTGTTGAAGCAAAACGAGAGCGTCGACGTCGCCTGCCTGAAGCCGTCGCTGGTGCGTGTGCTGAAGACCATCGAAGGCCATTACGGCCGCAAGATGATGGTCACATCAGGCTACCGCGACCCGGCCCGCAACCGGCGCGCCAACGGCGCCAAGAATTCGCTGCACATGTATTGCGCCGCCGCCGACATCCAGGTTCCCGGCGTCTCCAAATGGGAACTGGCGAGCTACATCCGAACCATGCCCGGCCGCGGCGGCGTCGGCACCTACTGCCATACCGAATCCGTTCACGTCGACGTCGGCCCCGAGCGCGACTGGAATTGGCGCTGCCGCCGGCGGGGTTAGCATCCCCATTCGGCAAACGGGCCGAGGGGCCGTTAGCAGCCTGCCGTTTTTCCCGATTAGCTATCAGCGACGTTCGAGATTAGCCGAGGCACCCGCGACTTCGTCATCCTATGGCGAAGCAAGGCGCGCAGCGACGCAGCGCAGACCATAGGATGACGACTGCGCGGGGCGTTCAGGCTAATCTCCAAAGATGTGCAATGACGCGAGGGCAGAAAACCTGGGCTGGCTCACAAACTGGCCCTTTTCGCCCCTCTTGAAAAAAGTTTCCGCATCTGGCGGCTGATGGGTTGCCGGTTGGCAACAACGCAATTATAAGCCGCTTCGTCTGAGCGCGCCCATCGTCTAGCGGTTAGGACACCGCCCTTTCACGGCGGTAACAGGGGTTCGATTCCCCTTGGGCGTACCAGACTAATCAAGCACTTAGCGACTTTCCTCCCTTCCCTGTCCAATATTTGGCCAATATCCATCCGGCGTTTGTCGAGCGTCGCGACTCCTGTCACACTCGAATCAGGCTTGGAGGGAGGCAGCAATGGAAGTCGACTGGGCGGAAATCAGAGCAAATCGGTACGCTTCGGCGCCGCCACCTCCTGAATGGCCCGCCGGTATCAAGGTGACCAGCCTTGAAGGCTTAACCCTCTTGGGGATGCACCCGGTCACGAACCAACTGTATTGGGATGGCCAGGAACTGGCGACGGTGAAGCGGCTCGCGAACTTCGAACGGGGAATGGCGCTGGCCGTAACGATTGCCACCGTCGTCTTGGCCCTTATTGAAGTTGGACGCGCCGCCGGCTGGATCACAACGTAAAAGCCCGCCACCGTGAGCCGGCGGGCTTTTCGGGAGGCACTCTCTGGCCACAAGAAACCCGCCGCTGTGAGGGGGGCCCAGGGCGGCGGGTTCTGCACCTTGAATAGAGCGGCCATATTCCTGAGAAAGCCGCTGCACGACATAAACCCGCAGAGGCGGCTCTTGTTCCAGACAATTTTAAGAACCGGCCAGCACTTCCTGCGATTTGAGATCCTCGCCCCACATGACAGTTTCGCCATAGGTATCCGGGCATGGCTCGGCGTCCGCGCCTTCCTCGTCGTCGGCGTTGTCTAGCTCTAGATCATCAAGGCAGCCTAGCGACGGCTCGTCGTCTGCGGTTTCCTCCAGATCGCAATCGGCTTCCATGCAGTCCAGCGCCGTTATGAGGCTCATGGCACGGTCTAGGAGGTCGTTCAGGCGCTTCTCGACCGACTGGCGCCAGATGCGCGGATCCACGCCCTGAGGGCAGCCCAGTGGCTTCAGCGTCCGAACATGCGCGTTCATAGCCGCACCCCCTTCCCGTCGCGGTACAGCGGCTCATCCAGCCAGCCCGATGGCTGCTTCTGCAGGCCGATGATGTCGTGGTTCCACTCGATAACACCGCTAGGGCAGCGCGGGTCTGTGCCTGCTTCGTAGGTGACCAGCTTCGGCCCGAGCCACGAAGCATCTTCAATCGTGCGGCAGCCCAGCGCCGCGAACTCGCGACGGTGACCGCCTCCAATGAGCCAGCCGTGATGGCCGATCGTCAGTTCGTCCATGGCCGCGGCAAACTGGTCGTAGTGATGGCGAGCGCGTGCGAGCGCCGTAGGTCCGGCGCGTGTTGTTGTTGATGCGGCGGCAAGTGCAAATGCGGTTGCCCCTGCGCCCAGCAGCAAGCGCCGCCGGTCGAATGTCGTTGCTATCGTGTTCATGGTTGAGGTCTCTCTGGATTTCGGCTTGTCACGGCCGGTTGCCAGCGAACAGCACTGGCGCCGGGAGGGTGACAACATGGCCAGAGACCATGCGCGACGGCTTTTCCCTTGCGGGTCTTGTATAGCCGCCGCTCTCCCGACATAGTGGTGCCGGTCGCGCCGACGGCTGTCAGCACGGTCGATTTCGTAGACGGATTGATCCCGGCAAGGATCGCCTCGCCTACGCTCTGGTTGCCTCAGGCCCGGCAAGGCCATCGGCGGGAGTTGTCACGCTCCGCCTGGCACGATGTTCCTGTTCGCTGAAATCGTCAAGCCGCTCCCTTCGGGGGGAGCCCGCTTGCGCGCGCCTGCCAGTTGCGCGATGCTGCCCTTGGGGAAAGTGGGAGGGGACATCATGCCTGGGTTGGGTTGGAAGGCGCTGACAGTCGGCTTGGCGCTGTTTGTCGGCATTAGCGGCGCATCCGCGCAGAACTATAGGGATCAAGCCAAGGCCCTCTGCGCCTCGCGGTACCCGGATAGCTACTCCCTCCAAAAGCTTTGCTACGATAACGAGATGGACGGAATGAGGTTTGTGGCCGATCAAGCGGAGCAAAGTGCCGAATACGGGAAAATGGCCGCGCACTGCATGACACGATACAAAAAAGGCGACGGCTATCAGTGGTCTCTGGCAAAGCTCTGCTTCGAGAATGAAATCGATGCGTACAAGGCCCTGAATCCCTAAAGCACCGTGTGCGGCCCGTGCGTCTCTTGGCGGCTCGCTGTGGCCCGCAGGGCGCGCGCATTCGACCTTGCCCGGAAAAGATCGACCTGGGCTTGTTTCTCCTCCTCACGGGCTTTCCGGTAGATCTCGGGCAATGGCTGCCAGTCCTTTGGCTTGTTCTTCATGCACCACTTCGGCCGGCGGCATCCCCAGTGCTCGATCGCGACGAGATCTGATCCGTCAAACCAGCACGACACGTTCAGCTTGGCGAAGTGGAGAACTCGAGCCGCCCACCAGACCCGATCGATTTCGAGGTCGACCGGGCCTTCCTTCCATGGGGTCCATCCCTTGCCAGGTCGCTCGATAAGCTCGTGGTCTTGCAAAAGGGCGCACCTCACGCTGAAGGATGCCCGATATTGCATAAGCCGCGGCTTATCGGCAAGCCGCGCGCGCTGTCTCGCAGCTACTGGAACGAGATGCCCACAGCCTTGATGATCGAGCCGGACAGGGTGACGGTGAAATCTCTGGTCGCATCGTTCTCTGTTGTGGGTATCGACCATGCGTCGGTCGCAACAGGCCGATCGTTGGTCAAAGCAATCTCGTCATGAATNGTTCTCTGTTGTGGGTATCGACCATGCGTCGGTCGCAACAGGCCGATCGTTGGTCAAAGCAATCTCGTCATGAATTGGGCTGTCGCCCCCGCTCCATGAGCCGACTGCGCCACTGCCGGTGATCGTGCCCGAAAGGAAGAAAGCAACGCCGGAGGTTTTGACTTCGAGGTCCGTCAGCGTTTGTGGTGTGCCTCCACTGATGCTTGCGCTGTCTACAGGCGTGCTGCTGACCGGAAAGAGCCTGTAGACGGCAATCGTGCAGTTGGTCGGAGCCGCCCCGGCGAAAGTGACGACAAACGTGGCAGTGGTCCCCGCAGCGATTGGCAGATAGAACCACGAGACAGAGCCGTGGCCTGTGCCGCCGACGACTTCCGGCCCCTTGGTCATGGCGTTGCCATTGGCGGTGATGCCGCTCACGGCTCTGGACGTCCCGGTATTATTAACGTTGCCATTGACACCAACCAGGACTAGGCGCCCCGCGCCAGCGGCTCCAATGTTCTTGGCCGTGAACGTATAGGCCGTTGCGTTGGTGTTATCGACGGTGGCGCCTTCGTAGCTGTACACCATCTCGACGGGAGCAGCGGCATCCGCGAACTGGTCGATGTCGATCGAGAATGGCCCGGCATCGGCATTGTTGAACCAAAGCGCCATGCCGAAAGTAGTGACGCCAGAGACGTTGGTGAACGGAGTCGGCGCAGCGCCCGTATATTCGGTGTTCCAAACCGTGCCGTTGGTGCTGGTCTGAAACTTGTAGGTTGTGCCGTCCGCCGAGGTGATCAGCCTGATATAATTCGGCCCTGCCTGTGTTCCGGCTGCTGCAGCGCCACCATCCGATGAGCGGAAAGACGAACTTGCCGAACGACCCCGGCTTGACCTTGCCCTTGACCGTGGCGTCACCGGTCGATGTGATGGTGACGACAGGATCGTCGACAAAGCCGCCATCGCTATCCCCGGCCCCGCCGCCGATGACAATGGCGCGGCCTCGTGGAGATCCGCCGAGCATATATGGTGCGAGCATCATGCGGCTCCCTTCGTCTTAGCCAACGCGAACTGCCGTTGCCCCATCTCGTCGACCGCGACCGAGAACTGCGTGAAGAACACGTCGACGATGTGCCACGGCAGGGTGTGCCGATGGATCGATCCGTCGAGCCCCTTGAACTGGAAGGCGAGGCGCTGGCCGTCCGGCGAACATCCCAGCCAAAAGCCGTCGGCGGCTACGGCTTTGAAGTCGCCGAACTGCGCCTTGAAATCAGCCTGTTGCTGTTCGAGATCGGCGGCTTCCTCGGGCGTTGTCGGCCGCCACCATGCTTCGGGGGGCTTGTCGGTCATTTGCCTCCAGGCCTCCGGCCGTTGCTCGTGGTCCTCTCAGACTGCAGGTGCCGCTGCAACCGGGTCAGCGCAATCTCGCCGATTGTCAGATCGTCGATCTGTTCGCCGCCCGGCAGTTGCAGGATGATGGGCGTGCGGTTGTTGCCCTTCGATGCTGGCGCCAGCTGCATCCTGGCGAAGCCGCCACCGGCAAAGCGCGGAATGGCCATGCCACGAGTGAGACCGTCGGCGATCCCGCCCAGGCTGAAGCCTTTCGACAGGCTGCGGAAGGCGTCGACGTCGGGCATGACGCCGGCATTGAGCGCAGCGAAGAAATCAGCACCGAGAGCCTTCACAACCTTGGCCCGGATCACGAACTCGCCGACGCTCAGCCGGGCCAGGATGCTGTCGCTCGTACCGGTGCCGGGGCCATGGGCGAGATGCCCGCCACGGGCGAAACCACCATGCGAGCCGCCGCCGTCGGAAGATGAACTCGAGCCGGCAGCCGCGCGGAGAGACTGCGCCGCCGCGGCAGCAGCCCTGAGCGAAGCCAAGATGCGGGCGATTGCCGACTCCACCTGGGCCGCCAAACTGTTGACGATGCCGGCGAGACCGGAGAACCCGCCCTGCAACAAGGCGCGCATTCCAGACAGGATCGCCGAGAGCTTGCCCGGTAGTGTCTCGAACGGCGCCACAATGGCCTCTGCGGCCGCCTGGGCTGCACCGGAGTCGAGATTGCCGAGCGAACTGTTGAAGCCGCTGGCGGCCTCCTGTGCGGCCGGCGCGATCGTGCTGATGCTGTTGGTGATTTCGTTGCTGACGCCATCCACGGCGCCGCTGGTCGCGTCGACGCTGCCTTTGAGGCCGTCGAGAGCTTGCTTGCCATCGTCGGCCGCGCGGGCCACACCGTCGACGACATTGAAAATTTGCTTCGTCAGTTCCCCACCACCGCCGCGAATAACCGTGATCTGGTGACCGAGGTTTTCCACTTGGCCGGCGGTCGTAGCGGAAGCAGCACCGACAGCAGCAACACCTTTTGCTGCGCCGTCAGCGTTCTCACGAAGATCGATGATGTTGCCGACGACCTTGCCGGCAATTGTGTTCTGGATGTCTTCGAGTTGGCGCTCAGTCTGCGCAAGTCGGATATTCGCCCTGACAAGCGCGTCCATCGCCGGATCTATGTCGACGCCGAGGCGCTTTTCCATCGGGCCAAGCGCGCTCTGATCAGCAGAGAGCTTGGTCGCATCGAACACAGCCTGCTGATGCGCGAGTTGCGCCTTGGCGTCCGCAATTGCCGCCTTGGCGGCGTCAATATGAGCTTGGCCGAGACGCTTCAGCGCGCCCTCCGCACCCGGAACGCCGTTCTTGACTGCGGCAACTGCGGCATTCAGGTCGGCCAAAGCTGTCTGGTGCGCTGATGTCGCGGCGGCGGCGTCGTATTGCTTGTTTTTAACCAAGCCCAGCACGAGCTTCAGACCGTCAAAGGCCGCCACTACGAGCAGGATGGCGCGACCCCATGGCGTCAGGAACAGGAAAGCGTTGCGCAGCAGCAGCACGGCCGAAATCAGGTTGCCGATGCCGCCAATGATAAAGCCGATACCACGGCCGAACAGCCCGAGAGCGATCAGCGCCGGCCCGATCGCGGCTACAACGCCGCCAATCACAGTTCCGAGCTTGAGCGTCTCCGGGTTGAGCTTCGACAGGGCAGTCGTGAAATCCGTGAGCTTGACCACCATGCCGGTGACGAATTCGAGCAGGCCGGAATCGCCAATGGCGATCGATAGCGTTTCAACTGCGCTGTTGAACTTGTTCAGTTCTCCGGTGAGACCCTGCACACGCACCTCGGCCAGCTTGCTGGCGCCAACCGTGCCGATATCGGCCGCCAGTTGCCGGAAGCCAGCGCCGCCGAGCTTCATGAGGCCGATTGCGGTGCGCAGCGCATCGGTGCCGAAGATCTCGCCGCCCTTGCTGTTGAGGTCTTCCTGCGACAGTTTGCCAAGCTTAACGTGCAGCTCCTCTGCGACGTCTGCCAGACTTCTCATCTTGCCGTTGCTGTCGAAAAATTGAAGGTTCAATTCCTTGAAGAGCTCTGCCGCCTTTTTGGTGCCGGGCGTTAGCCGCTGCAGGAACGTCTTGAAACTAGTGCCCGCATCGGATCCGCTGAAAAACAGGTTCGACGTGCCGGCAAGCGCGGTGTTCATGTCCGCCAGCGAGACGCCCAGCGCCGAGGCTACGCCGCCGGTCTGGCCAATCGCCAGGCGATAATCATCGAAGCCGAGCTTCGACTTGATCAAGGTTCCGGTGACGTTGTCGACGACGCCAGGCAGTTGCTTGACCTGTAGGTTGAACTGCTTGATCAGGTCGCCAGCAATGCCAGCCGCCGGCACCAACTGGCCGCCATTGGCCGCGGCAAGGTCCAGCGTCGCCTTGGCCGCGCCATCCATGATCTGGGAATATTCCAGGCCGATCTTGGCCAACTCGGTCATCGCGTTGGCGGAATCGGTGGCGCTGAAAACTGAGGCATTGCCGAGCTCGATCGCCTTGGCCTTGGCCTGGTCGAATGCGTCGCCCGCCGCTCCGGTGTTGGCAACGAAGGAATTCATCGCAGTCTGGAAATCGGCGGCCTGCTTCAAGATGCCGGCGCCGAGCCCCACGATCGGCAGCGTCAGATGCGTCGAAAACGTCTTGCCAAGATCCTGGGCTTTTTTGCCGACATCGCCAAATTGTTTGCCAAGGCTCTGAAGCTGGACTTGCGCCTGTTTCAGCGAGTTGAAAAACCCTGGCGAAAGACCTTTCGTCTGCGCAGCGGCAGATTGCAAATCCCTGAACGCTTTGCGGCCGGCGGCGCCGAACTCTTCAAGCTCGCGCTTGAGTTCTTTCCCGCCGTCCAACTCGATTCGTTGTTTGATCGTTCCGGCCATGGCTATGCCCCAGCGAGTTGAGATTTTGCGATTGCCAGGCTGTCCGGCAGCGAATCGCGATTTGCCAGCGAGGCCGAGCCGCGAGCGCCACGGCCGGCGATGGAAAGCGCGACGGCGGCAGAGAGGTCGGGAGCATCGAGGGCAAGATCGAGCGCGGCCTGTGCCAGTGCACCGTTGCCGTGGGCACCGCGCACGATGTCGTTCATGCGCTGGTAGAAAGCCTTGCGGCCGATCTTCCTGCCCTCTGCCAGACCGCTGGCCTTGCCCTCGGCATAGCCTGCCGCCTTGGCCTGTTCGAGTTCGGCGCGCTCGGCTTCCCGTTCGGCCTTCTGTCTGGCCGCGTTCTGAGCCTTGTGCGCGTTCCAGTCGAAGGAAGGCGGCTCACTACGGATTCGGTCGGCATCAATGCCGCTTTGCTCATAAGAGGCTAGATGGCGGCGCTCCATGGCTGCAATGAGATTGTGGTCGATCTGCACCGGGGCCACGTCGTCGTCGCCGATGAACGCTCGCTGCTCGCTGATCAAGATGGGCTGGCCCCATTGGTCGAGAATGTAGGGCATCAGGAATCCTCCTCGTCGTCTGGCTCGTCGTCGGGAAGGCCGGCGCGAAGGTTGTTGGACATTTCGTCGAACTTGTCGGAAAGCCGCTGCCGGCCGGCATCGATGATCGTTTCGATGCGCTGGCGTTCGCGAATGTCCTTCGTGATTTGCGCGGGCAGCACGGAAAGCATGGTGATGAAGCCGCCGACCACCTGGTCGAGACAGCCGTTGCACTCGTCCATGGTGATGAGCTTTCGCTCTTCTCGGGCGATCCTGAGTTCGATCTCGGTCGCCCTGGCATCGCGAACGCGGTCGGATGAGCCGGTGCCGCGGCGGGCCGCCTCGCCGGCCACCTTGAAGTCGAGATATGAGCGGACGGATTCGCCGAGCGGGAACAGTCCTCGGGAGGCCTTGGACAGCACGCCTGTCCGCGCCAGACGCGCGATTGCCTGTTTCGAAATGCCCAGCAAATCGGCCAGGAACCCGGTGGAAACGAGCTCGTCGGCGTTCAGCATTTACGAACGTCCATGTGAAAGTGAAAGTGCGATTGTGAACGACGCAAAAATCCGGAGGCCGTGGGCTTTGCAGCCCCGCATACACTGGGGAGATGACCGTTCGGAACCTTAATGGGGGGTGGGGTGGTGGTCGGCGACCGGAGAACACAGTCGCCGACCACGGGACGGCTCAACCTCGCAAGTTGCCGCCGTCCGTTCAGCATCACGAAACCCAGCAAGGAAGCGTGAAGCATTGGCTTAGTCCTGTCTCGGCTCTGGTCCGTCTATGCCGAGCACGGCACGCGGATCACAGTCGGCCGGCCAGCGATCATGAGCGTCTTCCCGCCATACGATCTCGGCAATCAGCCGTTGCTCGGCGAGGATGTTGCTGTTGAGCTTGGACAGAGCGCTGTTGCGCTGGTCGGCTGTTAGGGCGCGCGCATCATCGGCGAAGGCGTCGATCTCTTCGAAGAGTTTGGCGAGCAGCGCGTCGCGGTGCAGCCATGTGACGATGGCGACGTCCGCGCTGACCTCGAACTCGTTGTAGTTGTCCGAGCGGCCGAGAGCGTCCAATCGACCGAACCCGCGCAAGATCGTCTTCTCACTCGGCCAATGCAACTGCTGCCCGTGATCGATGGATTGCGAAACCCGGATGCGCCCGCGGCTGGCGAGTGTGTCGACCTCCAGCGTTGCGCGGCGCTTGGCATCATCCGCCGGCCACGGTGCACTGGTCGTCTCGGTGATGTCGGCTCGGAACTGAGCGATGCGCTCGGCAACAACGTCGATGGTGTCCGACTTGCCGGGCTTTAGCTTGGGACCAGCGGTCAGCCTGCCAGCATTCGGAAGGATGTACTTCTCGGCGGCGCGAAGCACGCGATCGATCCCTTGCGATCTCTCGACATATGGTCGACGGCGCTCAAGCAGACGTTCATGCGTTTCGTTCACCTGGTCGAACTTGGCTTGTGCCGCGTCGACGATCGGGAAAGGCTCGCCGGCCGCCTTCCGTTCTGCATAGCGATGGGTGAACTCGGCATCGGCTATTGCCTGGGAAAGGTTGGCGCGCTGCTTCTGCACCTCGATTCTTGCCTCGTC
Organism: Mesorhizobium sp. LSJC285A00; assembly: GCF_000503155.1. Classification (NCBI taxonomy): domain Bacteria; kingdom Pseudomonadati; phylum Pseudomonadota; class Alphaproteobacteria; order Hyphomicrobiales; family Phyllobacteriaceae; genus Mesorhizobium; species Mesorhizobium sp. LSJC285A00. The sequence goes on from NZ_AYVK01000001.1 coordinate 230,020, forward strand.
AGCGTCATTGCCGATGAGGGTCGAGACCGCGTGACTATCAGCCTTCAGTTCCCGCAAGCGCCGAAGGCGTTCAGCTGCATCCGGAGGAAGAACCTTTTCGAAGTCGATTGGCTTGGTCAGCCTGGACATCGGGTTGCTGACGAGATCGGGCATGATACCGGCAGCAAGATCCGCGGCTCGGCCAGCTACTCCGGCATCATGGCCGCCTGCGGCTGGGATGTTGGCGGCAGCCAGGCTGTCTTGGCCAGGCGCGCGGGCTGCGGGTTGCGGGCTCGGCGAATGCTTTGCCCGGAAGTCCGCCCAGGCCGATGCGTGCGGCTGAGTGCTTTCCGGGTGGCTCTGGCCGAGCATGGCGGCGCCGAGTTGGTCGTGCGGGTGAGACATCTCAAAGCTCCTTCGTTGCGACAATCATCGCCGAGGGGCCTGCAGGAAAAAACACGAATTTACTTGCGGGCGACCTCAATCATTTCAAGGACTTCGGCGACACCCTGCCGGGTCAGCGGGTGCGGCCGCGCCATAAAGGCCAGCCAAATCATGGCCGCCGGCCAACCGTAGCTTTCAGGGCAGTCGCCCTTCGTTCGATCCCGTTTCCAGCCGTTCGAGGCGTATCGGCCCATTTCAGCAGCGATTGCCGCGTCCGAGTATCCCTCGCTGCGCAGTTCGTTGAGGGCTCTGGCGCGCACCAGGCGCACGGCCCGTTTCTCCAGCGCTGGCGAATACTGCCTTGCAAATGCCGCCTGGGCCTCAAGGTCGCCGCGCCGAAACGCTTCACGCACTGCCGGCGACAGTTTGGCCAGCATCAGGTCGACGACCATCTCGGCGAGGAGCACCTCGAACATGGGCTATATGCCGTCCTGATGCCCAGCCTGGTCGACGATCCGCGCATGGGGCCATTGCTCCCGCTGAAGGCGAAGCGCTTCCGTCAGCGCGCGCTCGTAGCTGAAGGGACCGCGGCCGTAGATCCGGCCTGGCTGCACGACAATGGCGTACCAGTCGGTCGAGTCGCGCAACGGGTAGATGACAATTTCGCGCTTCATTCGTCCCGGCCTCCCGGGTAGCGCCGCCACCACTCCCGCTCGAATACCGTGGCCACCATGTCGACGGAGGCCGAGCGCGGCTCATCGTGCGCGGCCTGGTGCTCAGACAGAAACCGATCGTCTGGCATCTGCTCCACCGCTTCGGCGAGATGGCCGAGAGCCTGATCGATCCATGCGGCGGCTGATCGGTAGGCCGGGCTCATGCAGTAATTCCCTTGGCGGCAGCATAGGAGTTTTCGAGCTTTCCCTCCTTCTCAAGGTGAGCCCGCGCCTCTGCCATGGACATCGTCAAGACATTGGGCTTCGCGCGCGCAGGCTCTAACCCTTCTTCCTTTTCATCCAGAGCAGAACTGTCTGATGCTGATGCTGATGCTGATGGCCATTGGCAAACGGATGGTTCTGCCATTTCCTCCGATGCGTCTGCCATGGTTGTGCCATTGGCAAGCGCATTGGTTTTGCCATTGATGCGCCACCTAGCTTCCGCCCCTCTATGCCCCGCCGCCACCTTCTTTTCGCGCTTGATGGTGGCGTCGGATCGCTCTGCGTCGAGACGTTGAAGCCCTTCCGACATCAGCGGCCCGATGGCTTGTGCGACGGCCTCCCACCTCTCTGGATCAATCCCGCTGATGCGCACAAGGCGAGCGTCATCTGAAGGCATCGAGCCGTGCTGCCAGTAATGCCGGCGCAAGCGTTCGTAGGCGCCGAACTCCTCGGCCGTAAGGTGCGCCGTCAAAGCGGTCTCGGTGCCGATGTAGGTTTTCATCCAGGCGAGATCGGTCATTGTGGAGCGCCCTCGCTCAGCCACTCCCTGGCCATTCCCTTCAGCATGTGGGTTGGGTCAGATTGGAAGTAGACGTTGCCGGCACCAGCTTCGACAAACTCGAGCTCGTCGCTCGTGAGCGTCGCCATTTCCGGGATGATCGTTTCCCATTCGAGCCGGGGCACATCGGGATCCGACCGATAGTCCCTCATCAGGTAATAGCCGATGAGGCGCGCGATCAGCGGCAGATACTTGTCCGGATTGTCGACCATCTGCTGCCAGGTCATGTCGACCTCGCCATCTTAAGGCCGTGAACACGAAGGGCCTCGCAGCTTTCCTTCGCGGTCAGGCCGATCGCCTTGAGTGCGGGAACCGCGGGCCCGCGAAGATGACGCGGTGTGTCGGCGAGGAAGAGCACGCCGCGCTCGACGTTGTCGGACTCGACGTGATCTTCGGTTGCAGGGCGGCCGGTCATTTATGCGGCCTCCGACTTCGACATTGCCTCGCAGGCTTTTCGCCAGTCGGCGGCTGCCTCTTTGGAGATCAGAACCCGGGTGCCCACCTTCATGGTGCGCGGCGCCTTCCCGTCGTTGATCAGATTGTAGAAGCTTGCCCGGCTGATCCTATGCGCGGCGCAAAACTCCGGAATGCTGTAGGCTTCAAAAACAAGGTCCATGTCGGTTCTCCCGTGTTGATACGGGGCCAAGGTGGACGCTTGTTTTTGATGTCGCTATTTGTCGCTGGTCGGAGTTTGTCGGATTAAAACTCCGACAGCAATTCCTGCAGAGCTTTCACGCATGTTTCGCGGGACGCGCCGAACTGCTCCGCCATCGCGATCTGCTTCATCCCCTTGATGTTATCCACGCCGAAAACTCGCATGGCATCCTTAACCCTTTCGGTGACTGCCGGCTTTGGGCCTCGCGTCTGAACGGCCCGCGATGAGCGGCGGGTTGGTATTCTTTCCTTCGGACCAACCGTGTGAGTTGGCTGACGGTTGGCCTGGAGCACTGTGGCGCGCAGAGGATTATCGGCCGGCACGTCCTTCCAAAACGCGCAGCGTATGGCCCTATATTCGCCCTGCTCGCCTTTGGCTGCGTCGTTCGTCATATCGAGCGTCAGGAACGGCCAATAGCGGCAAGGAATGACCTCCTCGCCCTTCTCTGCGGCTCTATGCCCGACAGCGAACCAACTTCCCTTGACGGCATTGGCCATCATGAGCTGGAAAACACCAGCCCGTGCGTTTTCTATCCTTTGGCGCAGGTTCGCTACTCGCACCTCAAACGTCTCTCTCTCGGCTGCGATATAGGCGCGATCCTCATCGGACAGGTCTGGGTAATGCTTCAAGCGCATCCGCTCCGAGTGGTCCCAATCAGCGGTTAGATGCTGGATCTCCCTTTCGCATTCGTAAATATTGGCCTTGGCCCGCTTGCCCTCGGAGTCGCCCGCATTGTCCAAAGTGATCTCATAAATCTCGGCCGGTGATTTCCAGAAAGACGCCATCGCTCAAGCATCCTTCTGCATGGCAACGACGTTGCTTTTCGGGACCGTGCCGAATCGCGGTGCCCCTGCCCTCACGGCATCGGCGACGTAGGACGGCGACAGATGCCCATAGTGCTTCTCGACCATCCGCGTGTCAGTGTGGCCAAGGTTCCTGGCAACGACCATCAGCGGCATGCCGTTCATTACGGACAGGCTGGCCCATGTGTGCCGCAACCCGTGGAAGCCGATCGCCGGGATGATCTTGGCGTTCTTGCACGCCTCGTTCATCGGCCGGAACTGGTGCGACTTCTCCCACGTGCCGCCGGCCGGCGCCGTCAGCAGTAACTGATCGCGGCTCTTGCCGGCTGCCAGTTGGCCGAACAGTTCGCTGCCCTCGTCGGTCAGCACGACATGACGGGCTTTGCCGGATTTGCTCTCCCGAATTGTCAGGGTGCCGACATCGGCATTGAAGTCCTCGACCCGGACCCGTGCGAGCTCGCTATAGCGGGCGCCAGTCTGCAGGGCTGCCTGGACAAGATCCCGGAAACTGCCGCTGGAGGCGTTCACCAGCCGTTGGGCGTCGGCGATAGTCAGATAGCGGACGCGGGCGCTCTCGACATCTTCGAAGGGCTCGACCCGGCGCCATTCTTTATCCGAAGCCGCCTTGCCCTCCCGCCACGCATAATTCAGGGCTGCCTTTAGGATCGTCAGGACGCGGTTTGCGGTCGCACGGCGCTGCCGGATCGACTCCGCATCGGTGCCTAGTTCCTGAAACTTTTGCTCCGCATCCTTCTTGCTGCGGAGGCGCGGCGCTGTCGCGGCAACCTTGCTATGCCACTTCCGAATCTGGGTGGCTGTCAGCTTGGAGACGTCGACGGTGCCGATCTCCGGAAGGATCAGCGCCTCGGCACGATATCGGGCATCCTTGGATGACTTCCGGTTACCTTCCATCCACAGCAGATAGTCGTCCATGGCATCTTTGACGGTGAAGGCGCCGGCAACCGCTCCGCTGTCGCCCGAGAGCCGCTTGTGAAGTTCCCTCGCCTTGTCCTGAGCCTGCCAGAACGAAAGCACGGCTTTGCCGTCGGCGTCTGCTCTATCGTCGGCGCTGGCGATCGTCTCGACGCGATAGTCCTGATCGCCGACATACATCCGGACAACCCACCGGCCAGCTTCCTTGCCCTTCCGGTATCCGACATGAAGGCCCGGCCCGATGCTCTTGTAGTACGGCTTCCCGCGCGCCTTCAGTTTCGCCCGAGCTTCCTTGCTGTCGAGCGTCGCGTCACGAACTCTCTTTGCCATGCCCCTGCCCTGCCGTGTCCAACACTTTGTCCAATATACCGGCGTGGACGACATTGGACAAGCACAAACGCAACTGGGCAAGAAACCATGCACCGCAAGGGGTTCAGGAAATATGGCTGGACCGCGTTGGACGCCTTAGAAGCCCTTTCACGGCGGTAACAGGGGTTCGATTCCCCTTGGGCGTACCAGATCTTTCAGGAAAACAAGAAGCCTCGCGGCCGCCGCCGTACTAGCAGCGGCTGGAACGGTGGCGCGGCGAATCGGTTGAGACGGCGAACAGCGGCTGCCGTGCCGAGGTTTCCCTCGGCGCCTGCTCGCGGCAATCTCCGGCCACTCACCCTTGGTCGTGGGCTACCTGCGGCCAGCGCTGCAACGCCGCATGGCCGCCTTCGGTCAGCGCGTAGACGCCGCGCTCGGCCCTCGCGAACCAGCCATAGACATTGTCCAAGAGGATGCTGGGCGCGCGTGGCGAAATCGCTTTCAGATCGCGCGGGCGTTTCGGCCCGTCGGTCATGGCTGCGGCGCAGGCCAGCGCATCCTGCCGGTAGGCGGTCATGATCGGGGCGCGCGAGCCACCGCCGACCACCGGATCGCCGCGCCGGCGACGGTGTTCCTCCATCAGTCGGGAGCGGCGCTTCGGATCGCGACGCGGCGGCAGAGCCGCCGGGCTGAGCAGCACTTCGACCTCCCCCTTGCCGCTGACAGCCAGAAGCCCGAAGCCGAGCCGCCGGCACAGCGCGCGAAAACGGCGGTCGTGCTCGCGGCCCTTGCCACGCGCCGACATGCGCGCCGCCAGCCACACTTCGTCGCATGCCGCGGCGCGATCGACACCTTGCAGCACCAGTTCGAGGTTGAACTGCAATTTCAGTTCGCAGATGACCAGCACAGGCGGCTCGCCGTCGCGCACCGCCACGATATCGCAGTGGCCGACTTCGCCCTTGACCGTGAATTCCAGGCTCTCGAGAAACCGCTTCACCGGGATATAGAGAGACGTTTCCTGCATCGCGCAGGCATAGCCGATTCGGACCGGACCGGCACAGGGATCGCCGAGAGGCCGACGCCTTGCGCTAAACCGCCTCGATCCCACCATCTGCAAAAGCCATCCGTCAGGCAGGTTCTCCGGCGTGACGGTCCGCGTTCAACAAGGCGCTCGCCGTGGCTGGGACGGCACGATCGACAGCGCAAGGCCCGAGATCGTCGACGCCAAGACCGGTCCACGGTTGGCCACAGTGAGCGCGTGTCGGTGCTCTGTTCGAAGCTAGAGGCGGGTGCGCGTCCGGCGCTGCCCCGGTGCGGCATCGTCCGCCTTGAAATTCATCTCGTCCTGGACCGCGGCAAAAAACCGGCGGACATCGTTGGCCGCCGAAGCTGCATCGCTGCCGGCTGCGACCGCCTTGTCGAGGAGTTCGCGCGCCGTGGCCTTCCAGAACGACGTGGCCGTGTCGCCGTGCAGTCTGCCCAGCCTTGCGGCGACCTCGCGCACCAGCACGGTCTGCCGATCTAGCGGGAAGGTACGCACATTGGCTGAAGACATGTTCTGCACCATGAAACCGACGCAACGAATCAGACGCTGCTCTATGGCTCATGCCTAGCTGTGAAGTCGGAAACGGAACCTTAACGCCGCGGAGTCCGCGCCGATTGGAACGAGTCGGTTGGCCGGCCTCCAGGCCAAGCAGAACTCTAGACCCTCAGGCCCCTCGCCTCGCCGGCGCGCTTGGCCGTAACCATCATATCCCTGGCCAGCAGGCCACTGACCCGGCAAAACGCCATGAAGGCGCGCCAGGCGTCCTCAGTCTTGACCACATCCACCGTGGCCCCGAAGCAGGCATTGAACGCCGCTTCATAGACCTTGCCCTGTCGCTTCTTTGGCCAGTCATGCAGGATATCCAGCGCCTGTTCGACGCTGTATATTTCCTCTACCGGCAGCCCGGGCGCGGGCGCGATGCGCACCGGCACCTCGAATTGCAATCTGTCCATTCTATATCTCCCGAACTGGCGTCGACCACAGCAACGCCGTTCGTCGTCAAAAGTTGCTTTGGCTGCTTTTGCGCGAAAATGTGTCGTCAGTGCGATCTCGGCATTCGGAGGAGATCGCGCACCTGGATGTCATCTGAGCGGCCGCGCAAGCCAGGAATATCGCCAGTATCAGTCCATTGCCGGCAGTTCTTCCTTGAACCTTGCGGCTTGCAGTGCCAAATCTGGGGAAATTTTCTAACGGGCTGGTATGCGCCGCCCGCTTACAGGCAAACCGACACTATGGTCACCTATCTCGACGCCACCACGGCACCCCTTAGGAATACCGGCCAGATCCGCCTCTATGGCCAGGAAGGATTTGCCGGCATGCGCAAGGCCTGCGATCTCACCGCGCGCTGCCTCGATGAACTGGTGCCGATGGTCCAGCCGGGTGTCACCACCGAGACCATCGACCGTTTCGTCTTCGAATTCGGCATGGACCAAGGCGCGCTGCCGGCGACGCTCAATTATCGCGGCTACACCAAATCGTCCTGCACCTCGATCAACCACGTCGTCTGCCACGGCATTCCAGACAGCAAGCCGTTGAAGGATGGCGACATCGTCAACATCGATGTCACCTACATCCTCGACGGCTGGCACGGCGATTCCTCGCGCATGTATCCCGTCGGCACCATCAAGCGCGCCGCCGAACGCCTGCTTGAAGTCACTCATGAGTGCCTGATGCGCGGCATCGCGGCGGTCCGGCCCGGCGCTCGCACCGGCGCCATCGGCGCCGCCATCCAGACCTATGCCGAGGCAGAGCGCTGCTCGGTGGTGCGCGATTTCTGCGGCCACGGCGTTGGCCAGTTGTTCCACGACGCACCCAACATCCTGCACTATGGCACCGCCTCGGAAGGCGTCGAGATGCGGCCGGGCATGATCTTCACCATCGAGCCCATGATCAATCTTGGCCGGCCGCATGTGAAAGTGCTGTCGGACGGCTGGACGGCGGTGACGCGCGACCGCTCGCTGTCGGCGCAGTACGAACACACGATCGGCGTCACCGAAACTGGCTGCGAGATTTTCACCCTGTCGCCAAACAAGCTCGACCGCCCCGGCCTGCCGGCGGTCAGCTGAAAACAAGATCGCCTCAAGCCGCGGCTTTGAGGCGCCGTCGCCGAAAAAACTCGACCGCGCGCTGCTTACCGCTCTAATCTGCCGTCGAAGCCTTCGGGGAGTGTGTGGGGTCGATGGGGAAGAGCGGTGACGACGAACGGGGGTTCTTCTCCGAGCGGTGGCTTGAACCGCCGGCGAAGGACAAGACGCCCAAGGACAAACTGACCGAGACGCCACACTATCACGGCCATCGCGACCGTTTGCGCGAGCGCTTCGTTGCCGGCGGCGCGGACGCCCTGCCCGACTACGAACTTCTCGAACTGCTGCTGTTTCGTCTGATCCCGCGCGTCGACACCAAGCCGATCGCCAAGGCGCTTTTGGCGCGCTTCGGCACTTTTGGCGAAGTGCTTGGCGCACCGGTGGCGCTGCTGCAGGAGGTGAAGGGCATAGGCCCCGCCGTGGCGGTCGACCTGAAGGTGATTGCCGCTGCCGCGCAGCGCATGGCGCGGACCGAGGTCCGCGACCGCGAGGTGCTGTCCAACTGGACGCAGCTTCTTGCGTACTGCCGCTCGGCGATGGCGTTCGAGAACCGCGAACATTTCCGCATCCTGTTCCTCGACAAGAAGAACGTGCTGATCGCCGACGAGGTACAGCAGGTCGGCACCGTGGACCACACGCCGGTCTATCCGCGCGAAGTGATCAAGCGCGCGCTCGAACTGTCGGCCAGCGCCGTCATCCTGGTGCATAATCACCCATCAGGTGATCCGACACCATCGCGTGCGGACATCGAAATGACCAAGCAGATCATCGACAGCGCCAAGCCGCTCGGCATCGCCGTCCACGACCACATCATCATCGGCAAGAAAGGCAACGCCTCGATGAAGGGCCTGCTGCTGATCTGAGCCTGATGGGCGCCGGTGCCGTCATCCCAAACGCCACCGCTCGCGAGCCAATCAGCAACATTCCGGCTTGGCTCAAACGCCCACGCTTGCGGTGTAGAAGTGATATTGCGACGGAAGCGCCCGCTTCGGCGACAATGTCGTAGACTCGCGAATACGAAGCAGCCAGTTCCCGTCAGCCATTGCAGGAGATCTATTCAATGACGCTCGAATGCATAAATCCAAATGATCTGCCGATTCCGGAAATGTACTCCCAGGTCGTCGTTGCGACAGGAAGCAAGCTGGTGTTCGTCTCGGGCCAGCAGCCAGAAGACATACACGGCAAGCTCGTTGGCCATGGTGATTTCGCAGTCCAGGCGCGCCTAGCGTTCGGGAATCTCGGCCGAGCGCTTGCTGCCGCCGGCGCTCGGCCCGAGCAAGTCTGCAAGATCACGATCTACATCGTCGATTACAAACGCGACGAACACGTGCCGATCATCGAAGCGGCCCAGGTCGAGCTGTTCGGCGATCACAAGCCGGCAAACGTAGTGGTCGGGATAGCAGTGATGTCTCCCGGCTACCTGATAGAGATCGATGCGATCGCGGTCATCGACCCGTAGGCCAAGCGAGGACGCGTCAAGTCGCCCAAACCAATCCCGGAGCTCGCTGCGAGATTGCCACGACTTTGATCTCTCCATCCATCCACGATCACATCGTCATCGGCAGGAATTGCGATGTCTCGATGAAGAGCCTGCTGCTCACCTGATCAACGTCGGAAACAGGAAACACGCAATGCCCCAGCCCGGCGACGAACCATGGCCGTTCGACAAGCAACGCGCAGCCCTTCTGGTCATCGACATGCAAAGCGACTTTGTCGATGAGGGCGCCGTCATGGAAGTGGCCATGGCCCGCCATCGCATTCCGGCGATGCGGCAGGTGGTCGAGCTTTGCCGCGCGCAAGGCGTCCCGGTTATCTACACCCAGCATGTGCTCAGCGACCATTTCGATATCTCGCCGCTGGAAACCGGCTATCAGCCGAAGCTGAAAACCAAAGGAATGCGGGAAGGCAGCGCCGGCGCCGAAATCGTCGCCGCGCTTGCGCCCTTGCCTGGGGATGTCGTCATCAAGAAGCACCGCTACGATGCCTTCCACAACACGCAGCTCGAGACCGTGTTGCGCAACATCCGTGGCGCAGGCCGGGTCGACACGGTGATCATCATCGGCACCGTGACCAGCATCTGCTGCGAATCCACCGCGCGGAGCGCCTTCATGCGCGACTACAAGGTGGCTTTCATCAGCGACGCCAATGGCGGACTGGACGAGGCATCGCACAATGCAACCCTCGACATCATAGGCAAGGTGTTCGGGCGCGTGATGACGGTTGCCGAGCTTGGGAACCTGTTGCGGAGTTGAACCCCAGCGTCAGCTGGCGTGCGTCTCAAGCTCCGGCGCCGAGCCTGCCCTCAAGAAGGTCGCGCCGCTGCTGCAATTCGCCGGAGACGAATTTGGTGAAGGCGTGGACGCGCGCCGTGCGGCGCAAATCGTCGTGCACCAGCACCCACAGCGCCGAGCCGATCTCCTCGATCAGCCCTCCGACCCTTACAAGCCCGGGCAGGCTGTCGCCGAGATAACAGGGCAGCGCCGCAACCCCGATTCCGGCGCCCGCCGCATGCGACATCGTCACCAGGGAATCGGCGCGCATGGCGATCTCGACATCGGGCAGCGACGACCGCATCCAGCGGGCGACGCCGGTGTTGGCCAGGCTGTCGTCGGGCGCGATCCAGCGCAGCGCACCCAATCTCGGCTCCGGGGGTAGCGTTTCGGCATAGGAACGTGTCGCGTAGGCGGCGAAGGCGACGCCCGAAATGCGCCGGCCGACCAGGATTTCCTGCGGTTGCGACACCGGCCTGATCGCCACGTCTGCATCCCTTTGCGTCAGGTTGGCGATGGAATTCTGCGTCATCGCCTCGACCCGTATGCCGGGATGGAGCTTATGAAACGCCGCCAGGATCGGCGGCAGCACCGACGCCATCAGCGTATCGGTGGTGGTGACCCGCAACCTGCCTTCGAACCTGAGATCCTGCCCCGACAGTTTGCGCGCCAGTTCATTGACCGTCTCGGCCATTGTGCGTGCCGCGCCCAGCAGTTCCTCGCCGCCCGCGGTGAGGGCATAGCCAGTCGGCAGCCGATCGAAAAGGCGGATACCCAGCCGCGCCTCGAAGGCGTTGACGCGCCGCAGCACAGTCGTGTGGTTCACGCCTAGGATCCGAGCCGCCGCCGCCAGCGAAGCGCCATCGGCGACGGCCAGCACCATGCGCAGATCTTCCCAGTCGATATCGCGTGAGCTGTGCATTCTTGCAGAAAGATAAAAGAAAGCGCTGCGCTCTGCGAGTCAAAATGACGCTTCGCTGTGCAAAAACGCAGAGCAAGCGGGCGAATCGGCATGTCGATCTGCGCATGCACGCACGCCATATGGAGTCCGACGACAAAAGAAACAGTCGCGGAGAAGAGCCATGACGCCGATAGAACTCTACACCTGCCAGACACCCAACGGGCACAAGGCCTCGATCATGCTGGAAGAGGTCGGCCTGCCCTACTCGGTCCGCTTGGTCGACATCGAAAGGGGCGACCAGACCAAGCCTGATTTCCTGGCGCTCAATCCCAACAACAAGATCCCGGTGATCGTCGACCGGGACGCCGGCCGCACGGTCTTCGAATCCGGCGCCATCCTACACTACCTGGCGCGACGGTCGGGCAAGCTTCAGCCGGTGGGCGCGCAGGAGGCGGACGATACTCTGACCTGGACCTTGTTCCAGGCGGCCCATGTCGGCCCGACGCTTGGCCAATTGTGGAATTACAAAATCTTCGCGCCGGAAAAAATCCCTTATGTGATCGAGCGTTTTGAGCGCGAAACCGGACGCGTCTTCCGAGTGCTCAATAGCCGGCTCAAGAACTATGAGCACATCGTCGGCAAAAGCTACGGCATCGCCGATGTGATGACATGGCCATGGATCAACGCGGCCGTCACCAGGCTCGGCCTCAGCCTCGATGACGCGCCAGACCTGGCGCGTTGGTATGCCGCCATAGGCCGACGCTCCGCAGTTGTCAGAGGCATTGCCGTTCCCGCCCTGCCCGAAGCATCGGCTGCCGCTTAGATCATGATGAGATTTGGTTGAAATCTCATCATGATCTAACCCTTTGTTGGAGCATGATCTTTTCCAAAAACCGGACCCGCTTTTTGGAATCATGCTCTAACCCGCAAATCCACCTTCATCGAGAAAGCGTTGTTCTTGGGCGTGCATGGCGCGACCGAGGATCGGGTTGCGNTAGATCATGATGAGATTTGGTTGAAATCTCATCATGATCTAACCCTTTGTTGGAGCATGATCTTTTCCAAAAACCGGCACCCACTTTTTGGGATCATGCCCTAGCCGCCGCACCCCGCATTCAAGGAATACGATCGTGGAAATCCTCTTCGTCCCTCTGGCGCTTGTCGCCGGTGGCCTGCTTGCGGTGCAAGCCGGCGCCAATGCCCAACTTTCAAAGGCGGTCGGCTCACCCTTTGCCGCGACCACGCTTCAGCTCGCGGTCGGCGCCATCGTGCTGTTGTCGATCACGGCCCTCACCGGAACGACACCGGCTCTGCTTGCCGTTCGGCAAGCCGAATGGTGGCATGCGATCGGCGGCATGGCTTCGGCCTTCTACGTTGTTTCGACCATTCTTCTGTTCCCTCGCCTTGGCGCCGTCGTGTCCGTCGGGCTCTTCATCGCTGGGCAGATGCTTGCATCCTTCGCCCTCGACACGTTCGGCTGGCTCGGGATCCCCGAAGCCGGACTGCGAGCCGGGCCTGCCTTCGGCATGCTCGTCTTGCTTGCCGGGGCTGCCCTCATCGTTCTGGGACAGAAGGGCGCGGCCGACAATACCGCATCCTCAAGACCAGGGTGGATCGGACTGGCGCTGCTGGCAGGCGCCGTGCTTCCGGTGCAAGGCGCTGTAAACGCCTTGCTTCGGCACGACCTTGGCGGCGCGCCGTTTGCGGTCGGCACCATCTCGTTCCTGGTGGCGATGCTGGCCATGGCCGCGGTGCTTCTGATCGCGCTTGCCCTGACGAAGACGCCCCGCCCTCGCCTCGCCGGCCTGTCGTCGATGCCCTGGTGGGGCTGGCTCGGAGGTTTTGCCGGCGCCACCTATGTCACGACCGTGTTCACCGCCATCCCCGTCATCGGAGCGGCAGCTGCCGTCAGCCTGACGGTGGCCGGCCAGCAGGTCGCCGGCATCTTCGTCGACACCTTCGGCTGGTTCCGCCTGCCGCAGCGGCTTGTCTCCGGCATGCGGCTCGCCGGCGTCGTGCTGCTTTTGGCCGGCTGCATCATCATCAAGGCGCTTTGATCCCGCTGGAACAAGGCAAGCCGAATCAAGCCAGCCCCTGCCCTCCCTGATTTGGGGGGTCAGGTGTCGCTCCGGCGTCACCAACGAAGCAAGGTCCGGGCGCCGCAGAAGCAATTTTTCGCTCCTTCCACAACCGGCTCTAGAATTTCGATCGCAAATCACGCATGATGCACTTGGTATTTTCCCGGGACGGCTTCGCGCCCCCTGAAATACCGGGAGGAACGGGACATGCCCATAGTGGTTGTACTCGTTTTGATCGTCGTGGGCTCGGTGTTGTTCCACTTCCTGAGCCCATGGTGGTGGACTCCGATTGCCTCGAATTGGGACTATATCGACAACACCATCATCATCACCTTTTGGATTACCGGCGTCGTCTTCGCCGCAGTCGTCCTATTCATGGCCTATTGCGTTTTCCGCTTCCGTCACCGCGAAGGCAACCAGGCGGCCTACGAACCGGAGAACAAGCGGCTCGAATGGTGGCTGACGATCGTCACCGGAGTGGGTGTTACCGCCATGCTGGTTCCCGGCCTGTTTGTCTGGAGCCGGTTCGTCAACGTTCCAAGCGACGCAACCGTGGTCGAAGTCGTCGGCCAGCAATGGCAGTGGAGCTTCCGCTTGCCCGGCAAGGACGGCAAACTCGGCACATCCGACACCCGCGACGTCACCGCTGAAAATCCGCTGGGCGTGATCGCCAAGGATCCCAGCGGCCAGGACGACGTCGTGGTCGAAGCGGCCGACCTGCATCTGCCGGTCGGCAAGCCGGTCAAGATGCTGCTGCGCTCGATCGATGTGTTGCACGATTTCTACGTTCCGGAATTCCGCGCCAAGATGGACATGATACCGGGCTCGGTCACCTATTTCTGGTTCACCCCCACCAAGACCGGGACCTTCCAGGTTCTGTGCGCCGAACTGTGCGGCCAGGGGCACCCGATGATGCATGGCATCGTCATGGTCGATACCGAGCAGGACTATGTGGCCTGGCTCGACCAGCAGCAGACGTTCGCGCAGTTGTCGGCGCCGCAGCAGACGGGCTCGGTGGAACAGGCGCCGGGCAACGCGACGGCGTCAGCTCTAGAAGTTGCGGCAAAACTCGAAACTGTCGGGTCCCGCTGAAGGGCACGGAGGTGCTCCGCCTATGGTCGATATCACGCCTGCAGATGCCGTCCCGCCCGCCGAAGTCGCGGAAATGGAGCTTTACCATCCGCACAGCTGGTGGACGAAGTATGTCTTCTCGCAGGACGCCAAGGTCATCGCCATCCAGTATTCGGCGACCGCAACGGCCATCGGCCTGGTCGCGCTGGTGCTGTCCTGGCTGATGCGGCTGCAGCTCGGCTTCCCCGGCACGTTCGATTTCATCACCCCCGAGGCCTACTACCAGTTCATCACCATGCACGGCATGATCATGGTGATCTACCTGCTCACGGCACTCTTCCTCGGCGGCTTCGGCAACTACCTGATCCCGCTGATGGTCGGCGCCCGCGACATGGTCTTTCCCTATGTCAACATGCTGAGCTACTGGATCTACCTCCTTGCCGTGCTGGTGCTGGTGTCGAGCTTCTTTGCGCCCGGCGGACCGACCGGCGCCGGGTGGACGCTCTATCCGCCGCAAGCCATCATGACCGGTACACCTGGCGGCCAGGAATGGGGCATCATCCTGATGCTCGTCTCGCTGATCCTGTTCATCATCGGCTTCACCATGGGCGGTCTGAACTATGTCGTGACGGTGCTGCAGGCCCGCACGCGCGGCATGACGATGATGCGCCTGCCGCTGACCGTCTGGGGCATCTTCACCGCCACCGTCATGGCGCTGCTCGCCTTTCCGGCGCTGTTCGTCGCCTGCGTGATGATGCTGCTTGACCGCGCGCTTGGAACCTCCTTTTTCATGCCCGCGGTCGTCGAGATGGGGGAACAGCTACAGCACAATGGCGGCAGCCCGATCCTGTTCCAGCATCTGTTCTGGTTCTTCGGCCACCCGGAAGTCTACATCGTGGCGCTGCCGGCCTTCGGCATCGTCTCCGATCTGATCAGCACGCATGCGCGCAAGAACATTTTTGGCTACCGGATGATGGTCTGGGCCATCGTTGGCATCGGCGCGCTGAGCTTCGTGGTCTGGGCGCACCACATGTATGTCAGCGGCATGCACCCCTATTTCGGCTTCTTCTTCGCCACCACGACACTGATCATCGCCATCCCGACGGCGATCAAGGTCTACAATTGGGTCCTGACGCTGTGGCGGGGCGACATCCATCTCACCATACCGATGCTGTTTGCCATGGCTTTCATCGTCACCTTCGTCAATGGCGGGTTGACCGGGCTGTTTCTCGGCAACGTCGTCGTCGACGTCCCGCTGTCGGACACGATGTTCGTCGTCGCTCACTTCCATATGGTCATGGGTGTTGCTCCGATCGTCGTCATCTTCGGCGCGATCTACCACTGGTACCCGAAGGTCACCGGCCGGATGCTGAACGAGACGCTCGGCCGGTTCCATTTCTGGGTCACTTTCCTCGGCGCCTACCTGATCTTCTTTCCCATGCATTACATCGGCCTGATGGGCGTGCCGCGGCGCTATGCCGAACTGACCGACGTGACGGTCATGACGGAGTCGGCGCATCACCTCAACTCGTTCATCAGCATCATGGCGTTCATCGTCGGCTTCGCCCAGATCGTGTTCCTGTTCAATCTTATCTGGAGCATCCGCCATGGGCGCCAGGCCGGTGGCAATCCATGGCGAGCCACGACACTCGAATGGCAAACACCGCAGACGCCACCGGCGCATGGCAATTTCGGCAAGGATCTGCCGATCGTCTATCGATGGGCCTATGACTACAGCGTGCCGGGCGCGAAGGAGGACTTCATTCCGCAAAACATGCCGGGCACGTTCGGCCCCTCCAGGGAGCCGGCATGAGCGTCATCCTGGTCTTCCTGCTCGTGATCGCCGGTTTTGCCGGCTGGTGGCTCTCGCATCAGCGGCTGATGGCGAAACCATGGCTCGAGCAAGGTGTGGCAGGAGATTTTGTCGCCTTCGACCGATCGAGCCTGCCCACCGCCAAGATCGGCCTCGGTGTCTTCCTCGCCGTCGTCGGCTGCCTGTTTGCGCTGTTCACCAGCGCCTACTTCATGCGTATGGCGCTGTCGGACTGGCAGCCGCTGCCCATCCCACGCCTGCTCTGGCTCAACACCGGCATGCTGGTGCTGAGCAGCGTTGCGCTGCAATGCGCCTCGATCGCGGCGCGCAAGCGCCGGATGGACACGGTCAGGCTCGGCCTTGCCGCGGCTGGGCTCACCGCGATCGCCTTCCTCATCGGGCAGCTCATGGCATGGCGGGACCTGACCGCCGATGGCTATTTTCTGGCCTCCAATCCGGCCAACAGTTTTTTCTACCTGATAACCGGGATGCACGGCCTGCATATAGTGGGAGGGCTGGTGGGCCTGGGCAGGACAACCGCCGGCGCCTGGAACGGGGCACGGCCGGAACGGCTTCGCCTCAGCGTCGAATTATGCGCCATGTACTGGCATTTCCTGCTTTTCGTCTGGCTCGCCATCTTCGCTCTTTTAGCCGGCTGGGCCGCGACGTTCATCGATATTTGCCGGCAGTTGCTGACCTAGGAGGTCGAGGAGCATGGCAGAAACGACACTGACGCATACCGGCCAAACGGAGACGCGGCCCGCAGGCTGGCAAGGCATCGCCGCCGATTGGTCCTCGGATCAGCGCGCGTTCAAGAACGTGTCTTGGGGCAAGGCCATGATGTGGATCTTCCTGCTCAGCGACACCTTCATCTTCGGCTGCTTCCTGCTCTCCTACATGACCGCGCGCGTCTCCACACGTGTGCCGTGGCCCAATCCGAGCGAGGTCTTTGCGCTTCGCATCGGCGGTTCGGACATTCCACTGATCCTGATTGCCATCATGACCTTCGTGCTGATATCGAGCAGCGGAACGATGGCCATGGCGGTCAATTTCGGCTATCGCCGCGACCGCCGCAAAACCGCAATCCTCATGCTTCTGACGGCAGCGCTAGGAGCCACCTTCGTCGGCATGCAAGCCTTCGAATGGACCAAGCTGATTACCGAAGGGGTACGGCCGTGGGGCAATCCCTGGGGCGCGGCACAATTCGGCTCGACTTTCTTCATGATCACCGGCTTCCACGGCACGCATGTGACGATCGGGGTGATCTTCCTCATCATCGTGGCGCGAAAGGTCTGGCGTGGAGACTACGACGTCGGTCGTCCCGGCTTCTTCACCAGCCGCAGGGGTCGCTACGAGAACGTCGAAATCATGGGGCTCTACTGGCATTTCGTCGACCTGGTCTGGGTGTTCATTTTCGCATTCTTCTATCTTTGGTGAGAGGCTGACATGGCTGAAGCAACCGCAAACGGCCTCGGGCAACACGCGCTGCACTCTGATCATGCGCATGAAGGGCCATCGACCGGCGTCGCGGAGGTTCATCAGGAACATCCGATCAAGCTCTATCTGGTGGTCTGGGCATGGCTGTTCATCCTCAGCGCCTGCTCCTACATGGTCGATTATCTCGGCATCCACGGCTATCTCAGATGGTCTCTGATCCTGATCTTCATGATCCTCAAGGCCGGGCTGATCGTCGCCGTGTTCATGCACATGGCCTGGGAGCGGCTGGCCCTGACCTATGCGATCATCCTGCCGCCGCTTCTGATATTGGTGTTCGTGGCGATGATGCTCTTCGAAGCGGACTACACGCTTCTCACCCGGTTGTCCTTCTTCGGACCGGGGCCCTGACGCACAGCTTCATCTCCGGTCAAAGACCGGAGATGAAGCTTCCCATCAGCTGATCTGCAGGGTCAGAGGCCGACCCGCGTCGGGGACGATGGCGGCTCCACAACCTTGCGGTAGACATGCCAGGTGGCGTGACCCAGGATCGGCAGCACGACCGCCAGCCCGGCAAACACCGGCAGCGAGCCTATGATCAGGGCGACGGCGACAATCAGTCCCCAGACAGCCATGGGGATCGGGTTCGCCAGCACCGCTCGCACCGATGTGTGGATGGCTTCGTAGGCGCCGACGTCGCGGTCGAGCAGCAATGGGAAGGCGACAACCGTCGTGCACAACACCACCGCGGCGAAGACGAAGCCGATGGCGTGCCCCAGGACAATCAGAGACCAGCCGCGTCCGGTGGCAAATATTTCATTGATGAAGCCCGAAATCGATACAGGCGGAGCCGGGCCGAAGAGATATTCGTAGAACACCTGCGCCGCCAAAAGCCAGGCGATGAAGATTGCAACCAGCATGATCCCGACTGCGGCGATGGCTGGCAGGGCCGGAGAATTCCTGACCTCGAAAGCGTGCGTCCAGGAGGTGTCGAGCCCGGCTTCTCGTCTGCGGCTGATCTCATAGAGGCCGATCGCCGCGAATGGACCTATCAGCGCAAAGCCGGACACCAGCGGAAACAACATCGGCAACGCATTGGCGCCCGAAGTCCAGGCAGCGAGCACCACGCCGACAAGCGGATAGATCAGGCAGAGAAAGACGATGTGCGACGGTTTGACCATAAAATCGTCAACACCGCGCTTGAGCGCATCGAATAGATCGGAAACGCTGATTTTTCGGATTTTGGTGTGTTCCAGCGTTTCGCTGGCGCCTGCAATCACGTGAAAACTTGTCATGCCCGTTCCTCCAGATCAGGTCCGGCAAGGTCGCGGTTTCACGGTGCTGCCGTTCTGCATGACTGGCCACGCGAACCGCGACCTGCACCGCAATCAATATACTCCATTGACTGGAGCTTGTCGCCCGTTCTTACAAAAGGCTCCCGGAAGGCGAGGTTTCCGAACACAGCGTCATGCCGTCACCCTCCGGCTGACATGAACGCGCGTATCGCGATGGTATCGGCAAGCAGCACGGCAAAGATCGCGAAAAGATAGAAGATCGAATAGGCAAACAGCGCCTTGGCCGGCTTCATCTCCTTGTCGAGGACGACCAGGGCGTTCCAGGCATGCCAGATGAAACCCGAGCCCAATGCAGCCGAAACAATCCCATAGACCCCGCTCGTGAATCCGAACGCCCAGGGCAGCACGCCGATTGGTGCCAGGAGCAGTGAATAGGCGAAGATCTGCCTTCTGGTCGAGGCCTGGCCGGCCACGTTCGGCATCATCGGGATGCCGGCAGCGGCATAGTCGCCGGCCTTGAACAGTGCGAGCGCCCAGAAATGCGGCGGCGTCCACAGGAAAATGATCAGGAACAGGATCAGGCTTTCAATGCCGATGGCGCCGGTGGCCGCTGCCCAGCCGATCATCGGAGGAAGCGCACCCGCCGCGCCGCCGATGACGATGTTCTGCGGCGTCGAGCGCTTCAGCCACATCGTATAGATGACGACGTAGAAAAAGATGGTGAAGGCCAGCAGTGACGCGGCAAGCCAGCCCACCAGCACGCCGAGCGTCATGACCGAAAGTGCGGAAAGCACCAGGCCGAAGCCGAGGGCTTCGCCCGCCGTGACGCGGCCCGACGGAACCGGCCGCTTTGACGTGCGCGACATCAGCGCGTCGATGTCGGCGTCGTACCACATGTTGAGCGCGCCGGCCGCTCCCGCTCCAACCGCAATCGCACCTATGGCGATCACGGCGATGACCGGGTTCATCGCGCCGGGCGCCACCATCAGACCGACGAAGGCGGTAAAGACGGCAAGGGCCATGACCCGAGGCTTCAAGAGCGCAAAGAAATCACTGGCCGTCGCTTCCGAGAGGCGGACGCCGGTATCCTTAAGGCTTTCCTTGACCGACATTTGAGACGACCATCGATGGAAACCGGGCAGCCTAGAGCAATTCCAGAAAGAGCGTATGCGGTTTTCCGTCCGGAATTGCGTAAGAACAAAGAGATCGAGCGGATCGCCGTTTCCGTGAGACGGTGAAACGCTCTGGCCGGCCGACGAGCCAGGTTACGGGGAAAATTGCTTCAGATAGGCGATGACGTTGGCGACGTCCTCGTCCTTCTTGAGACCGGGAAACGCCATCTTCGTCCCTTTGACCATTGCCTTGGGGTCGTGAAGATACGTCGTCAGTGTCGGTTCATCCCATTTGACGCCGGATGTGCCGGCCGCGATCATGGCTTCGGAATATTTGAAATCCGGATGCGTGCCGGCCGTCCGGCCGATAACGCCATGCAACGAAGGGCCTATCTTGTTGGTATCTTGGTCTGCGACGTGGCAGACCTTGCATTTGGTGAAGACCTTCTCGCCCGCCGCGGCGTCCTGTGCCCGCGATGGATTGGCGATGAAAGTTGCAACGGAAACGACGGCGAAAAACGCAACCAAGCGCATGGCATTCCTCCCTGATCGTCAAATTTGCCTGAGACGGTCTGCACATGCCGGTAGCACCAGCATGCGCCCTGCACGGCAGAATAGATTCTCCGCTCCTCCCCAGATGGAATTGCGGCACTTGTGTACCACAGAATCTGGCCGGTAGGTAGAACAGGTCGACCGTACAAAGGTTCAGGTGGGCTGCGGTGGCTCAAGGCACATCCGCCACAACGAAAAAGGCCGCCTCGAGGGCGGCCTTTTCTGATCTTGTCGTCAGGCGCTTATTCGGCGTCCTTGGCGGCCTTCTTCTTCGGGGCTGCCTTCTTCTTCGGCTCTTCCGCGTCGTCGGCCTTTTCAGCCTTGTCGGCCTTCTTGGCAGCGGCCTTCTTCGCCGGCTTGGCCTTGGCTGTATCCTCTTCGTCGTCAGCCATCAGCTCTTCCTTGCTGACCTTGACGTCGGTGACCGAGATCTGGCTGAGCAGATGGTCGACGACCTTCTCCTCGAACATCGGCGCGCGCAGCGTGTTCAGGGCTTCCGGATTGCTGCGATAGAACTCGAAGGCTTCCTGCTGCTGGTTGGCCGGGTAGCGGCGCACCTGCTCGAACAGGCCGCGCTGCAGTTCCTCGTCGGAAACGGTGACGCCGGCCTTCTCGCCGATCTCGGCCAAAACCAGGCCGAGACGCACGCGGCGCTCGGCAAGCCGCAGATATTCGGCGCGTGCCTCTTCTTCCGTCGTCTCCTCGTCGGCGAAGGTACGGCCGGCGGCTTCGAGATCGCGGTTGACCTGGGTCCAGATGTTGTTGAACTCGGCATCGACGAGCTTCGACGGCGCCTCGAACGAATAGGCCGCGTCAAGCTGGTCGAGCAGCTGGCGCTTGACCTTCTGGCGGGTCATCGAACCGAACTGGTTCTCGATCTGGCCGCGCACCACGTCGCGCAGGCGCTCCAGCGATTCCAGGCCGAGATTCTTGGCCATCTCGTCGTTGATTTCCAGCGCGCCGGGCTTGGACACTTCCTTGACGGTGACGTCGAAGGTGGCTTCCTTGCCGGCCAGATGCGCTGCCTGGTAGTTTTCCGGGAAAGTGACGGTGACCTGCTTCTCGTCGCCGGCCTTGGCGCCGATCAGTTGGTCCTCGAAGCCCGGAATGAATTCCTTGGACCCCAGAACCAGCGGCTGGTCGGTGCCGGCGCCGCCGGAAAAGGCCTCGCCGTCGATCTTGCCGACATAGTCGATCGAAACGCGGTCGCCTTCGGCGGCCTTGCCGGTCTTCGGCTCGAAGCTTCGCGCCGATTCGGCAACGCGCTGGACCTGTTCGTCGATCTCGCTGTCCGGCACTTCGAATACCTGGCGCGTCACCTTGATGTCGGAGAAATCCTTGATCTCGATCGCCGGGATGACCTCGTAGTTGAGGCGGAATTCGAAGTCGGCGCCGCCGGCCAGGATCTTCTCGGCCTCCTTCTCGTCTTCCGTCATGATCACTTCAGGCTGCATGGCGGCCTTTTCGCCGCGCCCCGTGATGATCGAACGGGTCGAATCGTTGAGGATCTCGTTGACCACTTCGGCCATGAACGACTTGCCGTAGACCTTGCGCAAATGCTGCACAGGCACCTTGCCGGGACGGAAGCCGTTGATGCGGACCTTGTTCCTGGCGTCGGACAGCCGCGCCATCAGCTTGGCTTCCATATCACCGGCCGGCACGGTGATCTTGATCTCGCGCTTGAGACCGGAGTTGAGCGTTTCGGTGACCTGCATCGTAAAACCTTTATCTTCACCAAAGAGGCTGCCACGGCGTCTTGCCGTTCACAGCCTGCCGGTACAATCTTGCCGGGAATGGCTTTTGGCACGGAACCTGGCGATTTGACCGAAATTACGGCTCAAATTCTTCCAAACTGCGTTCCAAGATGTGAATAAGTTCTTGTTTTTCCTACTTCTTATCACATTCTGCAGAAGCGGATCGGCGCGTCCCGTCACATTTGACACGCCTTTTGTCACAGGCGAGGCCAATTTTCAACCATCTTCGCGTTGCAGCGAATGACCGCCCCAACGGCAGACATTTTCGCCCCGACATTGACAGAATGATGGCTACATGGGATTGCCGACAAATGCGGATGTGGCGGAACTGGTAGACGCCCTGGATTTAGGTTCCAGTGCCGAAAGGCGTGGGGGTTCGAGTCCCTTCATCCGCACCACCCTTCACTCTATCGAGCTTCGGGTGGCAGGCCACCTGAGAGCTTGATATAGCGAAGGGTGTCCTCCGAAGCCGTGGCGTAGGAGGACTGGCGGCGACGGCCTACACTTCAAACACTTGACCGGTAAACCACTCCGCCAATTTCGCCAGCTCCGGCCCCAGCACCCGGTCGGCGTCGACCGGCGGCACGATCTTCCTGATATCCGCGACAAAACCCTGCAATGCCGGCGGCGCGGCGCGTTCAGTCACGTACAGGGCCTGCGAGGCGATCATGGCCAGCATGGCCATCGCCGCGTCGAGGCAGCGGCCGGCCGTCGCCTCCTTGGTCCAGGCGAAGAATGCGGTGGTGGCGACGTCGTCCTGGCCGGCGCCGGCCGATTCGGTTCCCGGGATGAAGGTGCGCTGCGCCGCAACCTTGGCCTGTTCGAGATAGCCGGTGATCGCCATCGGGACATAGCCGACATTGCCATGGCCATCGCTGTCGGCCCAATGCCGCCCGGTCATCAACAGGTCGGGCAGCAGCGACACCTTGCCGTTCAGCAGCTTTGAGGCGTGCCGGTCGCAAAGCAGGCAGAGATCGGCCCAGATCGCCGCCAGATCGTCCAATGCCGGTGTCGCCATGGCATTGTGGTAGCCGCCGGTGGAGATGCAGCGTCCCAGCGGATGCGCATCGTCGGGCGGGATATAGACCGGATTGTCCGAGATCGAGGCCAGCGACACGGTCGCCGCCTGCTCGGCGCCCGCCAGCGCCCGATGCGCATGGCCGAGCACGCGCGGCACGATGCGGTAGCTGACCGGCGCCTGATAGTTGCGCCGGCCGTCGCCGGCGCCAACCAGGTATTGCCGCAACCCTTGCAAGGCGGCCGCTTCGTGCGCGTCGCCCCACAGCCCGTCGAGCGCGGCATCATAATGCTCGAGCGGCGCACGAAAGGCTTCGATCGACAGCGCAAACACCTTGTGCGCCATCGCGACGCGACGGCGTGCGGCAAGTGCTGCGTCCGCCACAAGGGCGGCAGCGCAGGGCGAGCCGTTGATCAGCGAGCCCCGCTCCTTCACTTCGAGCTCCAGGCCAGCGGTAAGCGCGGCAAACAGCGGATAGAGCGCCAGGATCTCGCCGGCGCCGCCCTGCCCCTGCGACGACACCACCGGCATCGGTCCACCGTCGAGCATCGCCGCAACGGCTAGCGCGATGCGCGGCGTGGTGGCGGCATTGCCTTCGATGAAATTGGTCAGCCGTGCCAGCACGATCGCCCTGACGACGCGCTCAGGCAATGGCTCACCGAACGATGTGGCGGCGGCATACGCCTTGATGCGCGCATGGCGGTCGCGCTCGTCAAGTTCGAGCTTGCGGCTTGCCAGCTCGCCCATGGCGGTGGTGACGCCGTAGATGACCGGCGGCGGATCGGACTCAATGAGTTTCAGGAACGAGGCGCGGCATTCGGCAATGCGTTGCAAGGCCTTGTCGCCGATTTCGACCGTGTCGTTTCTCCAGGCGACGCGCAAAACGGCATCGAGATTGATATCTTCGCGCGTCGTCACCGTAATCGGCATTGTCTTCGCCCGTCTGGTTTGCATGAAGGCGAAGCGATCGATCGTTGCCGAAATCCATGCCCTGGGTAATGTCTTCTAGTAGAGCGGTTCCTCAAACAATGTCTTGTCGCCGTCCATCAGCGCCTTGATCTGTGCCTGGCCACTGGCGGCGAGCGCGATGCGCACGCCGAATGGCCGCACCCGCATGTCGTTCTGGATCGCCATGCCCTGGCCCTCAGGTAGGTAGAAGCGGTCGATGCCGTATTGCGGTGCGATCGTGGATTCAGGATCAAGCGTCCAGCCCGGCGCGACCTGGCCGACAATATCGGCTTCGTCGGCGGTCGCCGGCGTCGGAGCCTTGCCGAACCAGGCCGTGGTCGCATGCCAATAGCCGTCGGCACCCGGCTTCAGCCGGACCACGATCGGCGTGTTCTCGCTCACGAGCTGGCCGGCCGGGATGTTGGCGATCAGCTTCACCGGAAAGCGCGATATTTCATAGCCGAGGATAATATAGTCGCCGCGCAGCAGATCGCGCGGATCGACCGGCTCGACTTTCAGCAAGACCTCCTTGCCGTTGCGCAGGATCGCCGCGCGGCCGGCGATGATCCAGCTCAGGAAGCCGATCTGGACGAGCGCCAGGACCAGCGCCGAGATGACAAGTTTCTTTCCCGACATCATGCTGCCGCTCCTTCCGGGGCCTTCATGCGTTTTTCCACACGGATGATGACGAGAGCCAGGATGCCGAACAGCACTGCGGCAGCCAGGAAGAAGCCGGCCGTGCCGAGCATCGTCTGCAAGGTCACGACATAGATAATGGCGAGCTCGAAGGCAAAGCCGGCATAGGCAACCCAGCGCAGCCCCCTGCTCTCGCGCCCGCCCAGCATGATCGCCGCGGCAATGCCGGCCAGTGCGATGACCGACGCAATGGCAAAGCCGTTGCTGAAGGCGTTGTCATCGCCCAGTTCGATCTGCATCATCGCCAGCCCGGTGAGAAAGCCGATCAAGGCGTGCAAAGGCAACCGCCCGCCGAGTTGCAAGATCCGGTCGGCCGGCCCAGCGGCGAAGATCGAAACCGCAAACAGCAGCGCCGACACCACGACGAGAGGAATAGCCAGGGCGAGCGTGTTCTGGTCCAGGCCGCGCACCGCGATGTAGAAAATGACCGAGAGAATGATCAGGTGGCGTGCCGGCTGGCTGCGCGTCCACAACGAGACGACAAAAAGCACCGGCGCCATGATAACGAAGAAATCCGGAAATACGGGGCGGTCATAAAAGTCGAACGCGCGCACGAACAGCCAGGCAACGGATATGCCGACGGCAGCGACCGTCAGCGGGTTCGAGCGCAACGCCACCGCGGCTAATGCCGTGCCGATGCCCCAGGTGACGATGGCCGAGGCTTCGTCACCCGTGAGATGGTACATCTGGCCGATCAGCGCGATCGATCCGCCGAAGGCCGCGGCGGCCACGATCCACAGCGCCTCGCCGATCGCCGCATGGTCGCGCATCTTCAACACCGCGCCGCCGACATAGCCGGCGAGAATGACGGCAAACAGCGCCGCGACCCGCACCAGCCGCGGGATCGCGTCCCAGTTGGCGGCGACGAAGAGCAGGATCGCGGCGCCGAACAGCAGCGCTGCCATCATGGCCAATATAGTGCCGAAGCTCAGCGATTTGCGCTCGTTTGCGTCGATGTCGCGCTTAAGCGCATCGGCCGTCTTCGCGTCGATCAGGCCAGCCTGCAGCCACCGCCCGATATCGGCCCTCGCCCGTGACGAATAACTCGCCATGCCGCTTCTCCCCCAGCTTGGTCTTTCTGACAGCCGATCCGCTCAAATCGTTGACGCAACGTCATTTTCCGATTCGGGTTTCTTCATGACGAAGCCGTGAACGCGCGTTAATGTTGCATTGCACAATTTGCATTGCTGCCATGCGCCAACAGCACTTTTAAATCGATATAACCCAGCCTATTTACTGTTCGTACACAAACGGAATGATCCGAAGAAAGACGAAACGAGCACTACCATGAACCTGATCCGCAACTACCGCAACTGGCGCCGCTACCGGGACACC
Organism: Mesorhizobium sp. LSJC285A00; assembly: GCF_000503155.1. Classification (NCBI taxonomy): domain Bacteria; kingdom Pseudomonadati; phylum Pseudomonadota; class Alphaproteobacteria; order Hyphomicrobiales; family Phyllobacteriaceae; genus Mesorhizobium; species Mesorhizobium sp. LSJC285A00. The sequence goes on from NZ_AYVK01000001.1 coordinate 255,983, forward strand.
GTCTCCGAGCTGAGCCGCCTGTCGAACCGTGAACTGACCGACCTCGGCATCAGCCGCAGCGACATCCACTACGTCGCCCGCAAGGCGGTCTAATCCTCTTCGGATCGCAAATGGTCCGAACCAGTTTTGAAAAAGAGAACGACAATGAACCTGATCCGCAACTATCGTAACTGGCGCGTTTACCGCGACACCGTTACCGAGCTGGGTCGCCTTTCGAACCGTCAGCTCCATGATCTCGGCATCGTCCGCGACGAGATCAAGATCATCGCCCGCAGGGCGACGATCTAACCAGAATTTCGCCAGGGTCGACCTCCTCCCCGACCCTGACGGATACGGTCAGCCTTCACCTCCTCCCGAGGGTTGACCACCAAAACGGCGCCCGCCGCACCTCCTCCCGCGGCGGGCGCTGTTTCCAAAGCGAACGCAGTTCGTCTCCAAAGTGAACGCAGTTCGCCTTCCAGGGATTTCGCCTCCCTCGATCCGGCGAAAAGAATTTCGTCAAAGCCGACCTCCTCCCCGGCGATGGCGAATACGGCCGATCCCCACCTCCTCCCGAGGATCGGCCCCAAAAACGACACCCGCCGCACCTCCTCCCGCGGCGGGTGTTGTTGTTTTTGGGGCAGGTTTGCGGCTGTGCTTGCGGTCGATCGAGGCGCTTTGCGCCGCCATCCAAGCGTCGCCGCGGACATAAGAAACTCGAGCTCCGTCGTTGCACGACAATGACCCACGCTCGCACCGGCCAATTGCAAACGGCGCGCCAAGCGATTATTCCGGCGCTCATGAGCAAAAATCCTATCCACATCGTCGGCGGCGGCCTCGCCGGCTCCGAAGCCGCCTGGCAGGCAGCACAAGCCGGTGTTCCCGTCATTTTGCATGAGATGCGCCCGGTGCGCGGCACCGATGCGCACAAGACCGATGGGCTTGCCGAACTTGTCTGTTCCAATTCCTTCCGCTCCGACGATGCCGAGAACAATGCCGTCGGCCTGCTGCATGCCGAAATGCGACTGGCCGGCTCGCTGATCATGAGCGCCGGCGACGCCAACCAGGTGCCGGCCGGCGGCGCGCTGGCCGTCGATCGCGACGGCTTCTCCGACGCGGTGACGAAGAAGCTCGAAGCCCACCCGCTGATCACCATCCAGCGCGAGGAAGTGCCGGGCCTGCCGCCGGCGGAGTGGGACCAGGCGATCATCGCCACGGGACCGCTGACCGCGCCGTCGCTCGCCCAGTCGATTGCCGAGGCAACCGGCGCCGATGCGCTGGCCTTCTTCGACGCGATTGCCCCGATCATCCATTTCGACACGATCGACATGGACATTTGCTGGTTCCAGTCGCGCTATGACAAGGTTGGGCCCGGCGGCACCGGCAAGGACTACATCAATTGCCCGATGGACAAGGACCAGTATCTCGCCTTCGTACAGGCGCTGGTCGACGGCCAGAAGACCGAATTCAAGCAGTGGGAAGGCACGCCCTATTTCGACGGCTGCCTGCCGATCGAAATCATGGCCGAGCGCGGCGTCGAGACGCTGCGCTACGGGCCGATGAAGCCGATGGGGCTGACCAATGCCCACAATCCGACGGTAAAAGCCTATGCCGTGGTGCAGCTGCGTCAGGACAATGCGCTGGGCACGCTCTACAACATGGTCGGTTTCCAGACCAAGCTGAAGCATGCCGAGCAGGTGCGCGTGTTCCGCACCATTCCGGGCCTGGAAAACGCCGAGTTCGCCCGTCTCGGCGGCTTGCACCGCAACACCTACATCAACTCACCGACCTTGCTTGACGCCTCGCTGCAACTGAAGTCGCGGCCCGGCCTGCGCTTTGCCGGCCAGATCACCGGCTGCGAGGGCTATGTCGAGAGCGCGGCGATCGGCCTGCTCGCCGGCCGCTTCGCCGCCGCCGAGCGTCTCGGCCACGCGCCGTCCCTGCCGCCGCTCACCACCGCCTTCGGCGCCCTGCTCAACCACATCACCGGCGGCCACATCGTCTCAGACGACGAGCCGGGCAAACGCTCGTTCCAGCCGATGAACGTCAATTTCGGCCTTTTCCCGCCGGTGGAAGCACCGAAGACCGAAGGCAAACGCCTGCGCGGCAAGGACAAGACGGTGGCCAAGCGCCACGCGATCACCTCACGCGCGCGGGCAGATTGTCGGGAGTGGCTAGGGCTGCCGGCGCAAACAGCGGAAGCTGCTGAATAGCCAAGTCTCAGAGTCCTAACGCGATTGACGTTTACGTCAACTCGCTGTCCATCCCCGCGTTGCGCGCCTGAGCAACAGCCAATGCCGACGCAGAGCCGAAAGCCGGGCTGCGCCGCCAAGCGGCGAGCGACGACCACTCGCCATCTTGCCGAGATAGGCGCTGGTCAGCGCCAGCGGCAGGAACGCCGGACGCAGCGTTTGCGGAAGTGCGGACGCCCCTTGCTCGAAAGCGCGGAGATGCTCCTGCGCCAATGCAATCATCGCAGCCACCGCGCGCTGAGCGCCGGGGCCGCCGTCGCCGCCGACGAACTCTTCCGGCGATGAGCCTACCGCGGCAAGGATATCCGCCGGCACGAAGCATTGCCCGCGCCGGCGATGCAGCGGCAACAGCAGCAACAGGCCGGTCATCGCCTGGGCGCAGCCGGCCCTGCCCGCCAGTTCGGCAAAGGGCGGCGCCTCATTGGGATCGAGCACCATCGCCGCCAGCTGGATCAGCGCGGCCGCCGTCTCGCCGCAATAGCCCTCGAGATCGGTGCGCGACGGCATCGGATCGTCATAGAGGTCGAAGATGCGGGCCTCGAGCATGTTGTCGAAGGCAGTTTTGGGCAGGCCATGGGCAGAAATCGTCGCCTTCAGCGCATCGGCGAGCGGGTTGCCTGTGGCTGCGGCTTCAGCAGCGATGACATCGCGCCACCATTGCAGCCTCACTTCGCCCGGCAATGCCTCGTGGATGCGGTCGCGGACAGAGGCGATCTCGGCATTGAACGCGTAAAGCGAAAACAGCGCCGCGCGCTTGTCGGCCGGTGCATAGAGTGCGCAGACATAGCGGTCATGGTCGCCCGCGCGCACCGTCTCCATGACGATGTCAGCTGTATCGGTCACGTCAGTCGACGGCGATGAGCGCCGCGGCCACGGCGCGGTCTTCGGCAAGCAGCACATTGTAGGTCCGCACCGCTGCCCCCGTCGACATCGGGTCGGAGCCAATGCCAGCCGCCTTCAGCGCCGCCCGAAGTGCTGCCGGCAAGGGCCGCAAATCCTTGCCTGTGCCGACCAGCAGGATCTCGACCTTGTCGGCCTCGGCCAGCAGCAGGTCAAAGTCCGCCGCCGTCAGGGCCAGCGGATCGGCCGGCTCCCAGCCATGGATGCCGGAGGGCAGGCAAAGAAGCGAGCCGCGATGCGACATGTCGGCGAAGCGGAAGCCGCCATTGCCGTAGGCTTCGATCGGCGCCCGTCCGGGGAAATGCGCCTCGCGGATGACGATCCCTTTTGCCACCAGCGCAGCCGTCAGGTCGCCATGGCCTTGCCGCCACCAACCGGCTTCTCCTCATCGGCGCTCGCTCCCTGCGGCCTGAGCCTGAACAGGATCAGCAAGGGCGCTGCGATGAAGATCGACGAATAGGTGCCGAAGACGACGCCGAACAGCATCGCCATGGTGAACGAGCGGATCACCTCGCCGCCGAACAACACGAGCGCCAGCAGCGCCAGGATGGTCGTCACCGAAGTCAGCGTCGTTCTCGACAGCGTCTCGTTGATGGCGTTGTTCAACAATTGTGGGAGCGGCATTCGTTTGTATTTTCGCAAATCTTCTCGAACACGGTCATAGACGACGATCGTGTCGTTGAGCGAATAGCCGATAATGGTCAGGATCGCCGCCAGCGAAGACTGGTTGAACTCGAGCCCGGTGATGACGAAGAAGCCCAGCGTCATCACCACATCGTGCACCGTCGCCACGATTGCGCCGACCGCGAACTGCCATTCGAAGCGGAACCAGACATAGACCAGGATGCCGATCAGCGCGATGATCATCGCAATCGTGCCTTGCTTGGCCAGTTCGCCCGAAACGGTGGGACCCACCACCTCGACGCGGCGGAAATCGTAATTGTCCTGCAGCTCGCCGCGCACCTTGTCGATGACGGTCTGCTCGGCGTTCTCACCGCCATCCTGGGTGCCGACGCGGATCAGCACGTCGTTCGGCGCGCCGAATTGCTGGACCTGCACTTCACCGATATTGAGCTCCGACAGCCGGCTTCTGATATCGCCAATATCGGCGTCGCCTTGCTTGGACTGCACCTCGATGATCGAGCCGCCCTTGAAGTCGATGCCGTAGTTGATGTCGATGGTCAGGAATCCGATAACCGACGCGATCGACAGCAGGCTGGACAGTGCGAACGTCCAGCGGCGGATGCCCATGAACGGGATTTTCGTGCCGGCCGGAACGAAGGTCACCGGCGCACGCGGCAATTCCTTCGGACGCGCACGGCGCAGCCAGATCGACACCAGCAGACGGGTGAAGGTGAAGGCGGTGAACACCGTGGTCAGGATGCCGATGGCATAGGTGATGGCGAAGCCCTTCACCGGTCCGGTGCCGAGATAGAACAGCACGACCGTGGCAATCAGCGACGTCACGTTGGAATCCACGATGGTCGCCAACGCCTTGGTGAAGCCGGTGTCGATCGACTGGATGACCGAACGGCCGGCCCGTCGCTCCTCGCGGATGCGCTCATAGATCAGCACGTTGGAATCGACCGCCATGCCGATGGTCAGCACGATACCGGCAATGCCGGGCAAGGTCAGCGTCGCGCCAAGCAGCGACAAGACCCCGACGATCATCGCCACGTGCACGGCGAGCGCAATGTTGGCGAGGAAGCCGAGAAGTCCGTACGCGACGAACATGAAGGCGACGACGAGAATGGAGCCGATGATGCCGGCGACCTTGCCGGCATGGATCGAATCCTGGCCGAGGCCCGGGCCCACCGTGCGTTCTTCGATCACGGTCAGCTTTGCCGGCAACGCACCGGCGCGCAGCAGCACGGCGAGGTCGTTGGCGCTTTCGGCGGTGAAATTGCCTGAAATCTGGCCGCTGCCGCCGAGGATCGGTTCGCGGATCACCGGCGCCGAAATCACCTGATTGTCGAGGATGATGGCGAACGGCTTGCCGACATTCTGCTGCGTCGCCTGGCCGAACCGTGTCGCACCGCGCGAGTTGAAGACGAACGAAACCACTGGCTCGTTGTTTCGGGAATCATAAGTTGCGGTGGCCTTGGCAAGATCCTCGCCGGACACGATGACGCGATTTTCCACCAGATACGGAACCGGCGGATCGTCCTGCGAATAAAGCACCGAGGAGCCTGCCGGCGGGCGGCCGTTCAGCGCATCCTGCACCGACATCGAGGTATCGACCATCTGGAAGGTCATCTTGGCGGTCTGGCCGATGATCTCCTTCAGCCTTTGCGGATCCTGCAGGCCCGGCACCTGGACGAGCACACGGTCGTCGCCCTGCCGCTGCACGATCGGCTCGGTGGTGCCGAGTTCGTTGACGCGACGCTCGACGACTTCGATCGACTGCGCCAATGCGGCTGAGGTGCGGTATTTGATGCCGGCGTCGGTGACGGTGAATTTGAGCAGCCCGGCTTCGGAATCATCCAGGGACATTTCCTGGATGGAGCCACCGGTGAACAGGCCGGCGGCGACCGGATCGGTCAGCGGCTTAAGCGCCGCCTTGGCGGCATCGATCTGGGTTGGATCGGTGATGCGCACTTGTACGGTCCTGCCGGTGCCGCCAAGGCCGGTATAGCCCACCTTGGCATCGCGCAGCAGCGTGCGGATCTCGTCGCGCGTCGTTTCCAGCTGCGCCTTGACCAGGTCGTTCTGGTCCATCTGCAAGAGGATGTGCGAACCGCCCTGCAGATCGAGACCAAGCGTCATCTGCCGCTTCGGCACCCAGTTGGGCAATTGCGCCAATGTGCTGGCCGGGAAGAGATTTGGCGCGGCAAGGATGAATGTGACGGCCACGGCGATCCAGATCAGGATCATCTTCAGGCGCGAAAAATACAGCATATGGCGTTGTCCGTCAGGGCGTACTGGCGGATCGTTCCGCCGACAATTCGGTTATTTCTTGGCGTTCTTATTTGCCACCGGCTCGCCCTTAACCCGCACTTCGCCGATTGTCGAGCGCGCTGAGGTCAATTTGGCGCTGCCGCCGGCAGCGGTTTCGGCGTCAATCGCCTCTGTCGGTTCCATTCTAATTCTGATCACCGCCGGGCGCTATCGTGCGCTACTCGACTATTTTCAATCGTGCAGGCATCGGTCCGGAACGCAAAAGCAAGGCCAGATCATCGGCGTTCTCCTTGGTGAGGTTGCCCGATATCTGGCCGCGGCCGTTAAGAATTGGCTCGCGGACGACTGGCACCGAAAGCACTTGGTTGTCGAGGATCATCGCAAATAGCTTGCCGACATTCTGCGAGGTCGCCTGCGCAACGCGTGCCGTTGCCCTGGAATCGAAGGTGAACGAAACCGCCGGCTCATTTGTGACGGAGTTGGGAGTCGCCTGAGCATTGACAATGTCGTCACTGGAAACGATCGTTCGGCTCTCAACCAGATAGGGAACCGGTGGATCGTCCTTCGAATAAACCACCACCGAGCCAGCGGGCGTCCGGCCATTGATCGCATCAGCGACCGGCATCGACTCATCAACCCACTGAAAAGTCAGCATTCCGGTTCGGGTGAGAATTCTCCTCAGCCTTTGCAAATCCGCAACGCCCGAGGTCCGGACCAGCATACCGTCTTCGCCCTCTGGCCGCACTACTGGGTCGGCTACACCAAGATCACGCAGGCGATTCTTAATGACCACGATCGACTGCGCAAGCGCGATCGACATCCGATACTTGATACCTGTGTCTGTTACCGTGAACTTGAGCAACGCTGCTCCGGTATCATCCAGGATCACTTCCTGGACCGGACCAGCGCTGCCAAGGACAGGATCAGTCACCGCCTCCAATGCCATCTTGGCCGCGCCGACCTGAGCGGCGTCGGTGATATGCACCTGAACGGCCCGACCCGACTTAGCAAGACCAGTATAGCCGATCCTTGCATCGCGCAGCAGCGTCCTGATTTCGTCACGCGTCGCCTCCAACCGGCGATCGATCACATCGGTCGCGTCCAATCGAAGCAGCACGTCCGCGCCGGCAGCGTGAAGACTGGGCGCGTCGACGAGCATTGTGGCCATAGCAAGCCAGATCAGGATCATTTTCAGGCGCGAAAAATGGACCATACGCCGTCTTTTGTCAGAGCTCTGCCCGCGGATCGCTCCGCTTGGGAAACTGGCTTACTTCTTGGCGTTCTGGTTGGCCACCGGCTCGCCCTTGACCCGAACATCGGCGATCGTCGAGCGCAGCGCCGTCACCTTGGTGCCGCCGCCAAGGTCGATCTCAAGCTCATTGTCGTCGATCACCTTGGTCACCTTGCCGACGAAGCCGCCGCCGGTGATGACCGTGTCGCCACGGCGCACGGCCGAGATCATCTCCTGGCGCTTCTTCAACTGGGCGCGCTGCGGCCGGATGATGAGGAAATACATGATCACGAAGATCAGAACGAACGGGAGTATCATGCCGATATCCCCGAACGGACCAAGCGGAGTTCCGGTAGCTTGGGCGTATGCCGGTGTGACGAACATCAAGAACTCCTGGTTACGAAGAAGGCCGTAGGGCGGCCTCGCCAAATTTGGCCGGAATATAGTGGGTAAAGTTACCAATGCAACTGCGCGGCCGGGCTTTCAGCTGCTTTTCCGGCCGGTTGACCCGTGTTAGAGCATGCTCCCGGAATACGGGCGTGGTTTTCGCAAAAGATCATGCCCAAACAAAAGCTTGGAACCAGTTTCTATCTCGCCCGGATCAAGACGATTTCGGCCCCTACGCACGTTCGTGCGGAAACATAAAAGACGAGACATGACCGACAGCACCATCGAGGCCCTGAACCAAAAGCTCGACCGCCTGATCGAGGCGGTCACCCGCCTCGCCCCGCCGCCGGTGCCGCAAACCGATCTTGCGGTTGCCGATTGCTTCGTCTGGCAGGCCGACCCCGGCTATCTCGAGCCGGTGCGCAAGGTCAACCGCGTCGACATCGGCCTGATCCGCGGCGTCGACCGCGTGCGCGACATTCTGGTCGAAAACACGGAACGTTTCGCCGCCGGCCATGCCGCCAACAATGTGTTGTTGTGGGGTGCGCGCGGCATGGGCAAATCCTCGCTGGTCAAGGCCGTGCATGCGCAGATCAACGCCCAGGCCAAATCCGACCTGCCGCTCAAGCTGATCGAGATCCATCGCGAGGATATCGACACGCTGCCCAGGCTGATGGGCCTGCTGAAGGCGGCGCCGTTTCGCTTCATCCTGTTTTGCGACGACCTCTCCTTCGACCATGACGACACCTCCTACAAGTCGCTGAAGGCAGCCCTTGAAGGCGGCGTCGAGGGCCGCCCGGCCAATGTCATCTTCTACGCCACGTCGAACCGCCGGCACCTGTTGCCGCGCGACATGATCGACAATGAGCGCTCGACCGCCATCAACCCGTCCGAGGCGGTCGAGGAAAAGGTTTCGCTGTCCGACCGCTTCGGCCTGTGGCTCGGCTTCCACAAATGTTCGCAGGACGAATATCTCGATATGGTCAACGGCTATGCCACCCATCATGGACTGAAGATCGACCCGGAGCAGCTGCGCGCCGACGCCCTGGAATGGGCAACGACACGCGGCAGCCGCTCGGGCCGCGTCGCCTGGCAATTCACTCAGGATCTGGCCGGCCGGCTCGGCAAGCCGCTGAACGACTGATTGATTTCCGTCAGGTCACTGAAAAAGCCCGCCCCTTGCGGAGCGGGCTGAGCCGGCGGGCCGGACTGGAGGTCAGACGGCCTGCAAAACGTTTATTGTTCTATTCCCGACTATTCGAGATAACCTGAGGGATCGACCGGGGCCGAGTTCTTGCGCACTTCGAAGTGCAGTTTCGGCGAGTCGGTGGTGCCGCTCATGCCCGACAGCGCGATCTCCTGGCCGCGCTTGACCTTCTGGCCGCGCTGCACCTCGATCGACCTGGCGTGGCCATAGACGGTGACCAGCCCGTTTTCGTGGCGCACCAGCACCGTATTGCCGAATTCCTTGAGGCCGTCGCCGGCATAGATGACCACGCCGTTCTCGGCCGCCTTGACCGGCGTCCCCTCAGGCACGGCGATGTCGACGCCATCCTTGCCGCCACCAAAATTGGAGATGACGCGGCCACGCACCGGCCAACGCATCTTGCCGATGCCGGTGGCATCGGGCGCAACAGCATCGTCGTCCTCGGCCTGCTGGATGACCTTGGCGTCCTTCTTCGGCGGCGTGTAGGTGGCGAGCGTCTCCGTCGGCTTTGCCGCCGGTTGGGTGGTCGCGGTCGTCACCGGATCAACTTTGGCCGGCTTGGCGCTGGCGACCGTTGCGGTGCCACCTGCCGGAACCTTCAGCGTCTGGCCGATCTTGAGCAGGCCGTCTTGCATGCCGTTCGCCTGCTTCAGCGCCACGACGCCAACGCCGGTCTTCCTGGCGATGGAGGACAGGCTGTCGCCCGACTGGACCGTGTAGGTGCCCGCGCCGGCTTTTGGCGCGGCCGAGGCAGTCTGCGCCGGCTTGTCGGTCTTCGGCTTGTTCGCTGCCGAAGCGTCAACCTGCGCGGCGGACTTGCCGTCCTTGAGTTTCGGCTGCTGCGGCAGTACGGCGACCTTCTCCGGCGCCGGCGCCTTGGGGCTGTTTGCCGGCTTGCCGTCGGCAAGTTTCGGCTCTGTCCCCTTGCTTGAATAGGCATAGGCCGGGATGACCAGTTTCTGACCGGTCTTCAGCCCCTTGGTGGCGCTCAAGCCGTTGACCTTCATGATCACGTCGGCGGGCACATGATAGCGATGAGCGATGCCGGAAATGGTCTCGCCGTCGCTGACCACGATCTCGGTCGCATGCGGCGTACCAGCCGCAAGTGGTTTCGGATCGGAGTCACCGGCATTCTTGAACGGCCTCGCCGGCTGGACGGTGCCGGTAGTCGTTCTGTCGACATGCGGTGCCGGTGCAAGCGCCGGCGCGGAAGCGGTGCGCATCGGAGCAGCTTTGGGCGCGCTCGGCGGCGGCAGCTGCTGGACGGTGACTGGCTCCAGGCTGGAGCGGCTGACCGACTGGTTATGGCTGCCATCGACAGGTGCCGCAGCGATCGGCTCGGCCGCCACATCGCCCGGATAGGGCTGCGCAGTGCTCTGCTTGTCGATGATGGCGCGCTGATTGTTGGTCGAGGAGGTGAAGACGTCGTCGACACCATTGAACCGCGAGACTTGGGAGCTACACCCCGCCGCCACTCCGGCTAGCATGAGGACAGCGCAGCCCCGCGACAGAGTACGCCCGTTTGCCTTCAAAACACTGAATTGCATCGCACTAACCCGCACAGACCCGGTACACACTGGTCATGATTAAAGCGCGTTAATGTTACTGGCGGGTTAACCCCATAGAATCGGACGCAAATTTTCTTAAAACATTTTGTAAGGCGCCTTCACCAACGTCGTCATCCCTGGGCGAAGCAGGCGCGAAGCGCCGTCGCGGAGACCCTGGGATCCATTCCGTGACATTGGCCGAAGAATGCAGCAGAGCAGAATTCTGCGCCGTAGCTACGCCTTGATGGCGCGGCATGGATCCTCGGGTCTGCGCTGCGTCGCTACGCTCCTTGCTTCGCCCGTGGATGACGAAACGATCGGCTTCGGCTTACCTTCGAAGCGCGTGACAGGCAGAATTCAGATAACCGCCGCGACGCTGCGCAGGATCGGCTGCAGGCGCACGGTGCCGATATCCTCGCGCTCGAAGCGGCTGCCGACCTTGGTCAGCTTGGCCAGCACCTGCTCGCCCTCCTCCGGCCCGATCGGGGCAATGACGATGCCGCCGCTCGACAATTGGTCGAGCAGGAAGCGCGGCAGGCTGTCGAAAGCCGCCCAGGCTACGATGCGGTCGAACGGCGCTTCGTTGGCAAGGCCGTTGGAACCATCGGCCTGGCGCACGATGACATTGCCGATGCCGAGCGCCTCGAAGCGTTGCCTGGCCTGCTCGGCCAGCGTCTTGTAGCGGTCGACGCTGACGATGCGAGCCGCGAGCCGCGACATCACCGCTGCCGTGTAGCCCGAGCCGGTGCCGATCTCGAGCACCCGGTTGCCGGGCTCTATTGCCAAGGCCGCAATCACCGCCGCCTGCAGATCGGCGCCCTCGATCGCCTCGCCGCATTCGATCGGCAGCATGCCGTCCGACCAGGCGATCGAATGGAACTGGCCGTTGAGGAAGCCGCGCCGCGGCGTCGCCTCGAAGGCTGCGATCAACGCCTTCGGCACCGCGCCTTGGCCGCGCAGGCGCAGCAGGAAAGCGGCAAAACCCTCGCGATCGTCGAGCGGCAAGTTCATGCCAGAACCTTCTTCATGCGAACACCTTATTCAGCCAGCGCCTTGGTCAGTTGGTCACGGATTTCATGCGCGGTGAGGTCAAGCTGCAGCGGCGTCACAGACACGAGCCGGTTGCGCAGAGCATGGAGATCGGTGCCCTGCTTGCCCTCGACCGGCTCGCGGCCGAAGCGCAGCCAGTAATAAGGCAGGCCGCGCCCGTCGCGGCGCTCGTCGACCCACAGGCTGTGCACCAGCTTGCCTTGCGACGTCACGACGGTGCCGGCGACCTCGTCAGGCAGGCAGTTGGGAAAGTTGACGTTGAGCAGCACGCCGTCCGGCAGCGGCATGGCGACGAGCTTTTTCAGCAGCGCCGGCGCCAGCACCTCGGTGGTCTCATAGGGAACGACGCGGTCCTCGCCGACATAGGAATAACCCTGGCTGAGTGCGATCGAGCGGATGCCGAGCAGCGCGCCTTCCATGGCGCCGGCGACGGTGCCGGAATAGGTGACGTCGTCGGCGATGTTGGCGCCGGAATTGACACCGGACAGGATCAGGTCCGGCGCGCCAGGCAGGATCTTCTTGACGCCCATGATGACGCAGTCGGTCGGCGTGCCGCGCACGGCGTAGTGTTTCTCGCCGATCTTGCGCAGCCGGAGCGGCTCCGAGATCGACAGCGAGTGCGCGTAGCCGGACTGGTCCTGCTCCGGCGCCACGACCCAGACATCGTCCGACAGCGTGCGGGCGATGCGTTCGAGCGACGCCAGGCCCTCGGCATGGATGCCGTCATCATTGGTCAGAAGGATGCGCATTACTTCGATTCGATCTTCGCCAGACCGCCCATATAAGGCCGCAGCACTTCAGGAATGGTTACGCTGCCATCCTCATTCTGGTAGTTTTCGATGACGGCAATCAGCGCACGGCCGACAGCGGTGCCCGAACCGTTCAGCGTGTGCACAAAGCGGTTGCCCTTGCCATCCCGGTCCTTGTAGCGGGCATCCATGCGCCTGGCCTGGAAGTCGCCGCAGACCGAGCAGGACGAGATTTCGCGATAGGCGTTCTGGCCGGGCAGCCAGACCTCGATGTCGTAGGTCTTGCGCGCGCCAAACCCCATGTCGCCCGTGCACAGGACCATGGTGCGGAACGGCAGCTCCAGTCGCTTCAGCACCTCTTCCGCGCACTGCGTCATCCGCTCGTGCTCGGCGAGCGAAGACTCCTGGTCGGTGACCGAGACCAGCTCGACCTTGTAGAACTGGTGCTGGCGCAACATGCCGCGCGTGTCGCGGCCGGCGGAGCCCGCTTCCGAGCGGAAGCACGGCGTCAGCGCCGTATAGCGCAGCGGCAGCTTTTCATGGGCCGTGATTTCTTCGCGCACCAGGTTGGTGAGCGGGACCTCGGCGGTTGGAATCAACCCGAGCCGGCCATCGCCATGCTGCACGAAGAACAGGTCGTCCTCGAATTTCGGCAGCTGGTTGGTCCCGAAAAGCACTTCGTCGCGCACCATCAGTGGCGGGATGACTTCTTCATAGCCATGCTCGGTCGTGTGCAGATCGAGCATGAACTGGCCGATGGCGCGCTCCATCCGCGCCAGCCCGCTCTTCAGCACGGTGAAGCGTGATCCCGACAGCTTTGCCGCCCGCTCGAAATCCATCATGCCGAGCGCTTCGCCGATCTCGAAATGCTCCTTCACCCAGTTCGGCCGGGTCGGCACCTCGCCGACGATATGCTTGACGACATTGTCGTGCTCGTCCTTGCCGACCGGCACGTCGTCGAGCGGCACATTCGGCAGCACCGCCAGCGCATCGTTCAGCGTCTTGTCGAGCTCGCGCTCGCGCGCCTCGCCATTCTGGATGAAGGTCTTGATATCGCCGACTTCGGCCTTGAGCTTTTCGGCAAGTGCCGTGTCGCCCGAACGCATGGCGTTGCCGATCTCCTTCGAGGCGGCGTTGCGGCGTTCCTGCTTGGTCTGCAGCTCGGTGACGTGCTCGCGCCGCGCTTCGTCCTTCTTGATCAGCTCATCGACCGTGGACTGCGCCTCGTCAGCCGACCACGAGCGCTTGGCCAGCGCCTCGACAAGGGCCTTCGGGTTGTCGCGAATCCATTTGATATCAAGCATAGTTGGTCGTCCTCGAGCTAAGGCCTGAGGGCGTAAACCGCATCCTTCATCGATGCAAGATGGCGGCTGTCGCGTTTTTCCGCTAACGCGGATACCCGAACGCGACAGCCTATGAACGAGCCTGCTTTGAGGACGCGTCCGCCGCCTTTTCGGCCACGGCTTCGGCGGCTTCCTGCTTCTCGCGCGCCAGCTTCTGCTTGACCTGATCGCGCTCGATCAGCCGGGCCGCCCAGATCGACACCTCGTAGAGCAGGATGGTCGGGATGGCCAAACCGATCTGGCTCATCGGATCAGGCGGCGTCAGCACCGCCGCGACGACGAAGGCGATGACGATCGCCCATTTGCGCTTCTCGGCCAGCGCCTTCGACGACAGCATGCCGACGCGCGTCATCAGGCTGGTCACCACCGGCAGCTGGAACACCAGGCCGAAGGAGAAGATCAGCGTCATGATCAGGCTGAGATATTCCGACACTTTCGGCAGCAGCGAAATCTGCACCTGGTCGTCGGTGCCGGCCTGCTGCATGGCGAGGAAGAACCACATCACCATCGGCGTGAAGAAGAAATAGACCAGCGACGCTCCCATCAGGAACAGGATCGGCGATGCGATAAGGAACGGCAGGAACGCGTTGCGTTCGTTCTTGTAGAGGCCTGGCGCGATGAATTTGTAGATCTGCGTGGCGATCAGCGGAAAGGCGATGACCATGCCGCCGAACATGGCGAGCTTGACCTGGGTGAAGAAGAATTCCTGCGGCGCCGTATAGATCAGCTCGACCTTGTGCGGATCGAGCCCGGCCCACTGCGTGGCCCACTTGAACGGAACGACCAAAAGATTGAACAGCTTCTTGGCAAAGAAGAAGCAGACGAGGAAGGCGACGAAGAAACCGCCTATCGACCAGATCAGCCGCCGGCGCAGTTCGATCAGATGCTCCATCAGCGGAGCCGACGACTTCTCGATCTCGTCCTTTTCGCTGTCCGTAATGCTCACTTGGCGGCCCCCGCCGTCTTCTTGGACGCGGGCTTCGTGGCCGGCGCAGGCTTCGGCTCAGCCTTTGCGACTGCCTTCGGTGCAGCAGCGGGCTTGGTGGCGGCTTTTCCAGGTGCAGCCTTGGCGGGCGCCGCTGACGGCTTGGCCGCAACCTTCGCCGCAGGCGCCGGCTTTGCCGGTGCTGCCTTGGCTGCCGCTGTTTTGGTTGCCGGGGCCTTTGATATCGCAGCCCCCTTGGCGCGCGCGTTTCGTGGCGCTGCCGTTGCTGCAGCCGGTGTCACCACCGCCTCGTCGGTCATCGCCGGAAGGATCGGCGCCGCCGGCGCTGTTTCCGGTCCGTTGACACCCGGCATCACCGTTGCGCCGTTCTTGAGCGGCTCGGCCGCCTGTGGTGTTTCTGCCGCCGGCGTTGAGGGGTCGACGGCGGGCTTCGGCTTCATAACCGCATCGACGCCGGAGCGAACCTCGGCTGCCGCCTGTTCGAACGGATTGAGCTGCTTGCGGATTTCGGCCGCCGGATTGAGGCCGCGCAGCGTATCGACAGACTTCTTGACGTCGTCGAGCTCGGCTTCCTTCAACGCCTCGTTGAACTGCTTCTGGAAGTCGGAGGCCATGGCACGCAGCTTCGCCGTCGTGCGGCCGAAGGTGCGCAGCATATTGGGCAAATCCTTGGGTCCGACGACCACGATCATGACGATCGCGATCACCAGCATTTCGGTCCAGCCGACTTCAAACATGGCAATCAGTTCCGACTAGTGCTTGTCGCCCAAAAGTGCGAAGCGGTTTTGGGACAACGACTTGCACAAAAGCAACAACCTTCGGCTCAGCTCTTGCTGGCCTTTTCCTTCACTGCCGAAACGGTCTCGTCGGGGCGGTGCTCGACGGTGCGCTTGTCATCGGCGGTGTCGTCGTCGGCCATGCCCTTCTTGAAACTCTTGATGCCCTTGGCCATGTCGCCCATCAGCTCGGGAATCTTGCCGCGGCCGAACACCAGCAGCACGATCACCAGCACGATCATCCAGTGCCAAATCGAAAATGAACCCATTGTAACTCTCTCTCGAATGTTTTCCCTGGCGATGATCTATGCGTTTTCGCGTTGGGATTCAAACACAACAGCGACAAAGTTTATGAAGGCGCGGCTTATGTCACGCATTTTCGGCAAAGCCGCCCGCTACCAATCGGCGCATCTACCGCAGCAATGCAGCTTTTTGACAGCGGCTTGCGGTCAATCTTCCGTGACGCGCGGCGTCAGCAGGCCGAGTTCCTCGAGATCGATGTCGGTCAACGCATCCTCGTCTTCGGTCAGCGCGTCCGGATCGGCCGGCGGCAACGGGATGGCGAAATTCGACGGCATGCGGCCGGAGAGCAGCCCTGCCCCCTTCAGTTCGTCCATGCCGGGAAGATCGCGGATCTCCTCCAGTGCGAAATGGTCGAGGAAAGTGTCTGTCGTGCCGTAGGTGACGGGACGGCCGGGCGTGCGGCGGCGGCCGCGCATGCGCACCCATTCCGTTTCGAGCAGCGTATCCAGCGTGCCCTTCGAGGTCTCGACGCCTCTGATGTCCTCGATCTCGGCGCGCGTCACCGGCTGGTGGTAGGCGATGATCGCCAGCACTTCGAGCGCCGCGCGCGACAGCTTGCGCTGCTGCACCGTGTCGCGGCTCATCAGGAAGGCGAGATCGCCGGCGGTACGGAAAGCCCAGGCATCGCCGACCCGGACCAGATTGACGCCGCGCCGCGCATAGATCTGCTGCAGCTCAGCCATGGCAGCGGCAATGCTGATGCCGTCGGGCAATCTGGCTGCGAGCTGCTTTTCGCTGACCGGCTCGGCGCTGGCGAACACGATCGCCTCGGCCATGCGTATGGCTTCGGCCATGTGCAGCCGTTCGCCAGGATTCAGAAGCAGGGTATCAGTCGGGTCCTGGGCGATAATGCCCTCCTCGGTCTCTTCTTCAACCTTGAACGGAATGACCGAAGCGTTGGCGCGTTCGCTCATGATGCCACCTCGACTGCCTTGATTGGCTGCGCGCGGCCGCGCAGATAGAGCGGCGCGAACACCTGGTCCTGCCGCATTTCGATGCTGCCTTCGCGCACCAGTTCCAGCGACGCCGCGAACGAGCTGGCGATCGCGGTACGCCGTTCGTCCGGGCTGGTCAGGTAATTGATCAGATAGCTGTCCAGCGCCGTCCAGTCGCGCAGCGAGCCGATCAGCCGGGTCAGGATATCGCGCGCATCCTTGAGCGACCACACGCCACGCCGGGCAATTGTCACATTGGTGATCGCCTGCTTCTGGCGCTGCTGCGCATAGGCGGTGAGCAAATCGTAGAGCGAGGCCGAATAGGCGTTACGCTTCTCGACGATGACCATTTCAGGCATGCCGCGTGCAAACACGTCGCGGCCGAGCCGGTTGCGGTTGACCAGCCTTGCCGAGGCGTCGCGCATGGCCTCCAGACGCTTCAGCCGGAACTGCAGCACCGCGGCCAGTTCCTCGCCGCTTTCGCCTTCCTCGCCGGGCTGCTTGGGGATGAGGAGCTTCGACTTGAGGAAGGCCAGCCACGCCGCCATCACCAGGTAGTCGGCGGCAAGCTCAAGCCTCAGCGCCCTCGCCGTCTCGACGAAGGTCAGATATTGCTCGACCAGCGCCAAGATGGAAATCCGCGACAGATCGACCTTTTGGTTGCGGGCGAGATGCAGCAAGAGGTCGAGCGGACCTTCGAACCCGGCGACGTCGACGACAAGCGACGGGTCGCCGGTGACCCGTGAATCGTCGTTCTCGGCCCACAGACGGTCCATCGGTGCGGCCTTCGCAGCCTTGCTGTCCAATGTCTCCGCCACTTGTTCCTTTACCTCTGGTTAGAGCATGATGCCGAAAAGTGTGAAGCGGTTTTCGGACGACATCATGCTCTCTCCGTCTAATTTAGAGACGGATTCAGATTTCAGGTCGAACAGACCTGAAATCATCCGTCTCTAGGCTACCGCATCGAAATAGGTGGCAAACTCGGCGCGTATCTCGGTTTCGTCGGCCCGGTCGCGATCCCTTATATAGGTCAGCGCCCGCTTGGCGCGCTCCAGCGACGTCCCTTCAAGTCCCGTGGTTCGCGATGCGATGCCCGCCATCTCCTCGAAAACGCCATTGCAGTGAAGGACCAGATCGCAGCCCGCCGCAAGGATCGAGGCCGCCTTTGTCGGGAAATCCCCAGAAAGTGCCTTCATCGAGGTGTCATCGCTCATCAACAGCCCGTCGAAGCCGATCTCGCGGCGGATGATCTCGTCGATGACCTTGCCTGAGGTGGTCGCTGGGTTGTTCGGATCGATGGCGCTGTAGACGACATGCGCCGTCATCGCCATCGGCAGATGGCTAAGCTCGCGGAAAGGGGCGAAATCATGCCGCTGCAGGTCGCTCAGGGAGGCATCGACCACAGGCAGTTCGAAATGCGTGTCGGCAAAGGCGCGTCCATGGCCCGGGATGTGCTTCATGACCGGCAGCACGCCTCCCGACATCAGCCCTTCCGCTGCCGCGCGGCCGAGTTCGATGACCGGGCGCGGCTCCTTGCCATAGGCGCGCGCGCCGATGACGTCGCTGGCGCCCTCGATCGGCACGTCCAGCACCGGCAGGCAATCGGCCGAGATACCGTAGCGCAACAGGTCGAACGCGTGCAGCCGCGCCATCAGCCAGGCAGCGCGGGTGCCGGCATCATGGTCCTTGCGCCACAATGCGCCGAGCGCGCCGCCGGCGGGATAGTTCGGCGCCAGCGGCGGCCGCAGGCGCTGCACCCGGCCACCTTCCTGGTCGATGAACACCAGCGCATCGGACCGCCCGATACAGTCGCGCATTTCGGCGACCAGATCGCGGATCTGCTCGGTTTCGCCGATATTGCGCGCAAACAGGATGAAGCCCCACGGGCATTCATTGCGATAGAAACGGATTTCTTCGCGGGTCAGCGATTTCCCGGCACAGCCGAGGATCATGGATTTTGATTCGGTCATTCCACCAGTTTAGGGCTTCGCGCCGGCAAAGGGAATCTCCCCGGACGGCAAGCGCCTCAACCTCTCGCCCATCCACATGAAAAAGCCGGCGCGACCCTTGGGAACGCACCGGCTCTGATAATTGGATCCGGCCTTACCGCGACACGAAGCAGTTGCCGCCGGCAGCCTTGTAGCTGGTGCACAGATTGATCGCATCGTTGCGCGATTGCGCAGGCACCCGGACACGGTAGAAGGTGCCCTTGCCGGCGATCTCCGCCTTGACGATGTTGGCGGTGCGACCAGCGAGCACATTTCCATAGCGGCGCTGCAGGTCGGCGTAGTTGGCCTGGGCGCTTTCGACAGTCGGCTGCGAAGCGATCTGCATCGACCACGAACCGCCCGATGTCGAAGCCGTCGCCGGGATGGAGGCAACCTGGTCGGGCTTGACCTCGCCGACCACGTCGACCGGCTGGTCGGACGGGCGCTGCGGCGCCACGGCAACCGTCTGCGGCGTGTTGGCGGACTGGGTCTCAGCCTTCGGCGCAGCCGCCGGCTTCACCGGCTTGACCGGCTTGGCGGTCTCGGCACTTGCCTGGTCGCTATTTGCCTGATCGGCAGGCGCCACGGTGCCGGTCTGCTCGGCATCGGCCGAAGGGGCGACGTGCTGCGGCGCCGGGTCAAGCGGCTCAGTCGCCGCAACCTGCGGCGCGGCCGGCGTCGAGTCCTCGCGTGCCACCAACGAGCCGTCGGGCTTGACCACCATGGTCCGCACCTTGCGCGGGGCAACGGCGACCGTATCGGGGTTCTTCTCGGCTTCCTGCAGCACCTGCGCAATGCGGTCCTCGGATTTTGGCGCCGGCGCGACAGCCGCGTCGGGGTTGCCGGCAGCGTCGGGGTTGACGGCAGCTTCGGGGTTGCCGGCAGCGTCGGGGCCTGGGGCAGTATCGTCGGGCGACAGATCGACGACGCGGCTTTCAGGCTCCTGCGCCTTCACATCGACCGGCTCTTCGGTGTTGGTGACCAGCTTCTCCTGAACCGGCTCGGCCGGCTTGGTGCCCTTGGCGACCGCATCATAAACCTTGTTGTCCTGGTTCGGCACCACGGCGCCGCCCGGATTTTCGGGCTTGACCTTGATCGGCCTGTTGTCGGCTTTGACAATGACCGGCGCATCGCTGCCGCCCTTGCCGCCGAACGACAAGGCGAAGGCGCCAAGGCCGCCGGCAATCGCAACCGCAGCAACGACCCCCGCGACCAGCAGGCCGCTCCTGCGCGGCCGTGCGGCTTCCTGCTCGGCGAGGCCCGGCACCGCCATTGCCTCGTCCAGATCCGGATCGTAGTCGAGTTCGTCGACCGCGAAATCGTCGGCCTGCGAAACCGGCTGGCTGCCGGGCAGATCGTCCATGTCGAAGCCGCCGGCGGCATCGGCGTGGTGAGCTTGCGTGGCTGCAAGCACTTCGGCTGGCCGCGCCGCATAGGCGCGCTGGTCGAGCTCGTGGCCCGAACTGAAGCTGGAACTGTAGGAATCGTCATCATAGCCGGCACTGCGTGCGGCAGTGGGCGGCGCCACTTCCACCGCGTTCATGTCGTTGAGCATGCCGGCGAATTCGGCGTCGATGTCGTCATAGGCGGCCGGCTCGTCTTGCTCGAAGCTGA
Source organism: Mesorhizobium sp. LSJC285A00 (assembly GCF_000503155.1). Lineage (NCBI taxonomy): Bacteria > Pseudomonadati > Pseudomonadota > Alphaproteobacteria > Hyphomicrobiales > Phyllobacteriaceae > Mesorhizobium > Mesorhizobium sp. LSJC285A00. The sequence continues at coordinate 276,088 of NZ_AYVK01000001.1, forward strand.
GTTCTGGAATGTCGAGGTCGTCGGCAATCGCCACCACACGCTCCGGCACATCGACCGTCTCGACATCCGGCATCTCGTCATAGGCCTGAGGCGGCGCCTGGCGCGATGGCGTCGGCGCCACATAGGCAGCAGCGGCAACCGGCTGGTCGCGATAGCTTGGCGCTGCCGCCGGCGGCATGGACGGCTTTTCTGCAAAAGAAGCTTGCGGCTGCGCTGCAAAAGAAGGTTGCGGCTGCGCTGCAAAGGAAGGCTGGGCCGGGGTGGGAGTCACGCGGCTCCACGAACGCGCCGGCTCCGGCGGCGACGAGCGCCAATCGCCAGCGACCGGTGCTGCCGTATCGTCATGACCGAGATCGATGCCCTTGGCCAGCGCCGCGTCGAAGGCGTGATCATCGAACTCGATCTCGGGCACATGGCCTTCAAGTTCGCCGGCAAGCAGATCGTCGAAATCGGCATCGTCCGCCTGGGCCTCCTGAGGAGCCGGCGCGTGTTCGTCCAGGTCCCAGTCGAGATTATCGACCGGAGCGACCGGCGTCGCGACGGACCGCTGCACCGGGGCAACCGGCTCATAAGTCCTGGTGGGCTCGATGGCGGCAGCCCTGGTGGGCTCGGTGACCACCGGAATCGGGGCGACTGGCGCCGGGCGTGGTGTGGTCATGGCGCCAAGCAGCGCGTTGAGTTCATCTTCCAACGTCCGTTCGTCAGCGACCGGAGCGGCCGGGGTCGCCATATTGGTAGGCGCCACATAGGTTGGTGCGACCGAAGTTGGCTGAACCGGAGCGGGTGCGGTCTCGGCCACCGGCTCGTGATCGGCAAGCGCATCATCGATGCTCAGATCGAAATCGTCGAATGCTTCGTGCGCAGTCTCATGAGAGGGGCTGGCCTCCACGGTCCAGGCCGGCGTCTCGTCCACTTCCGGCGCATCCATCTCAACCGGCGCGCTGGCCTGCAGATCGCTGACATCCAGATCGCGCTCTTCCGGATCCTCGGCCTCAACAGGCTGAGCCTCGAAAGCCTGAGGCTCGAAATGCTCGGCCGCAAAATCCTGGGCTGCAAAATCCTGGGCTGCAAAATCCTGGGCCGCAAAGTCCATGTCGACATCGGCCATCGCGTCATCGAAATGACCCGCAAAATCCTCGTCGGCAACAGCGTGGTCGGCGGAGCCGACGGCGTCGAAGGTATGGATCGGCGCCTCGGCTACTGGCGCGGCATACTGGTCCTGCGCCGGCGCAGGACCGTCCAGCGTCAGCTCGTCTTCCAGCGACATCGAGACGGCATTGTCGAAATCATCGTCGAACGCGAGATCGTCGGCAGGCGCAGCAGCAACCTGCGCGACATCTGCGGCATGGGCGACGGTCGCATCGTCATCGAGCAGCAACCCCTGCTCGAGCGAAGCGGCAAGCTCGTCATCCATCGGCAGGTCGTCTTCGAGCGGCGATACGTTTTCCAGTGAACTGGCCACGGCATTGTCGAAATCGTCATCGAATGCAGCTTCGTCGAATGCGGGCTCGGCAAACCAAGGTTCGGCAACCGAGGGTTCAACGCGAGCAGCCGCAGCCTGCGGGGCAGCGCCGAAATCCAGATCGGCGGCATCGTCGAAGACGAAATCATATTCCAGCGAAGCAGCCAGCGCATCGTCCATCGCGGCATCGGTGGTTTCGAAAGCCGGCTCGCGAATCTCGGCAGCAGGTTCGTAGGGCTCAGCGGCAGGCTGGTGAACCTCGGGAGCTGGCTGGCTGGCCTCCATGGAACCGACTTCATCGCCGAATTCGCCCATCAACTCCTTCTCGAGGTCGATGTCGAAATCGCCCTCGTCCGCAGCCGTCTCGACGGCTGGCGCCTGCGGCTTGACCGGCTGGCGCGGATCGAAACCCATGATCCTGGTCAGTTCAGCGAACGGATCATCTTCGGCGATGTCGTTGTTGTCGGCTACTCTCAGCTGGGTTCTGTCTGCCATTATTGTTCCCGAACTCGCACTCATTCGGACGCCATGGACGTCGCGTAGGGTTGGCCCTTACCAGCGCAATGTGGGCAAATGGTGACAGGTGTTTTGGTTAAACCTAACGCATCTCAGTGGGCGCATCAGCCCCAATCAGCGTCAGGCCGGAGGTCAAAACATCCGAAACAGCCTGCACCAGCCCTAGTCTGGCATGAGTCAATTGTCGGTCGTTAACCTTAACAAAACGTAAGTCGGCATTCTCGGTGCCCCGATTCCAGTGTCCATGGAAGCTGGAAGCCAGATCGTAGAGGTAGAATGCCAGCCGGTGCGGCTCCAGCGCAAGGGCCGCAGATTCGACCAGCCGGGGATATTCAGCCAGCTTCCGGATCAGGCCGATCTCGCCCTCATCGGTGAGCGACGCCGAGGCCGCGGCCAGGCTGTTGCGGTCGAAATTGGCCTCGCCCAGTTGCTCGCTCGCCTGCCGGAACACCGAATGACAGCGCGCCGAAGCGTACTGCACGTAGAACACGGGATTGTCCTTGGACTGTTCGGTGACCTTGGCGAAATCGAAGTCGAGCGGCGCGTCGCTCTTGCGGTAGAGCATCATGAAGCGGATCGCATCGCGGCCCACCTCCTCCACCGCTTCGCGCAAGGTCACGAAGTCGCCCGACCGCTTCGACATCCGAATCGGTTCGCCATCGCGAAACAGCTTCACCAGATTGCACAGCAGCACCGTGAGTTGCAGCTTCAGATCATCGCCTGCAATCGCCCGCGCCAGCGCTTCCAGCCGCTTGACGTAGCCGCCATGGTCGGCGCCCAGCACATAGATCAGGCCGACGAAACCGCGGTCGACCTTGTCCTTGAGATAGGCGACGTCGGCGGCGAAATAGGTGAACGAGCCGTCGGACTTGACCAGCGCCCGGTCCATGTCGTCGCCGACCGCCGTCGAGCGAAACAGCGTCTGCTCGCGGTCTTCCCAGTCGTCCGGCTTCTCGCCCTTGGGCGGCGGTAGCTTGCCCTTGTAGATATGGCCTTTCAGCGTCAGATCGTTGATCGCCGAGCGGATTTTTTTGGCATTGTCGGCATGCAGAGTGCGCTCGGAGAAGAAAACGTCGTGATGCACATTGAGCAACGCCAGATCCTCGCGGATCATCACCATCATGGCGTCGATCGTGCGGTCCTTGACGATTGCCAGCGACTCATCGTCGGGCATCTGCAAGAGCTTGCGGCCAAATTCGGCAGCCAGCGCCTGACCGACCGGCACAAGGTAATCGCCGGGATAGAGGCCGGCCGGTATCTCGCCAATGTCGTCGCCCAGCGCTTCGCGGTAGCGCAGGAAGGCCGAACGCCCGAGCACGTCGATCTGCGCGCCGGCGTCGTTGATGATGTATTCCTTGGTGACGTCATAGCCGGCGAAGGCCATCAGATTGGCGAGCGTGTCGCCGACAACCGCGCCCCGGCAATGGCCGACATGCATCGGCCCGGTCGGATTGGCCGAGACATATTCGACATTGGTCTTCTTGCCGCCACCAATGGTCGAGCGGCCGTAGTTTTGCCCCTCGCCGAGCACCGCGGTCAGATGTGCCTGCCAGAAAGCGTCCTTGAGCCGGAGATTGACGAAGCCGGGACCGGCGACGTCGGCTTCGGCAACATCGGCGTCGCTGCGCAGCACTTCCACCAGCCGCTCGGCCAGCGCCCGCGGGTTGTGCCCTGTCGGCTTGGCCAGTACCATCGCCGCATTGGTGGCGAGATCGCCATGGCTGGCGTCGCGCGGCGGCTCGACGGCGATGCGCGACAGGTCGGGCGAAACTCCATTACTGTCTTTCAAATCAAGCGCTTCGACGGCTTTTGTGATTCGCGCGCTGAAATCGGCGAAGATGTTCATGGGTCTTGCTCTGGCGGACTGTGCAGGGGAACCGGCTCATTGGCCGGCAAATCGCGCCCGCCCTAGCTTAAATCGGGCGTATGGTCAAACAGACGGCGGTGTTCCTTCAAGGCGTAGGTATCCGTCATCCCCGCCAGGAAATCGGCGACGCTGCGCGCCCTGATGCGGTCCTCCGCCCGGTCGAGCCCCTCCCGCCAGCCGTCCGGCATGGCGCGCGGATCGGCGAAATAGACATCGAACAGGTCGCGCACGATCTGCTCGGCCTGGGTGCGAACGCGCATCACCTCGTCATGCCGGTAGAGGTGCTTGTAGAGAAAGGTCTTCAATTCCTTCTCGGTCGCCGCCACGTCAGCGGAAAAGGTCACCATCGTTTCGCCCGCCGCCCGCACCGCTTCGGCGCTGTCAGGCTTGATGCGCTCAAGATTGGCGGTGGTGGAAACAATGACATCCTCGACCATCATCGTGATCTGCCGGCGCATCAGCTCATGGCCGGTGCGCACATCGTCCAGGCCCGGATAGCGCGCGCGCACGCTTGCCAGGATCGATCCCGGCAGCGCCACCGTTTCCAGCATGTCCAAGGTCAGGAAGCCGGAGCGCAGGCCGTCGTCGATGTCATGGGTGTTGTAGGCGATATCGTCGGCGATCGCAGCACATTGCGCCTCGATGCCGGCGAAATGGTCGAGTTCGAGGTCGTGCAGCTCGGAATAGTCGCGGATCGCCTGCGGCACCGGGCCTTTGAGCCCTTTTCCCTTGGCGTCGGTCAGCGGGCCATTGTGCTTCACCAGGCCTTCCAGCGTTTCCCAGGTCAGGTTCAGCCCGTCGAACTCGGCATAACGCCGCTCCAGCCGCGTCACCACGCGCAGCGACTGCGCATTGTGGTCGAAGCCGCCCCATTGGGCCATCCGCTCGTTCAGCGCGTCCTCGCCGGTATGGCCGAACGGCGTGTGACCGAAATCGTGCACCAAGGCGACCGCCTCGGCCAGATCCTCGTCGCCGCGCAGCGCTCGCGCCAGAGCCCGCGCAATCTGCGCCACCTCGATCGAATGCGTCAGCCGGGTGCGATAGTGGTCGCCTTCATGGGCGACGAACACCTGCGTCTTGTGCTTCAGGCGGCGGAAGGCAGTCGAATGAATGATACGGTCGCGGTCGCGCTGGAATGGCGTGCGAGTCGGGCTCTCGACCTCGTCATAGAGCCGCCCGCGCGACCTGGCTGGGTCGCTGGCATAGGCCGCGCGCGGCCGATAGCCGAACCCAATGTCGCCAAGCTCATTTGTCATGGCTGATGCCGCCGCAGTTGACTTGCCCCTTCCCGCTTCATACCTATCATGTGAAACCGAAAGCAAGGTGACGCCCATGGGCGCTGATGCCAAGACTGCCATGAAAGTCGAGATGACCGGCGCCGCCGCCAGGCGGATTGCGAAAATCGTCTCTGGCGAGGCCGGCAAGACGGCGCTGCGCGTCTCCGTAGAGGGCGGCGGCTGCTCCGGCTTTTCCTACAAGTTCGACCTGGTCGATACGCGCAATGACGACGACGTCGCCATCGAAAAGGACGGCGCCACCGTGCTGATCGACGATTTGTCGCTGGTCTATATGGGCGGCTCGGTGATCGACTTCGTCGACGATCTGATGGGCCAATCGTTCCAGATCCGCAACCCCAATGCAGTCGCCTCCTGCGGCTGCGGCACCAGTTTCTCCATCTAGGCAGATGTCCGGCGTCGGCCCGGTCCGTCAGGTAGCACTGTCGGCCGGGCGCGACCTCGACGTCACGCTGGCCTTCTGGCGCGATGTGCTCGGCCTCAACGTTCACGCCCGCTACGATCCGCCGGGCATCGCCTTCATCATGGCCGGTGATATCAGGTTGCTGTTCACCGATGGCGTTCCGGCCGGCACCGTCTATCTCGATATAGCCGGGCTCGAAGCCTTCCACGCCGAGGCGAAAGCGTCCGGCGTTCCCTTCACCGCACCGCCGGCGCTCGTCCACAACGACACCGAAGGCACGTTCGGAACGGCGGGGGAAAGCGAGTGGATGGCCTTTCTAAAGGACCCGGCAGGCAATACGATCGGGCTTGTCGAACGTCTTTCGCCCGAACATCCCTGAGGCCGCCCATGAAAATCGTTACCTGGAACATAAACGGCATTCGCGCCCGCATCGGCAACCTCACCCACTGGCTGAGCGAAAGCCAGCCCGACATCGTCTGCCTGCAGGAGATCAAGTCGGTCGACGAGCAGTTCCCGCGCGCCGAGATCGAGGCGCTTGGCTACAACGTGGAAACCCATGGCCAGAAGGGCTTTAACGGCGTCGCCCTACTGTCGAAACTTCCGTTCGACGAGGTTATCAGAGGCCTGCCCGGTGATGACGCCGACGAGCAAGCGCGCTTCATCGAGGGCGTGTTCTCGACCGACCAGGGCGCGCTGCGCGTCGCCTCGCTCTATCTGCCCAACGGCAATCCCATCGATGACGAGAAGAAATTTCCTTACAAGCTGGCCTGGATGGAGCGGCTGCATCGCTGGGCCGAGCAGCGGCTGCTTCTGGAGGAGGCGCTGGTGCTGGCCGGCGACTACAATGTCATCCCCGAGCCGGTCGATGCGCGCTTCCCCGAGAACTGGCTTGGCGATGCGCTGTTCCAGCCGCAGACCCGGCAGGCCTTCCGGCGACTGAAGAATCTCGGCTTTACCGAGGCGGTGCGCGCCGTCACCGATGCCGCCGACGTCTACACCTTCTGGGATTACCAGGCCGGCGCCTGGCAGAAGAACAACGGCATCCGCATCGACCATCTGCTGTTGTCACCCGAAGCGGCCAACCGCTTTTCCTCGGCCTCGATCGAAAAGCATGTGCGCGCCTGGGAAAAGCCTTCCGACCACGTGCCGGTGGCGATCGATCTGGCGCTGCTGCCGGCTTGATATCAGCCGAAACCCTGATGTCGCCACAATCGCGCCATTCAGTCAGAGATCAGCATGGCGGCTGGGGTTCCATGGCACTACGATTCCTCCTTTGTCCAATCGGCCTGGCATTTGCCATGGCCTCCCCTGCAGCGGCACTTGCCGACCAGCAGTGCCTGGCCAATGGCAAGTCCTACCAGGTCGGCCAGGTCACCTGCCTGACGGTTTCAGACAAGAGCCATATGGCCCGCTGCGACCTGGTGCTCAACAACACCTCATGGACCAAGATCGGCGACAGCTGCCCCGACAGCACGATGAAGCCGCATCTGCACGTCACGCCGATCTCGATGCCGGTACACAGAGCGGCGCCGGCGGAACTCACCGAGAACTGATGGATGTGAGCTAATCTCCCCCCTTGAGGGGGAGATGGCCGGCAAGCCAGAGGGGGGCGCGAAGAAACGCGACCTTTCGGTCAAACAAGCTCACCCTCTCAGTCCAACCCGGGCAAACTTTAGTCAACTGAAATGCCAGCGGGACAGCGCCCCCCTCTGCCCTGCCGGGCATCNCCTCCACTGTCGCAAGAGAGAAGGCCGCGCCTAGTCGAACCGACCCCTCTGCCCTGCCGGGCATCTCCCCCTCAAGGGGGGAGATTGGCAATTTCACTGGTCGCCGCCGCCCTTGGTCAGGATGTCGTCGGCAAGCGAAATGGCAGTGCGACGGTCGGCTTCGCCGGCGGCGGCAAATGCCTCTTCCTGCATGCCGCGGATCCACGGCTGGTCGCTCGGCGAGGCGCGTTCGAGCGCGGCGGTCATCATGGCCAGCCCGCGCACGATCTTGCCGCTCTGGAACAGAAGATTGCCGAGCGTCGCCTGGGCGCCGGCATGGCCTTTTTCGGCGGCGAGCTGGAACCAGCGGCCGGCCTGCTTGACGCTGGCCTTGACGCCGCCCTCGCCCTTCAAAAACATCTGGCCCATCTCGAACTGAGCGTTCGGGTTGCGGTAATTGGCGGCCGCGCGCATGTAATATTCCTGCGCCGCGACCTCGTTTTCCTCGACCGGGCTGCCGGGGATGCCTGTCCGGAGATAGTCGCCCAGCGCCACCAGCGCGTCGGAGACATAGCTTTCCTCCGGCGATCCCGGCTCGACATCCTGATCGACGATCTCGGAGAAGAATTTGAAGGCCGCATAGTCGTCGCGCGTCACGCCGTCGCCTTCGGCGTACATGCGCGCGAGCTTCCAGGTGGCGCCGATCTGGCCGTTCTCGGCGGCGTATTTATAGGCCTCGACCGCCTGTTCCTTGTGGCCGCTCTTGTAAGCGGAGAAGCCGAACTGGAACACGGCCCATGGGCTCGATTGCGGCTTCACGCCGGTCTTGTCGTCGAACACCTTGTCGTCGAAGGCCATGGCCTGGCCCACGGCGCCAAAGATCGCAACAGCGACCAGTGCCGGAAGGACAGACGACCTCAACAACTCAGATATCCGCATAGCAATGTGTTTCTTTGGCACCGCCCGGATGGGTGACCGCGCCGTCGCGGGCAGGCCCTACCGTCTGTGCGTATTTCCAGATCGCGCCCGACTGATAGTCGGTCGTGCGCGCCTTCCAGGCCTTCGCCCGCGTTGCCAGTTCGGCCTCGGACAGGTCGACCTCGATCGTGCCTTTGGTTGCATCGATCGAAATCACATCGCCGTCTTTCAAGAGCCCGATCGGGCCGCCCACGGCAGCTTCGGGCCCGACATGGCCGATGCAGAAACCGCGCGTTGCGCCCGAGAAACGACCGTCGGTGATGAGAGCGACCTTGCCGCCCATGCCCTGGCCGTAGAGCGCCGCCGTCGTCGACAGCATCTCGCGCATGCCCGGGCCGCCGCGCGGACCTTCGTAACGGATGACGAGAACCTCGCCTTCCCGGTAGTTGCGGTGCGTGACCGCCTCGAAACATTCCTCTTCCGAATCGAAACACCGTGCCGGACCTGAGAATTTCAGCTCCGTCATGCCCGCGACCTTCACGATCGCGCCTTCGGGGGCAAGGTTGCCCTTCAACCCCACGACACCGCCGGTTTGGGTGATTGGTCGGTTGGCGGGACGGACCACATCCTGGCTATCATTCCAGGCAACATGCTCCATGTTTTCGGCCAAAGTACGGCCAGTCACGGTCATGCAGTCGCCATGGAGATAGCCGTGGTCGAGCAGCGTCTTCATCAACAGCGGAATGCCGCCGGCCTCGAACATGTCCTTGGCGACATATTTGCCGCCCGGCTTGAGGTCGGCGATGTAGGGCGTCTTCTCGAAAATCGCGGCAACGTCGAACAGGTCGAACTTGATGCCTGCCTCATGCGCGATCGCCGGCAGGTGCAAAGCCGCATTGGTCGAGCCGCCGGTGGCCGAGACCACGGTCGCCGCATTCTCCAGCGCCTTCAGCGTGACGATGTCGCGCGGCCGGATGTTCTTGGCGATCAGCTCCATGATCTTTTCGCCGGAGGCGAAATTGAAGCGGTCGCGCATCTCGTAAGGCGCCGGCGCGCCGCAGGAATAGGGCAGCGCGAGGCCAATCGCCTCGGCGACGGTGGCCATGGTGTTGGCTGTGAACTGGGCCCCGCAGGAGCCGGCGGACGGACACGCCGCCTGCTCGATCTCGAGCAGTTCGGCATCGCTGACCGTGCCGACCGAATGCTGGCCGACTGCTTCGAACACGTCCTGCACAGTGATCTGGCGGCCGCGATAGGAGCCCGGCAGGATCGAGCCGCCATAGATGAAGATCGACGGCACGTTGAGCCGCACCATGGCCATCATCATGCCGGGCAGCGACTTGTCGCAGCCGGCAAGGCCGACCAGCGCATCGTAGCAATGGCCCCGCATGGTGAGTTCGACCGAATCGGCAATGACATCGCGCGACACCAGCGACGACTTCATGCCCTGGTGCCCCATGGCGATGCCGTCGGTGACGGTGATGGTGCAGAATTCGCGCGGCGTGCCGTTGGCTGCGGCGACGCCCTTCTTGACCACTTGCGCCTGGCGCATCAGCGAGATGTTGCAAGGCGCCGCTTCGTTCCAGCAGGAGGCGACGCCGACCAGCGGCTGTGCGATCTCGGCGGCAGACAGGCCCATGGCATAGAGATACGAACGGTGCGGCGCACGCGCCGGACCGACGGTCACATGGCGGCTCGGCAGCTTGGCCTTGGAAATGACTCTGGCGTCCATACTCTTCCTTGCCGCGGGCGGTGCGGCCTGCCCCATCGCCGAGCCTTCTGGCGCGTGTCCCGAGACAAATTCGAGGTGCGCCGGGTTTATGGCGGGAAATGGGCAATTTGGTCTGGCGGAGTTGTAGCGCGGGGGTTGTTCAGAAACTGTTGCCAAAACGTCACAATCGCGAGAGGCGACGCCAGTGCGGCGTATCTGCAACGCTGGCGCGCCCGCCAGCGCAGGGCCAACTCTGTCCGAAAAACGTAAAAGGCCGGGCAACGCCCGGCCTTTTACCTGTATTTTCAGAAGCTTAGAACCTAATTTTAACACCGCCCGAAATGGCCGTGATCAGATCGTTGCCAAAGTCGTAGGTTGCGTCTGCACCAACGACTTTGCCGTTCTCGCCAATCATTATGCCGGAGTGACCGCTGGTCAGCACGCCGATTGCACCGCCCAACCGAACCTCGATGTTGGGCTGTGGCGTATAAGCGACGCCGCCACCCAGCGTCCAGGTATCGGACTGCGAACCATAGCCATGCGAGGTGCCGCGATCCCAGGAAATCTGGGCCGCACCGCTCCACTGATCGTTGAACTTGTGGCCGACTCCACCTGAAACGGTCCAGCCGTCGCGATACATCAGGTCAAGCGAGGTGACCTCTCCCGGACCATTGGTGTAGCAAAGTGACGATGGAGCAATCGTCGGGCAGATCGGAACGCTCTGCAGCACACTCCAGTTCACCCATTTGATCGAACCGAAGGCTAGCCATCCTGGAGCGATACCCGACTGCAATTTCAACTCCACGGTATCAGGCATGTACTGCGTTGAGCCGTAGATCGGGATAACGCCTTGGCCGACACTGGTGAGATCGAGTTCACCTGAGAGATTGTCGAGCTTGACTTTCGAATTGTAGACGAGGCTCGCGCGCAACGCGATGTCGGGGATTTCGTAGGCAACGCCGGCGCGCCAGCCCCAGCCGTTAGCCTCCAGATCGACACGACCTGTCAATACCGGGAAAACGCTTACCAAGCTTTCTTTGAAGCCCCCTATGTCCTGGTAAAACAACCCGCCGATAAAACGAAGCTGGCCCTTACCAGCATCAAATTTATATGAGCATGTACCGGCGTAGTTGTTGCTCTTGATATCGGTTTCCGTGTTGGAAAGCGCACCGTTCCATATACCAGGTGCTGTATGCGCACCCCAAGGCTGCGAATAGTCGACCATGCAGTCGACGCCCTGCACAACCTGAACCTTCATTCCTATGTGCGGTATCCAGTAACCCTCGGCTCCGTCGGCCGTCGTGCCAAGACCTAGGTTGGCGCCGTTCGGACCGGCCGCATTCTTGAACTTGCGATCCGGCATGACATAGGTCGCTTCAGCTTCCGTCGCAAACGGCGCTGGGTCGAAAAGCAGGTCGATGTCGTAGCCACCACGCTCCAGACCGCCGGCACGCGCCGGATGCATCGCGGAACCAATCAAAGCCAGCGAAAAACACCCCGCCCCCAGCAGTGTTTTCAAACGCAAATTGTTCATGGATGTCCTCCCCGAAATACAGTGCATCAAGCTAGAACCAATTCGGGTTAACGGTGCAACAATGAATTCACATAGCGTACATGTACACTCTTGCGGACCGCATTTCGAACACAGTGGCGGCTTGGCCGGTAGGTTCGAAAATGACCATTTGGGCGGCAGACTGGGGAACAACTCAGAAAAAACCGCTCAAAACGGCACCAAAGCCGGCTATTTTGCCGGCATTCGGCCCCATTGTTACATTATGGCAACAATGGGGTCGAAACTTTCCGTTTACGTCAATATTAACGCAACGGAACGCCTATTTTTCGAGCAAAGAACCTTCGCGAAGCGCTGCAAGCGTCTCGCGAATCCGGCGCTCAACCGGCGTCGCGCACCCTGGTCAGCGCCACCGAAAGCTTCTCCTGCTGATCACGGTATTCCGCGAGTTTTTCGCGCTCGGCTGCGACGATCTCTTCCGGCGCGCTGGCGACGAATCTCTCGTTGGACAGCTTCTTGTGCAACCGCGCGATCTCCTCGGTCACCTTGGCCAGTTCCTTCTGCAGCCGCGCCGCCTCGGCGGAGAGATCGATCAGGCTGCCGAGCGGCAGGCAGATCGTCGCCTCGTTGAGCACGATCTGGGCCGAGCCCTTGGGTGCGGCGTCCTGCAGCGAGATGTCGCCGGCCCGCGCCAGCCGCTGGATGGCGGAAGAATGGCGTTCCAGCCTCTGGTGGGTCTCGGCGCTGGCGCCGACCACCACCAGCGGCGCGATCGCCGCCGGCGGCACGTTCATTTCCGAGCGCACCGAGCGGATGCCGGAGACCAGATCGACCAGCCAATTGATGTCGGCGGCGGCGTCTGCGTCCTCGAAATCGGGTGATGGCCAGGCGGCGTGGCAAAGCAGCGTACCACGCGTCCTGCCCTCGCCTGCCGTCTGCGCCCACAATTCCTCGGTCATGAACGGCATCATCGGGTGCAGCAGCTTGTAGATCTCGTCGAGCACGAAAGCGACGCAGGCGCGGCTTTCGGCCTTGGCCGCTTCGTCGGAGCCCATGAACACCGGCTTCAAGAGTTCCAGATACCAGTCGCAGAAGAGGTTCCAGACGAAACGGTAGGCAGCGCCCGCCGCTTCGTTGAAGCGGTAAGAGGTGATGCCCTCGGTGATCGCGTGCGACGCCCTGGTCAGCTCGGTCAGGATCCAGCGGTTGACCGGCAGCCTGGCGTCGTTCAGCCAGAAATCATCGTTGCGCGCGACCTCGTTCATCTCGGCAAAGCGTGTCGCGTTCCACAGCTTGGTGCCGAAATTGCGGTAGCCGGCGATGCGCGCCGGATCGAGTTTCACGTCGCGCCCCTGCGCCGCCATCACCGTCAGCGTGAAGCGCAGTGCATCGGCGCCAAACTCGTCGATGAGGTCGAGCGGATCGATGACGTTGCCTTTCGACTTCGACATCTTCTGCCCGTTCTTGTCGCGCACCAGCGCATGCACATAGACGGTGTGGAACGGCTCCTCGTGCATGAAATGCAGGCCCATCATCATCATCCGGGCGACCCAGAAGAAGATGATGTCGAAACCGGTCACCAGCACGTCGGTCTGGTAATAGGTCTTCAGCTCCGGCGTGTGATCCGGCCAGCCCAGTGTCGAGAACGGCCACAGTGCGGACGAGAACCAGGTGTCGAGCACATCCTCGTCGCGGCTCAGGATTTCGCCCGGCTTGAAGGTCTCGAGCTTGTCCTCGACCCAGGCCTTCCACGGGCCTTCCAGCGCCAGATAATATTCAATCGCGGCGCCCAGCGCCTCTTCCTCGGTCTTCTCGACGAAGACGCGGCCGTCCGGCCCGTACCAGGCCGGGATCTGATGACCCCACCACAGCTGGCGTGAAATACACCAAGGCTGGATGTTCTCCATCCAGTCGAAATAGGTCTTCTCCCAGTTCTTCGGCACGAAGTTGGTACGGCCTTCACGCACCGATGCGATCGCCGGCTTGGCGAGTTCCGCGGCGTTTGCATACCACTGCTCGGTCAGAAACGGCTCGATCGGCACGCCGCCGCGGTCGCCATGCGGCACGGCGTGGCGATGCGGCTCGATCTTGTCGAGGAAGCCGCCGGTCTCCATCAGCTCGACGATTTTCTTGCGCGCGACGAAACGGTCGAGACCGTCGAGCTCGTCCCAGATGGCCTGACGCTCCGGCGTCACGTCGAGCCCGGCGAGAAAATCCTCATTATCCCTGAGCGTTATTGCCGCCTCGATGGTCAGGATGTTGATCGCCGGCAGCTTGTGGCGCTTGCCGACCTCGAAATCGTTGAAGTCGTGCGCCGGCGTGATCTTGACCGCGCCGGAACCCTTTTCCGGGTCGGAATACTCGTCAGCCACAACCGGGATTTTCCGGCCGACGATCGGCAGCACGACATTTTTCCCGACCAGATGCCGGTAGCGCTCGTCGTCCGGGTGCACGGCGACCGCCGTATCGCCAAGCATCGTCTCGGGCCGTGTCGTGGCCACGGTAATGAAGGTCGCCGAATTTTCCGGATCGAAAATCTCGCCTTCGATTGGATAGCGGAAGTGCCAGAGATTGCCGTTGATCTCCTGGGGCTCGACCTCCAGGTCGGAGATCGCCGTCAACAGCTTCGGGTCCCAGTTCACAAGGCGCTTGTCCTTGTAGATCAGCCCTTCCTTGTAGAGGCTGACGAATACTTCGAGCACGGCCTTGGACAGGCCTTCATCCATGGTAAAACGTTCACGCGACCAGTCGGCCGAGGCGCCGAGCCGCTTCAGCTGGTTGAAGATGGCGCCGCCGGACTCGGCCTTCCACTCCCAGACCTTCTCGATGAACTCCTCGCGGGTGAGATCGCGGCGATGGATCTGTTTCTCCATCAGCTGGCGCTCGACCACCATCTGCGTGGCGATGCCGGCATGGTCCATGCCCGGCTGCCACAGCACGTTCTTGCCGCGCATGCGCTCAAAGCGCACGAGTATGTCCTGCAGCGTGTTGTTGAGTGCGTGGCCCATATGCAGCGAGCCGGTGACGTTGGGCGGCGGGATGACAATGGTAAAGGCCTCGGCCCCCTCTTCCGCACCTGCGCCGGCGCGAAATGCGTCCGCCTCTTCCCAGATTTTGGCGATCTTGGGTTCGACGGTCTTGGCGTCGTAGGTCTTTTCAAGCATGGGAAAGTGGTCCGCGCGGTCGGGAGTTTTGCTGACCCGGTGTAAATCGGAAGGTTTTGGCCAAGTCAACCGCGAGGGCTGCCTCAGTCCTTCAACGCAAATAGGCGAGGCCCTGGTCATTTCAACGGGAAGGCCATGCCCGCACCTTCATCGTCAGCGATCCCGACGGGAAGCTGATCGCATTCGCGACATCAGCCGGACGCTGGCCTGCAGCGAGAAAGCGCCGCCCGAAGGCGGCGCTTTAATCCGGAACGGGCTGTGGTGATGCCTATTGCGCGCCGCGCGCGACGCGCTCGATTTCTTCGCGTACCAGGCGCTCGACCAGCGTCGGCAGGTTGTTGTCCAGCCAGTCCTGCAGCATCGGCCGCAGCATCTCCTCGGCCATCTCGTCGAAGGTCTTCTTGCTGCGGCTGGCGAAGGCGTCGGAGAGCTCGCCGAAGGCGGCTGCGACCTGCCGTCCCGTATGTTCCGAAACGATCGCCGGCCGAACCGGAGTTGTATCGGCCGGGCGCGCGTGCTCGCTGCGCGAAGGATGAGGCTCGAAAGCCGGCTCGGCAGCGAGATCGTCTTCGAAAGCCTCGACCTCCGCGATTGCTGCCTGCCGATTTTCAGTCTCTGGCTGCCTGATCTCCGGCTGCCTGATCTCGGGCCGCCGTACTGTGTCAGCCGGTTTTGCCTGATTGCCAACGGCCGCGATTTCGCGGCGCCAATCCGTGACGATCGAGTCGGTGGTTTCCGCCTTTGCCCGCACTGCAGCTTCTGCCCTGACGGCGGGAGCTGGCTCACTGGCTATCCTGGCGCTTACTTCCGCCAATGTCATCGGAGCATGCGCGGGTGGCGCGGCGGTCGTGGCATTTGCCGCAATGGCCGGCTTCACTGGCGACGGCTCGGAGCGCGGCTCCAGCCGCGCAACCACCGGCTCGGCCAGTTGGGCCTGCACCTCGGCCAGCGTCACCGGCTTCTTGCTTTCGGTCGAGCTGTGCAATTCGCTGCGGAAGGCCTCGACATCCGAAACAGGTCCGGCGGCCGGCACAACGTCCTGGCGCAACTCATCCGCGTCGCCCGGCAGCTTGCGGCCTGTGTCGCTGTCTTCGATGATCCTCCTGATGGAAGCCAGTATTTCTTCCATGGAAGGTTCGCGCTGTGCGCTGCTTGCCGTCGCCATCGTCACATCCGCCGCCCCCGCGCATGATCCCGAAAATCGATCTTCGATTTTCGAAGAGGATCAGGCGCAAAATCAAAGTTCTACAGCCTCCTTTGCGCATCCATCGGACGCGTGGCGCTGCAGTGACCCGTTCCTGGATTCCTGTCCGGCAAAGCCGGATACGAATCATGGCGACAGCGTAGCCGACGGATCGCCATCCGAGAATCCCCAATCTCGGAAGACGCCGGATTTCAACAATTTAGGCTACAAAAGACAAACGCCGCGCATCCTTGGGAAGCGCGGCGCTACGATACTTTCAATCTTGGCGGGATTTGAACCGCTCAGTCGCGATCAACGACCGTCCGGCGTACGCAGCCCGATCCATTTGTCCTTGACGGCTCTGTAGTGCTCTTCAGGCTTGTACTTCACCACATTCAACGCCAGGCGATCGGCCGACAGGCGGCCCATGGCCGACAGGATGGCGTAGCTCGCTACAACCACATCGCGCTCGGAGCTGGCGAGGTCGATCTTTGCCGAGATGACGGCGTTCTGGGCATTCAACACGTCGAGCGTGGTGCGCTGTCCGACATTGCGCTCCTCGATGACGCCGTTGAGCGCCAACTGTGCGGCCGCGATCACCTGCCGATTAGCGTCGACGCTTTCACGCGCTGCGATGTATTGCGTCCATGCCGAGGTCACGGCCTGGCGCACCGAGTCACGGCTGACATCCACCTCGATGCGAGCCTGGCTGAGCGATTCCTTCGACTGACGAACGAGTGCGGAGGTACGGCCGCCCGAATAGATCGGAACGGTCAGCGTCGCGCCGACGGTTGCGGCATTGGAGTCGCCGTCCGAATTCCCCGCGCCAGGTACAGTATTTTGATAGGCATGGGAAAGGCCGGCACTGGCAGTCAACTGCGGCAGCAACGCACCTTCCTGCGTCTTTACATCAAATCCCGCTGCATCGACGGAATGTAGGGCGGCCAGGATGGCCGGATGCTCGTTCGATGCAATGCCGATCGCCGCCTCGAGACTCCTCGGCAACAGCTTCGCCAACGGCGACGCGGCCTTGAGCTTGCCCGGCTCGTCACCGACGATCTGATGATAGGTTGCCGCACTGGCCAGAGCCTGCGCACGGGCAGCACTCAATTGCGCCACCGCGGCCGAACGCGACGCGTCGGCCTGCGCCACATCGGTGCGCGTGCCCTCGCCGACCTCGAAGCGCGAGCGTGCCGCGCGCGCCTGCTCGGTCAGGAACTGCAGATTCTGTTCGGTCAGCACCGCCACCTGGCGGTCGCGAATCACGTCCATATAGGCGCTCGCCGCGTTGAACAGCGTGTTCTCTTCGGTGTTGCGCAGGCCCTCGACCGAGGCCCTCACCTGTGCAGCGGCCGACGCGACCCTGTTCTTGGTCTGGAAGCCGTCGAACAGCGTCTGATCAATCCGAACGCCGAAGCTGCCGGTGGTCAATGCCAGGCTCGCGTTCCTGCCGTTCAGGTGCCTGGAGGTGTAATCGATATCAGCCGAACCAGTGATCACCGGGCGATAGCCCGACTTGGCGATCGCCACGCCCTCATCGGTGACGCGCACGCCGGCACGGGCCGAATTCAGCGAGGAATTGTTCTGGTAGGCCTTGGAAAGCGCGCCGAGAATGGTTTCCGCCGAGGCGGCTATCGGCGAAAGCGCTGTCGCGGAAATGAGGACAGTAACAAACAAACTCTTGGCTAAGGACGGCACTTTATATCCCTCATTCGTTTTGCACGGGAACCACGCCACGCCAGCCCATCCCTAGGGATCGGCCAGCGCCGCGTCGATGTATCGTTCCCCCGCTGACAGCCTCCCGAAACCCCGGTTAACCAATCAGCAACGATTGTTCAATCGCAAGCCAACATGACAGAGTCTTTGCTGCAAGGCAAAATCACTTAGAACTCGAAGGCATGAATGCGTTCAAATCCGGGTAGTGGCTTAATTGCCGCATTAAATGCCCGTCTTCCGGTTACAACCCCCCCTGCATTGAAAAAGAGCCGGGCTACGCCCGCATTGCCCTGCCCTTCCACAGCCACCAGCCGGCCGCCTTCGGCAAGCTGGTCAAGCAGCGCCGCAGGCACTTTCTCGACGCTGCCGCCGATGAGAATCACATTGTAGGGCGCCTTGGCGGCATGACCTTGCGGCAGTGGGCCGGTGACCACGGTGACGTTATCGCAGCCCTGCGCCGAAAGCGCCGCTTTGGCTGCTTCCGCCAGTGTGGTATCGCTTTCCAGCGCCACGACGGATTTGGCCAGCCTGGACAGCAGCGCCGCGGAATAACCGGTGCCGCAGCCGACATCGAGCACCGAATCGCCGGCGTCGATCTCGGCCAACTGCAAAAGCTTGGCCAGTGGCGACGGCTCCATGAGGTAGCGCGCACCGCTGCCATCGGCGCCGTCGGAGATGCGGATATCCTCGTCGATATAGGCGAGAGCCTGTTGGCCGGCCCCGACAAAGGCCTCGCGCGGCACGGCAAGCATGGCATCGAGCAATGCTGCGTCGGTCACATCGGTGGTGCGGACCTGGCCGTCGACCATCTTGACGCGAAGTTCGGAGAAATCAGCGCTCATGTCCCAACCAATCCGTCAAAAGCCAATGCGCTGAATGCGCTTGTCGCGCCGACACTGCGGCGCATTCGAACTCAAGCCCCCGGCATGCGGGAGTTGAAGCGATTGGAGGCCTCGCCCGGAATCGAACCGGGGTGCAAGGATTTGCAGTCCTCTGCGTAACCACTCCGCCACGAGGCCTCATCGCTCCCGGCGAGCGAACTCAATATGGTGGCAGCGAAAGGTCGTCAAGCGTCCGCGCGGCATTCCGGCGCGCTTTCCTCATCAGCCGCCGCAACGTGGTTCCCGAGCGATTTCAGCGCTTGGCGCACCGGCATATTGGCCGCTCCTCAAGCATGGCTGCGCGACCGGCGAAACTCGAACCCGCAGCTTTACGCAGCGGGTGCAAACTGGCTTTCACCGTAAACGCGCGGCTGACACCAGGGGCTGCCGTTCTCAAGGAGATATTCGAGGGGAAGGTCTGCGGGGGGGGTGGAAGCGAAGCGTCCACTGAACCGGGACCGCGCGCCATCGCTTTCAATTTGGCCGGCGACGCCGTTCCCACCAGACGACGAACCGGCGCCGCAGGCGGCGCACCGCGGCAAATTCGTAGGAAAGCACCAAAAGGCCGAGCGGAATCATCCAGAAGCCGAGAATCGGCAGGAAACCGAGAAGGCCGAAAAACACCAGCATGATACCGATGGCGATCCTCAGCCCGCGCGAGCGCGGCATGGTGAACTCGCGCCCGAACACCGAGATTTTCCGCGCCGGTGCCTGGTTTTCGTCTGCTGCAGTCATGTCGAAAGTCGATCCGGTTGCCTTCGATAAAGCCATATGCGCTAAAGGCTGCAATCGCCTTTCAGGTTCCGCCGACCAAGGTCCGACGGCGCCCAAGACGGCTCATATGTGGTGTCATCCGGCGATTGCCAGAAACCATTGGGTGAAAATGCGCTAAAAAATGCGAAATGCTTCTTTGCAAAGCCGAAAAGGGTTTGCTATAGGCTGCGCCACTCACATGAGAGCCTCTATTCCCCGGTAGCTCAGTGGTAGAGCAACCGGCTGTTAACCGGTTGGTCGCTGGTTCGAATCCGGCCCGGGGAGCCACCGCCTTTTCTAAGCCGTGGTGCGATCTTGTACACTACAGCGCCATTGTCCGCGCACTTCGGTCCGCTTAGCTTCTGCCAGAACGGCTGGTAACAGCTACGAAGCCGATCGAGGCAGTTTGGTGGGCATCGCGCCCCTGCCCTCGCCCGAAGGCAGCCTGATAACGCCCGGTATCACCTATGAAAATACCAAATCGGGAGGACGTTGGTGCAAACCAAGAAGATCATCAATGACGGCAATCGGGCCGTCGACGAGATGCTGGAAGGCATCCTGGCTGCGCATCCCCGCCATCTCAAAGCCGTTGACGGAAGCCCGCGCTCGATCATCGCCCGCGATGGACCGCGCCAAGGCAAGGTAGGCCTCGTCATTGGTGGCGGCTCGGGCCACGAGCCGAGTTTTCTCGGCTTCGTCGGCAAGGGGCTGGCCGACGCGGCGGCGATCGGCAATGTCTTCGCCTCTCCGCCGCCCGACCCGATCCTCGAATGCGCCAAGGCGGCGAGCGGCGGCGCCGGTGTGCTGTTCATGTACGGCAACTATGCCGGCGACGTCATGAATTTCGACATGGCGGCCGAGATGGCCGCGATGGACGACATCGAGGTGCGCACGGTGCTGAGCACCGACGACGTCGCTTCCGCGCCCGTTGGTGACAGGCACAAGCGGCGCGGTGTCGCAGGGAACTTCTTCATCTTCAAGGCGGCAGGCGCCGCCTGCGACCGCATGTTGTCTTTCGATGAATGCGAACGCATTGCCGGGAAAGCCAACGACCACACCTTTACCATGGGCGTCGCATTGGCGCCCTGTTCGTTGCCGCAAACCCGCCGGCCGAATTTCGAAATCGGACCCGACGAGATGGAGATCGGCATGGGCATCCATGGCGAACCCGGCATCGCACGCGGAAAACTCAAAACGGCCGACGAGATCACCGACGAAATGTTGGACAGGATTCTCGCCGAGATGGCGCCGGCACGCGGCGAGAAGGTCGCCGTGCTGGTCAATTCGCTGGGTTCGACACCGCTGATGGAACTCTACATCATGAACCGGCGCGTGAAGCAGCGGCTTGACGATATCGGTGTATCCATTCACGCAAGCTGGGTCGGCAATTACTGCACCTCGCTCGAAATGGCCGGCGCTTCGATCACGCTGCACCACCTCGACGACGAGTTGCAAACGATGCTCGACCACCCTTGCGACTGCGCCATGTTTCGCGCCGGGTAAACTGGGGACGGCAAGGAACAACAGATGACAACAATCGACACCACCCGCCTTGCCGCGATGTTCGTTGCCATCACCGACGCCATGTCAGCCGACCGGGACCGGTTGTGCGCGCTTGACGGGGTGATCGGCGATGCCGACCACGGCATTGCCATGGAGTTGGGATTTGCCGCGGCACGCGACGCGGTGGCCGTATTGGACGACGGGACCACCGATCCGACCATCTTGCTGAACACGGCGGCGAAGTCGTTCCTCAACGCCGTCGGCGCCTCCTCGGGCCCGCTCTATGCCACGGCATTCATGCGCGGCGCGGCCGCCGTCAAGGGCAAGGCGACGCTCGACGACGCCGACGCGGTCGCTATGTTCCAAGCGATGGCCAGAGGCATTCAGGATCGCGGCAAGGCCGAGCCTGGGGAAAAGACGATGATCGATGCGTGGGCGCCGGCCGCGACGGCTGCGGGCGAGGCACTGGCCGCCGGCAAGGGGCTGGCCGGC